>DASSUC010000097.1:0-2284 GCA_035707405.1 Micromonosporaceae bacterium | reverse complement strand
GCGGCGGCGACATGTCGGTGACCGAGGCGGGCATCCGCGACACCGTGCGCCAGGTGCTGCTGCCGCTGTGGAACGTCTGGTACTTCTTCGGCCTCTACGCCAACGCCGAGGGCTACGACGCGCGGCGGCGGGTGGACAGCGTGCACCTGCTGGACCGCTACGTGCTGGCCAAGACGCGGGCGCTGGTCGAGGACGTGACGGCCCGGATGGACGGGTACGACATCTCCGGCGCCTGCGCCAGCGTGCGGTCCTACCTGGACGCCCTGACGAACTGGTACGTACGCCGGTCCCGGGACCGGTTCTGGAGCGGGGACGCGGACGCGTTCGACACCCTGTGGACGGTGCTGGAGACGCTGTGCCGGGTGGTGACGCCGCTGGCGCCGATGACCGCCGAGGAGGTCTGGCGCGGGCTCACCGGCGAGCGGTCGGTGCACCTGACCGACTGGCCCTCGGTGGCGGACCTGCCGGCCGACCCGGAGCTGGTGTCCACCATGGACCGGGTGCGGGAGGTCTGCTCGGCGGCGCTGTCCCTGCGCAAGGCGCGGGGGCTGCGGGTACGCCTGCCGCTGCCGGCGCTGACCGTGGCCGCGCCCGGGGCGGAGGCGCTGGCGCCCTTCGCCGACCTGGTCACCGACGAGGTGAACGTCAAGGAGGTGCGGTTCACCGAGGATCTGGGCGGCTACTGCGAGCAGGTGCTCACCGTGGTGCCGCGGACCCTCGGCCCGAGGGTGGGCGGCGCGGTGCAGCAGGTGATCCGCGCGGTCAAGGCGGGCCAGTGGTCGCTCGTCGACGGCCGGCCGGTCGCCGCCGGGGTCGCCCTCGAGGAGGGCGAGTACGAGCTGCGCCTGGTCGCCGCGGACGCCGAGCACTCGGCGCCGCTGCCCGGCGGCGAAGGGGTGGCGGTGCTCGACACCACGGTCACGCCGGCGCTGGCCGCCGAGGGGCTGGCCCGGGATGTCGTCCGCGTGGTGCAGCAGGCCCGGCGGGAGGCGGACCTGGCGGTGACCGACCGGGTCACGCTCGTCGTGGCGGGCTCGGCGGCGGTGGCCGCCGCGGTCGAGGCGCACCGGGAGTTCCTGGCCGCGGAGACCCTGGCCGAGTCGGTCGAGCTGGGGCCGGTGGGTGAGGGCGCGCTCACCGGTGGCGGGTTCGGTGGGGAGGTCGGCGACGGCGAGGAGGTGCGGGTCAGCGTACGGGCCGTGTCGCGGTGAGCGGCCCGTGTCGCGACGTGCACGGGGCGTGGTGACGAATCTCTCGCCTGCCTGACCAGCAGGTCGCGACCTGCGACGCGCCGGTTATGGTGCAGCGACCGCCGTCGGATCGGAGGCCGCGTGTCCGCGTTGTACGCCTTCAGCAAGCTGACCGTGGCGCCGCTGATGCGCCTCGCCTGGCGGCCCAGGGTCACCGGACTGGAGCACGTGCCGCCGACCGGGCCGGCGATCCTCGCCAGCAACCACCTGTCCATGGTCGACTCGCCGCTGATGGGCGCGGTGACCTCGCGACCGCTCTACTTCCTCGCCAAGGACGACTACTTCGTCCGTCCCGGCCTGGCCGGAGCGGTCGTGCGCACGGTGCTCACCGGGCTCAACCAGATCCCGGTGGACCGCTCCGGCGGCCGGGCCAGCCTGATGGCGCTCGACGCCGCGATGCCGGTGCTGCGGGCCGGGGAGGCGCTCGGCATCCATCCGGAGGGCACCCGCTCCCCGGATGGGCGGCTCTACCGCGGCCGCCCGGGTGTCGCCCGGCTGGCTCTGGAGACCGGGGCGGCCGTCGTACCGGTCGGGCTGGTCGGCACCGACCGGATCCACCCGATCGGCGCGCGAGCGCCCCGGGTCGCCTCCGGGGTCGAGGTCCGGCTGGGCCCGCCGCTGGACCTGTCGCCGTGGCGGGGTCAACGCCCGACCTCACGGGCACTGCGCGAGATCACCGAGCGGCTGATGCGCGAGATCCAGAAGCTGACCGGCCAGGAGTACGTCGGCCGGTACGCCCCCCGCCGGGCGGAGGAGGCGGCTAGCCGCGGTTGATGAGTGCCGCGCGCAGGGTCCGCAGCAGCTCCGCGCTGTCCTGGACGTCGCGGCCGGGGAAGGTGCCGACCGCCATGCTGCCGTGGTCCGCCCAGCCGCACACCGACACCGCACTGCCGTCCACCCGGCCCCTGCCGCACCGCATGTGGCCGCCGAGCCGGCCCGGGTCGGCCTCGGCCAGGTCGGTCAGCGACAGCTTCTGGGAGAGCCGGTCCAGCTCCCGGATCAGGTCCTGCTCCGGGCTCCACCGGAACTGCGTG
>DASSUC010000096.1:0-9256 GCA_035707405.1 Micromonosporaceae bacterium | reverse complement strand
CACGAAGATCTCCGCCTGTACGGAGTCGCGGGCCAGCTTGTCGAAGCTCTTCGTCACCGAGGACAGGATCACGCTGACCCCGGTGACCAGGGCGATGCCGACCATCAGGGCGGCGGCGGTGATCGCGGTGCGGCGCGGGTTACGGCCGGAGTTGAGCCGGCCCAGCTTGCCCGGCACCGACCAGGAGAAAAGCCGGCCGAGCACGGAGACCACCGGGCGGGCCAGCACCGGGGTGAGCAGCGCGACGCCGACGAAGGAGACGAGCACACCGGCGAGCACCGTCCACAGTGTTGCGTCCCCGGCGTTGCCGGACAGGCCGAGGCCCAGGGCTGCCCCACCGGCGGCCAGCACCGCGGTGCCGGCCACGGTGACCCGGGTCAGCGGCCGGTCCGGGGTGGCGGCGTCGTGCATCGCGGCCACCGGGGCGACCCGCGAGGCGCGAACCGCCGGCAGCAGCGCCGCGACGACGGTCACCAGCAGGCCCACGGCGAACGCCGAGACCACCGCCGCCGCCGGCACCCCGACGCCGACCAGCTCCAGCCCGCCGCTGAACTGGCCGAGGGCCCAGGCCAGCAACGCGCCCACGCCGACGCCGGCAGCCAGGCCCAGCACCGAGGCGAGCAGGCCGATGAGGAGCGCCTCCAGCAGCACCGAGCCGACCATCTGGCGCCTGCCCGCACCGATCGCGCGCATCAGGGCCAGCTCGCGGGTGCGCTGCGCCACGATGATCGAGAACGTGTTGAGGATGAGGAAGACGCCGACGAACAGCGCCACCCCGGCGAAGCCGAGCAGGACGTAGTTGAAGAACCTCAGCGCCTCCTTGAACTCGGCGCTGGACTGGGCGGCCAGCTCGGTGCCGGTCTTGACCACGTAGCCATTGCCGAGGGCGGCGGCGACCCGGTCGCGTACCTGCTCCGGGGTGACGCCGTCGGCGGCGCGCACCTCGACGCTGGTGAAGACGTTGGGCTCGCCGAGCATCAGCTCCTGGGCCACCGGTGTGGTGAACGCCACGGTCTGCACCCCGCCGATCGTGTCCCGGCCCTGGCTGTAGCCGAAGATGCCGACCAGCGTGAAGGTGCGCTTGGGCTGGAGGGTCAGCACGCCGACGCGGTCGCCCACCTTGATGCCCGCCGCCCTGGCCAGCGCCGCGTTGACCGCGATCTCGTCCGGCGCGGCCGGGCCGCGCCCCTCGCGCAGCTGCACGAGCTGCGACTCGCCGGTCCAGTTCAGGCCGAGCCGGGGCGGCCCGAACGAGGTGACGACCTTGCCGTTGGCGCCGATCACCCGGGCGCCGTCGGCCGATGCGACGCCGGTCGCGTCGGCGACGCCCGGCACCGACCTGACCCGCTCGACCACGTCCGCGGGCATGTTGGGGAGCACCTGCTCGCCCTCGGTCTCCGCGAGCGCCACCTTCGGCTCGCCGCTGACCTCCACGTCGGTGGCCGAGTAGACGGTGGAGAAGATGCCGTCGAAGCTGCGCCCCAGCGTGTCGGTGAGCACGAACGCGCCGGAGACGAACATCACGCCCAGCACGACCGCAAGGCCCGACAGGACCAGGCGCAGCTTGCGGGCGAGCAGGCTGGACAGGGTGGCGCGCAGCATCACGCCACCGCCGCGGGGTGCAGCACGTCGAGCCGCTTCATGGTGTCCAGGACCGTCTCGGCGGTGGGGTCGGCGAGCTCGGCCACCACTTGGCCGTCGGCGAGGAAGACCACCCGGTCGGCGTACGAGGCGGCGTTCGGGTCGTGCGTCACCATCACCACGGTCTGGCCGAAGTCGCGGACCGAGCGGCGCAGGAAGCCGAGCACCTCCGCCCCGGAGCGGGAGTCGAGGTTGCCGGTCGGCTCGTCGGCGAAGACCACCTGTGGCCGGGTGACCAGCGCGCGGGCACAGGCCACCCGCTGCTGCTGCCCGCCGGAGAGCTGGGCCGGGCGGTGCCCGAGCCGGTCGCGCAGGCCGATCGTGTCGATGACCAGGTCGAACCACTCCTGGTCCGGCTTGCGCCCGGCGATCGCCAGCGGCAGCAGGATGTTCTCCTTGGCGCTGAGCGTGGGCAGCAGGTTGAACTGCTGGAAGACGAAGCCGACCGCGTCGCGCCGCAGCCGCGTCAGCTTCGTGTCGCCGAGACCGGTCAGAGGCGTGTCACCGATGTGGACCTCGCCGCGGGTGACCGTGTCCAGGCCGGCCAGGCAGTGCATGAGCGTGGACTTGCCGGAGCCGGAGGGGCCCATGATGGCGGTGAACTGGCCGCGGCCGAGCTCGACGCTGACCCCCCGCAAGGCGGCCACCTGGGCCTCACCCGCGCCGTACACCTTCCACACGTCCACCGCGCGAGCGGCGGACGGCGCTACCGTCGTCACCGAAGTCCTCCTTCTCTCCGACCGGCCGGGCAGCCCCGCCGGCGACTCCCATCGTCTCCGGCGCGCGCCAGCCCGGGCGTCGGCCGGCGGTCGGATCCGGCCGCCCATCTTGGGCTGGGGGAGCGCCCCTACCCCCGGTCAGGGTTGGCCCTGACGCCGTACGCCCGCTCCATCTCAGGCACCGGGCCGCACCAGCCCGGTCTCGTACGCCAGGACGACCGCCTGCACCCGGTCGCGCAGCCCGAGCTTGGTCAGCACGTGCCCGACGTGCGTCTTGATGGTGGCCTCGCTCACCGACAGCGCACGGGCGATCTCCGCGTTGGACAGCCCGCGCGCCACCTGGGTGAGCACCTCACGCTCCCGCTCGGTGAGCACGTCCAGGGTGCGCGAGGCGGTGGCGTTCGGGTCGGGCAGGGTCCCGGCGAACTGGTCGAGCAGGCGCTTGAGGATGCGCGGGGCCACCACCGCCTCGCCCGCGGCCACCGTGCGGATCGCGGTGACCAGGTCGTCGGCGGGGACGTCCTTGGCCAGGAACCCGCTCGCCCCGGCCCGTAGCGCGCCGACTACGTACTCGTCGAGGTCGAACGTGGTGAGGATCAGCACCCGTACCGGCAGCCGGGCGTCCACGATCGCGCGGGTGGCCGCGACCCCGTCCATGCGCGGCATCCGGATGTCCATCAGCACCACGTCCGGCAGCAGGCGCCGGGCGAGGTCCACCGCCTCGACGCCGTCCCCGGCCTCACCGACCACGTCGAGGTCGTCCTCGGCGCCGAGGACCATCCGGAAGCCGGTCCGCAGCAGCGGCTGGTCATCGGCGAGCAGGACGCGGACGGGGCGGTGGGTCACCGGCTCACCCGCCCGCCGCCGCGCTGTCGAGCTGGTCGGCCGGGATCGTCGCGGTCACCCGGAACCCGCCGCCGGGGCGGGGCCCGGTGCGCAGCGTGCCGCCGTAGAGGGCGACCCGCTCCCGCATGCCGAGCAGCCCGTGGCCGACCTGCTGCCCGTCCGGCCGGGGCCCGTGCCCGGTGTCGCACACCTCCAGTGTCAGGCGGCCGTCGGCGACGCCGAGCCGCACCTCGGCGGTTGCCGCGCCAGCGTGCTTGAGGGTGTTGGTCAGCGCCTCCTGCACGATGCGGTAGACGGTCAGCGCCACGCCCGGGTCCAGCGGCCCGGGGTCGCCCTGGATCCGCAGCGTCACCGGCAGCCCGGCCTCGCGGACCTGCTCCGCCAGCGCGGTGATGGCACCGAGCCCGGGCTGGGGGGCCAGCTCAGCCGCCGGCTCGGCCTCGGTGCGCAGCACGGACAGCAGGCGACGCAGCTCGCGCAGGGTGGTGCGGCCGGTCTCCTCGATCGTGGTGAGCGCCTCGTCGGCCGCGTCCGGGTCGCGGCGCAGCACCCGGCGCGCCCCGGTGGCGAGCACGCCCATCACGCTGACGTGATGGGCGACGACGTCATGCAGCTCCCGGGCGATGCGCCGGCGCTCCTCGGCGACCGCCTGCTCGGCGCGCGAGCGCAGGTGCTCCTCTGCCGTGCGTGCCCGTAGCCGCAGCGCCGCCGCGTACGCCCGCTGGTTGCGCACGGTCCGGCCGACCAGGAAGCAGACCAGCGCGACCAGCGCGTTGAAGGTGACCAGGTAGCCCGAGGCGACGCCTGACCGCCCGCGGGCAACGCTGGCGAGCAGCACCGCAGCGGTCAGCAGCGGCACCCACATCAGCAGCGTGGCCAGCACCGCCTGGCGCGCTGGCAGCCGGGCGGCCGCGGTGTAGGTCAGGACCAGCAGCGCCAGCTCCTCGCTGCCCAGCTGCTCGAAGGCCAGGGGCACCAGCGCATGCACGGACAGCAGCACGCAGGCCGGCCAGAGCCAGCGCCGCCGGACCACCACCGACGCCATGCCCACGGCGCTCCAGACCAGGGCCGCCGGCGAGGACCGCGGCCACAGCTCGGGAGGGCCTGTCAGCCACAGCAGCGCCCCGACCGCGTACACAGCGAGCGCCAGCAGGGTGTCGGCGAGCAGCGGCCGGCGCCGCAGCGTCTCGGCCAGCCAGGACCCGCCACCTGCCGCCCGTCCGCTGCCACCTGCTGCCCGCCGGCCGCCGGCCGCCGGCCGTTGCCCGCTGGCCACCCCGGGCCTGCCATCCGCGGTTGGCCTGCCGCTTCTCCGCGGCTCGCCGGTCATGCAGCGACGGTAACGCGGACCGGGCCGCCAATCCTCACTCCAGGCGGCAACCCGGCTCCACCCGGCGGTGGATGCGCTACTCATCAACGGCGCTGAGCCTGACCGGCACCGCCGCTGGCTCAGCCAGGTGGTCGGACGCGGCCAGGTCGGCGGACCCGGCCGGATGCTCGGGGAACGGCGGCGGGGTGCCGCCGAACGCGGGGCAGTGCGCCTGGTGCGCGCACCAGCCGCACAGCCGGCTGGGCCGGGGACGGAAGTCACGGGTCTGCGCCGACCGCTCGATGGCCCGCCACAGTGCGAGCAGAGTGCGCTCGAACCGCACCAGCTCATCGGCGCCTGGGGTGTAGTCGCACACCTCCGCGTCCTTGAGGTAGAGCAGGCGCAGCACCCGCGGCACCACCCCGTGCACCCGCCACAGCACCAGGGCGTAGAACTTCAGCTGGAACAGGGCCTGCGCCTCGAACGCCTCACGCGGCGCGCCGCCGGACTTGTAGTCCACGACCCGGAGCTCACCGGCCGGGGATACGTCGAGCCGGTCCACGTAACCGCGGATGACCAGCTGGCCGTCGACCGTCGTCTCGACCAGGTGCTCGCGCTGTGTCGGCTCGATGCGTCGCGGGTCCTCCACCGCGAAGTAGCCGTCCAGCAGCTCCCTGGCGGAGGTGAGCAGCTCGGTCTGCTCCCCGGCCTCGAACACGGTGGCCAGGTCGGGCTCGGCCTCGGCGAGCCGGTCCCACGCCGGCCCCACCAGGTCGGCCGCTGCCGGTGGGGTCCGCTGCGGGGCAGGCAGGTCGAACAGCCGCTCCAGCACCGCGTGCACCAGCGTGCCGCGCACCTGGTCCACCGAGCGCTGCTCGGGCAGCTTGTCGATGGTGCGGAAACGGTAGAGCAGCGGGCAGGTCTTGAAGTCCGCCGCACGGGAGGGCGAGAGCGTAGGCAGCCTCGGCCCTGTCTCCTGGGACAGCTCCACCGTCATGCCACGAGGCTAGGTGACGGGTACGACATCCGGGACGGTGGCGGGTCCGTAGCATCGAGGCGTGGCTGATCGCCAGAGCGGGTCCCGCGCACCCCGCCGGCCCGGCGTACCGCTGGGTCGGGTGCTGGGCGTGCCGGTCTTTCTGCACGCCTCGTGGCTGCTGCTGGCGCTGCTGGTCACCGTCAGCTACGGCCAGCTGGTCCAGCGCTCGCGCGGCCTGCCGGCCGAGGCGGCGTACGCATTCGGCTTCCTCTTCGTGCTGTGCCTGGTCTTCTCGGTGCTGCTGCACGAGCTGGGTCATGCGGTGACCGCCCGCTGGTTCGGCGTGCGGGTCCGCGGCATCACGCTGGAGCTGCTCGGTGGCTACACCGAGATGGAGGGCGAGGCGCCGCGCCCGGGCGTGGAGCTGGTCGTCGCCCTCTCCGGCCCGGCGGTGTCCCTGGTGCTCGGGGTGGCCGCAGCCGGAGCCGCGGCGGTGCTGCCGGGCGACACCCTCGCCAACGAGCTGGCGTTCCAGCTGGCGGTCAGCAACATCCTGGTGGCCGTGTTCAACGTGCTGCCCGGACTGCCGCTGGACGGCGGACGCGCGCTGCGCGCGGCGGTGTGGGCGCTCAGCCGCGACCGCCACCTCGGCACGCGGGTGGCCGGCTGGGTCGGCCGGGTGGTCGCGGCCGCCTTCCTCGCCCTGGCGGTCCTGCTCTACGCCGCGGCCAGCCTGGCGCCGTTCGGCATGCTGTTCATGCTGCTGGTGGCGTTCACGTTGTGGCAGGGCGCGAGCGCGGCGATCCGGCTGGCCCGGATCAGCTCCCGGTTCCCGCTGATCGACCTGCGCCAGCTGACCCGGCCGGTGTTCCCGGTGCCCACCGGCACGCCGCTGGCCGAGGCGCAGCGACGCGCGGCCGAGGAGGGCCGCAGCAATGCGGCGCTGGGCGTGGCCGACTCGGCCGGACGCCTGGTCGCCCTGGTCAACGCGGCGGCTGCCGCTGCGGTGCCGGCCGACCGCCGCCCCTGGGTGCCGGTGGACTCGGTCGCCGCCAACGTGGCCGGCATGGGAGCGATCCCGATCGAGCTGGCGGGCGAGGCGGTGATCGAGGCGGTCCGCGCCCACCCCAGCAGCGACTACCTGGTCACCTCTGGCGAGGACGTGGTCGGCGTCCTGCGCCTGGCCGACCTGGCTCGGCTGCTCGAGTCCCGAGGGCCCGCCCGGTGACCGGGACAGAGAGTCGGCCAGGTAGCGGGACCACCACCCGTAGGCCGACTGGTCAACCGCTCTGGTGGCGCGCCCGACGGTCCCGGCCCGCCTCGTCCCACCATCCCCACCTTCTCAAGATCGCGATTGTCGCAGCGGATGTGCAGTGCGACTGCACATCTGACGTATGCGATCGTGATCTTGGTCCGGTGCGGCCATGTCGATAGAGGACATATCAGAAATGTGCATATATGGTTGGAGCTACCCGACCCCTGGCTTCGGTGGACGAAGGGTGTGGTGGTGAGCCCCGTTCTCGCCCGCCGCGGCGCGTTCCAGGCCGGCGACCGGGTGCAGCTGACCGATCCGAAGGGTCGGATGCACACGATCGTGCTGGAGCCCGGCAAGGAGTTCCACACCCATCGCGGTGCGCTCGCCCACGACGCCCTCATCGGCGCACCGGACGGCAGCGTCGTCAGCTCCACCGGGGGTACGGCGTACCTGGCGCTGCGCCCGCTGCTCGCCGACTACGTGCTCGGCATGCCGCGCGGTGCCCAGGTGGTCTACCCGAAGGACGCCGCGCAGATCATCGCGATGGGCGACGTCTTCCCCGGCTCCCGGGTGCTCGAGGCCGGTGCCGGTTCGGGCGCGCTGGCCTGCTGGCTGCTGCGGGCGACCGGGGTCGACGGCGAGGTGGTGTCGTACGAGGTCCGGCCCGACTTCGCCGCGATCGCCCGACGCAACGTGGAGGCGTTCTTCGGCGGGCCGCACCCGGCGTGGCAGCTGCGGGTCGGCGATGTCGCCGAGTGCGCCGAGACCGGGTTCGACCGGATCGTGCTGGACCTGCTCGCACCGTGGGAGCTGCTCGACCTGGTGGCGCGGGCGCTCGTACCCGGCGGGGTCCTGGTCGGCTATGTGGCGACCACGCCGCAGCTGTCGGAGCTGGTCGAAGGGGTGCGGGCCCGCGGTGGCTTCACCGAGCCGCGGGCCTGGGAGACGCTGGTGCGGGACTGGCACGCGGACGGGCTCGCGGTCCGTCCCGACCACCGGATGGTCGCCCACACCGCGTTCCTGGTGACCACCCGCCGGCTGGCGCCCGGCGTGGTCGCCCCCCCACGCCGCCGCAAGCCCAGCAAAGGCGCCGCCGCCTACGCCGCCCGGGCGCGAGGAGTGAGCGTAGCGAGCCCCGCAGTCGCGGGCGATGATGGTGCCGCCCGGGCGCGAGGAGTGAGCGTAGCGAGCCCCGCAGTCGCGGGCGATGATGGCTCTGCCCGGGCGCGAGGAGTGAGCGCGGCAAACGGCGCGGGTGCGGCTGGTTCCGGCGGTGAGCTGCGGTGAGCCATCCGCCGGCGGCAGGCGGTGAGCTGCCCGTCTTTCCGGACTGGTCGCCCTATCCGGACCTGGACACGGCGGCCCGGGCCTACCTGCGTGACCCGGAGGTTGCGCTGCAGGCTCTCGGCGGCGTGCTGCGTGGGGCGTCGGTGCTGGGGTTCACCCTGGAGCGGTTCGTCAACGAGGTGAACGGCGTATGGCAGGAGGTGGTGGTCTGCGACGGCACCCGGCTGGTCCTCTGGCACGGTGAGGACGTGGCCCCCGGCGAAGGCCCGGCGGGGGCGATGACCTCGTCGCTGCGGGTGGTGCCACTGTCGTCGGTGACCGAGGTGGGCTGCCGGCGCCGGCTCACCCGGGCGCCGACCGGGCAGGTGCGGGTCGACAGCGTCGATGTCTACCTGCTGCTCGGCTCCCTCGACGAGGCGGGCCAGGGGCTCGGGACCGAGGAGGCGGGGCCGGCGCTGCGCCACGACGCGCTGCGGTTCAGCAAGACGATCGACGACGGCGGTGTGGGGCAGATCCGCCGGTTGGAGGAGTTTGCCGGGTTGGTCGCGTCACTGGTCGGCCGACCGATGATCTAAAGCACATGCCGGATAGCGGACAGCGGCGCCCGCCGGCGCGGCGCCGCGTCCCGCACTTGCCATCATCTTCATGATCGTGAATATTACGCATTTCACCATAGTGACGGCGGTCTCGTTGGCCCGGCGAGGACGGTCAGCTGTCCTGCTGGTTCTCGGGCCTTACGTGGATGCACTCGCCGGGGCACTCGCGCGCCGCGTCCAGGACCTCCAGCCGCAGGTGCTCGGGCACGTCCGTACGGCTGCCTGCGGTGGTGAGCAGCTCACCGTCGCCGTCCTTGACATAGGCCAGCCCGTCCACGTCGAACTCGAACACCTCGGGGGCGTACTGGACGCAGAGACCGTCACCGGTGCATAGGTCTTGGTCAATCCAGACCCGTAGCCTCGGCTGCTGCTCAGTCACGCAATCGACCGTACCCCACGGGGTTCTGTGTTAACGATGCGGTAGAGCCGGTGTCGGGTGGGGTACGAGGCGGCGGTCAGCAGTTAGGGTTGACACACGACATCAGCCCCCGGGGAGGTGGGACGTGGCACGTAGCGAGGACGCGGATGCTCGCGCCGCGCGGTGGGAGCGAGAGGCCCACGATCTCTCCACACAGGTCGCGTTCCTGCAAGAGGAGCTGGCTCTGGTGCGGCGCAAGCTGACGG
>DASSUC010000095.1:0-2281 GCA_035707405.1 Micromonosporaceae bacterium | reverse complement strand
CGGGCCGGCCGGTCTCTGCACAGCCGCGGTCAGTCGACATCCAACAGCTTCGCCGCAGCCTCCGTGTCCATGATGTTGGACCACGCCTGTTCGTTGGCGGCCAGACGTCGCCCCGGCAACGCGACCTCCCCAGCGGCACCTGCTGGCACACCACACCCGAGAGCTTTTGTACGTGCGGGACGTCCGGACGAGATGCCCGCGATCCCGCCGATGGGGGCAGCGTCATACCGGACGGGGTAGAACGTCAGCGTCAATGTTCAGGGCCGAGACGGTCGCCCCCGCCAACGGGTCCGCGAGCTCGCGTTCGGCGAGGAGGAAGAGGGATATCCGGCACTCGGACGTCGGCTCCGCCTCGAGCTCGAGCTCCAGCACGAACTCCTGCTCCGTCCCTGACGGAAACTCCAGGACGCCTGTCCGGCCGTTGACACTGAGCACGGCGTACCCGTTGGCAGCTTTGGACGCAAGCGCGAACCCGCTGACGACAAACGATATCTGTACGGTGTCCGGGGCGCTCTCCAGCGGCATGACGAACGAGAACGTGCGCGTCGCCACCGGCTCCGGCAACGTGCCGGCATCGACTGCCGCCAACATGTTGGTGAACGTGAGCGTGAATGCCCGCTTGTCCTCACTGACGGCGATGTCGAAGTCGTCCGTGCTCGCATAGGTCGGCTGCTGGCCGAATGTCGCCTGGCTCATTCCCTACCTCCATCGCCTTACGGCTCCAGTCGCGAAGCTACGCCGCCGCACGTGCCGCGATCTCGCTCTGTTGGAGATCCGTCATCGACGGTAGGAACGGCCCCGGCTCAGAGCTTGTCGATGGGGGCGTGCCGGAGCACGATCCAGATCACCTGGTCGCCGAAGTCGACCTGGGCCTGGGCCCGGGCGCCGTACCCCTCGACGGCGAGCACCCGGCCCATGCCGTACCGCTGGTGGTTGACCCGGTCACCGGGCGTCAGGGTGGGCACCTGCTTCAGCTCGCTGGCGGTGGTCAGCCCGGTCACCGGGACGCCCAGCCGCTCGGCCAGGCGCGCGGCCCGCGGCGTACCCCCGGATGTCTTGCCACCGACGCCGCCACCACCCCCCGACCAGGAGGTGTACGCGGCCTCGGTGCGCTCCCACCGGACCAGGTCCGGCGGCAGCTCCTCCAGGAACCGCGACGGGGGGTTGTACTGCGGCTGCCCCCAGGCGCCCCGGGTGACCGCCCGCGAGATGTAGAGCCGCTGCCGGGCCCGGGTGATGCCGACGTAGGCGAGCCGGCGCTCCTCCTCCAGCTCGCGCCGGTCGCCGAGCGAGCGCAGGTGCGGGAAGACCCCGTCCTCCAGGCCGGTCAGGAAGACCACCGGGAACTCCAGCCCCTTGGCGGTGTGCAGGGTCATCAGCGTGACCACGCCCTGCTGCCCGCCGTCTGCCGCCCCATCCGCATCCGGCTCCCCGAGGCCGGGCGCGTCCGGCACCTCGTCCGCGTCGGCGACCAGGGCGACCTGCTCCAGGAAGCCGGCGAGGGTGGCGGTCTCGTCCAGGCTCGCCGCCCGTTCCGTATATTCGCGGGCCACGCTGACCAGCTCCTGGAGGTTCTCCACCCGGCCGGCGTCCTGCGGGTCCAGGCTCTCCTCCAGCTCGACCAGGTAGCCGGAGCGTTGCAGCGCGGCCTCCAGCACCTCCTCGGGCGCGGCGGTCCCGGCCAGCTCGCGCACCCCGTCCAGCAGGGCTACGAAGTCGGCGATGGCGTTCGCCGCCCGGCTCGAGATGCCCGGCGCGTCCACCGCCCGGCGCAGGGCCGCGCTGAACGAGATGCGGTCGCGGGCGGACAGCGCCTCCACGCACGCCTGCGCCCGGTCGCCGATGCCGCGCCGTGGGGTGTTGAGGATGCGCCGCAGGCTCACCGTGTCGTCGGGGTTGGCCACGGCGCGCAGGTACGCCAGCGCGTCGCGCACCTCCTTGCGCTCGTAGAACCGCACCCCGCCGACCACCTTGTAGGGCAGCCCGACCCGGATGAACACCTCCTCGAAGACCCGGGACTGGGCGTTGGTGCGGTAGAACACCGCCACGTCGCCCGGGCGGGCCTGGCCGTCGTCGCCGAGCCGGTCGATCTCGCGGGCCACCCAGTCCGCCTCGGCGTGCTCGGTGTCGGCGACGTACCCGACGATCTGCTCGCCCAGGCCGGCGTCGGTCCACAGCCGCTTGGGCTTGCGCTCGGTGTTGCGGTCGATCACCTGGTTGGCGGCGGTGAGGATGGTCTGGGTGGAGCGGTAGTTCTGCTCCAGCAGGATGGTCCTCGCGT
>DASSUC010000094.1:0-10407 GCA_035707405.1 Micromonosporaceae bacterium | reverse complement strand
GTTGCCGACGTACATGCCCATGTGGTGCAGGTCGCTGTAGAAGAAGACCAGGTCGCCGGGGCGGGCGTTGGCGCGGCTCACCGCGTAGCCCTCGGTCCACTGGGCGCCGGTGTAGTGGGTCAGGTAGACACCGGCCTGCTTCCAGGCGAGCTGGGTGAGCCCCGAGCAGTCGTACGAGCTGGGCCCGTTCGCGCCCCACACGTAGGGCTTGCCTATCTGCGCGCAGGCGAACTTCACCGCGATGCCGGCCTTGCCGCTGATGTAGATGGCCGGGCACGGGCCGATGCGCAGCGACCCGCCCACGGTGCTCGTGCCGTACGCCTGGATGCGCAGCCGCTGCAGGCGGCTCATCTCGGTCTCGATGAGCTTCTTCTTGGCCGCGAGGTCGGCGTCCTGCTTGGCCTGCAACGCGATGAGCTCGTCGAGCTTCTGCCTCTCCGCGGCGTACCGCGCCTTCACCGTGGTCACGTTGGCGATCTGCCGCTGCTTCGACTTGGCCAGCTGGTCCAGCAGGGTGAGCTGCTCGGCGAGCGTGGTGGGTGAGCCGCTGGTGAGGATCGCGTTGAGCGTCGAGGGGCCGCCACCCATGTAGTACTGGGCGGCGATGTTGCCGACCTGGGTGAGCGCCAGGTCCACCTGGAGCTGCAACGGCCTGATCTTGCGGGTCAGCTCGGCGGACTTGGCCCGGTTCTTCACCAGCTGGCTGTGGATGTTGTTGTACTGCTCGATGACGGGCTCGAGCTTCGACCAGATCTGATCGATCTGCGCCTCGATCTCCGCCACCGTCGGCTCGGCCCGCGCCACGGTGGCGGGCAGCAGTGCGACGGTGAAGGCGACCAGAACCGCGCCAAGGGCCCGCAGAAGTTTACGGTTGCCCACGACAGAGGCACTCCCTCTCCACGACCGCCTACCGGGTTAGCTGACGGGTTCGGGCGGAAAGGTCGCCCTACCACGGGCCGGGGCCCGTGGACTCACCCCGGTGGGACAGTGGTTCCCCGGCTCGCTGTAGAGGACTCGGCGGTGCCCGACCGGGGCCCCGTGGGGGTAGAGGCCGACTTCCGGATCGGACGGTGCACAACAATATGGAGTGTCCGGTACGTAAGGCAAGCGCCGGATGGCGCATCTTCGTTACGCATTCGTGACGTCACTGACCGTAGTGCCAACGACCGCAGTCAATACGTCATCTAGCGTGACAATACCCAACGGGGCACGCCCGTCGCTGACCAGCACGATGTGCCGCCCCTCCCGCCGCATCCCGAGGAGCAGCTCACCCAGCGTCCGGGTTGGCGGCACCACGAGCAGCGGCCGGACCAGCTCCTGCGGGATCGGCGCCCGTCGCTGCGGGCCGCTGTAGCCCAGCACGTCCTTGACGTGCATGAAGCCGAGCACCCGCCGGGACTGCCGGGCCACCACCGGAAAGCGGGACCGGCCGGTGCGGGTGGCGAGCACCTCGAGGGTCGCCGGCGACACGTCGTCGGTGACCGTGGTGACCCGGGCCCACGGGCACAGCGCGTCGCCGGCCGTGCGCTGGTTGAGCGCGAGCGCACCGGTGATGCGGGCGTGCTCCTCGGGGTCGAGCAGCCCCTCGGTGCGCGCCTGCGCCACCAGCCCGCTCAGCTCCTCGGCGGTGAAGACCGTCTTCACCGCGTCGGTCGACTCGATCCGCCAGATGCGCAGGATCACCCGGGCCAGCCACCGCATCGCCAGCAGCAGCGGCTTGGTGGCCGTGCAGAAGGCGAGCATGGGCGGGCCGAGCAGGAGCACCGACGCCTCCGGCCCGGCCAGCGTGATGTTCTTCGGCACCATCTCGCCGATCACCGTGTGCAGGAACACGATGATGCCCAGGGCGAGCACGAAGGCGACCGGGTGCAGCGCCTGCTCGGGCAGGCCGGCCGCGTGGAAGGGCACCTCCAGCAGGTGTGCCAGGGCCGGCTCCGCGATCGCGCCCAGCCCGAGCGAGCAGACGGTGATGCCGAGCTGGGCCCCGGCGATCATCAGCGGGATCTGGTTCATGCCCCGCAGCGCCCAGGCCGCGCGGCGGGAGGTGGTCGCGAGCGGCTCGATGATCGTCCGCCGCGAGGCGATCAGCGCGAACTCGCTGCCCACAAAGAACGCGTTGCCGAGCAGCAGGACGAGCGTGACGAGGAGGTTAGTCATCGTGGCCCGCCGGCCGGACCACCCGCACCTGCTCGATGCGGCGCCGGTCCACCTCGACCACGGTGAACTCCCAGCCGTGCTCCTGCACGCTCTCCCCGGCCACCGGCACGTGGCCCAGGCGCGCCATGATGAACCCGGCCAGCGTCTCGTACGGCCCCTCGGGCAGGCGGAAGCCGGTCAGCTCGGCCAGCTCGTCCTCGCGCAGCACCCCGTCCACCAGGAACGTGTGCTCCCCGCCCAGCGCGGTCAGGTCGGGCGCGGTCAGGTCCGGCGCAGCCCAGGCCTGACCGGGCGCCAGGTCGTGCTCGTCGACGATGTCGCCGACCAGCTCCTCCACCAGGTCCTCGACGGTCACCACGCCGTCCGTGCCGCCGTACTCGTCGACCACGATGGCGAGGTCGGCGCCCGCCCGGTGCAGGGTCTCCAGGACCCGGTCGAGGTCCAGGCTCTCCGGCACGTAGACGGGCTCGCGGGCGACCGCGGCCACCGTCGTGGTCGCCCGCTGCGCCAGGGGTACGCCGAGCGCGTCGTTCACCGACACCACGCCCGTGACCAGGTCGACCGTCTCCTCGTACACGGGGAACCGGCTGCGGCCGGTCTCCCGCGCGGTCTCGATGAGCTCGGCGATGGTCGCGCCCGCCCGCAGCCCCACCACGTCCACCCGGGGCGTCATGGCCTCGGCGGCGCGCTTGTCGCCGAAACGGATGGTCCGTTGCAGCAGCAGGGCGGTCTCCCGAGGCAGCGCTCCGGCCTGGGCGGAGATCGCGGCCAGCAGGCCCAGCTCCTCCGGCGAGCGGGCCGAGGCCAGCTCCTCCTGGGGCTCGATGCCCAGCCGCCGCACCACCCAGTTGGCCGAGTTGTTGAGCGCCCGGATGAGCCAGCCGAACGTACGGGTGAAGCGAAGCTGCGGCCCTGCCGTGGCCCGCGCCGCCGGCATCGGGCGGGCCAGGGCGGCGTTCTTCGGCACCAGCTCGCCGAAGAGCATGGAGAAGAGCGTGGCGACGGCGAGCGCGAGCGTCGGGATGACGGCGCGGGTGGCGCCGCCGGCCACCGGCTCGACGACCGGGGTGAGCAGCCGGGCCAGCGCCGGCTCGGCGAGGTAGCCGGTGAGCAGCGCGGTGATCGTGATCCCCAGCTGCGCGCCGGAGAGCTGTACGGACAGCTCCCGCAGCGCGCGGCGCACGGTGCGCGCGATCCGGTCGCCCTCGGCCACCTGCCGCTCGATCTCGGCCCGATCCACCGTGACCAGGGCGAACTCAGCCGCCACGAAGAAGGCGTTGCCGGCGGTGAGCAGCAGGAAGGCGAGCAGGGGCAGCGCGGTCAGCAACAGGCCGTCGATGACGTGATCACCTCAAGGTCATGGCCGCGGAGCCATGGTGGATGGCCGCGTCAGTGCCAGCGGGTCAGCAGCGCGAGCGCCGCGATCATGGCCCCGAAGCCGATGCCGATGTTCCAGTAGCCCCAGGACTGCACCGGATACGACCCCGAGGACAGGTAGAACACCACCAGCCAGGCGATGCCCGCCACGATCAGCCCGACGGCGGTGACCGGAAGCCACATCGGGCTCGGCTTCTTGCCTGCCGCGGCGGTGGCTGCCAGCGGGCGGATGTCCGCCGGGGGCGTGTAGACCTTCTTCTTCCGGACATGTGACTTGGGCACGGTGGTCTCCACGGGGAGGGTCGGCGGCTCGACGACGCTAGATAATGTTCGCCAGCTAGCGTAGTCACGCCAGCACGATATCGGCAGGCGAGGAGTGGTCATGGAGTACGGGTCCGGCGCCGCCTCCTGGCGGGAGGCGCTACGCCGGGCGGCCCGGGTGCTCCTGCCCCGGACCAGCCTGCGGCGCCGGTCGGGCTGGTCGTGGGGGGTGCCGGTCATCATGGCCGCCGCCGGCCTGCTCTTCACCGCCAGCGCCACCACGGCCCAGGGTACGGACCTGCGGGAGGACCGCCGGCCCCGGCTGATCGAGCTGATCGACGAGCAGGAGCAGCGGGTGGCCGACGCCGAGGCGCGGGCAGCCCGGCTGCGCGCGGAGGTGGGGGCGCAGACTGACGCGCTCGCCGGCTCCGACGCCCCGATCGCACAGCAGCAGCAGCGCGCGGCCGCCATCCGGGCCGGGGCCGGCCTGACCGCGGTGTACGGCCCCGGGCTGACCGTCCGGCTGGACGACGCACCGCGTGGCGCCGACGGCACCCGCCCCAACGGTGCCCGCCCGGACGACCTCGTGGTCCACCAGCAGGACGTGCAGGCGGTGGTCAACGCGCTGTGGGCCGGCGGTGCCGAGGCGATGACCATCATGAATGTCCGGGTGATCTCCACAAGCGCGGTACGCTGCGTCGGGAACACGCTGCTGCTGCATGGCCGGGTCTACTCGCCACCGTTCGTGGTTACCGCGATCGGCGACCCCGGTGCCCTGCGCCGGGCGCTGGACGCGTCGGAAGGCGTGCGGCTGTTCCTGGAGGCGGTCCAGGCGTTCCGCCTCGGCTACCAGGTGACGGTGGAGAAGGACGTGACGCTGCCGGCGTACCAGGGCTCGATCGCGCTGGGCCACGCCCGGATGCCGGACTAGGCCCGCGATGAGCCGCCAGCCTGGCGCGACGCCGCCCGGGACACCCGGAACACCTAGGACGCCGCCGGCGGCGGCGCGCCGGGGCCGGCACCGCGCCTACGACCCGGACGAGACCACCTTGCTGCCGCGGCTCGAGGACGACGCAGAGGCGGAGGAGGAGTCGCCGGGCCCGGCCCCGGCCCCCGGGCCCGCCTCCGCCCGGTCCCGGGCCCCGGTGCCGGCGGAGACCGAGGTGGAGGCGCCCACCGCGATCATCCCGGCGGTCCGGCCGGAGCCACCGCCGGTCGCGCCGCCGCCCGCGACCGCCCGCGCCGCCGTCCCGGCCGGCGGCGCCGACACGACCGCCGTCATCCCCATCGGGCACATCTCCGCCGCGTCCCCCACCGAGCCGGCGCCCGCCGCCACCGGGACGGGAAGCACCGGGCGCACTGCGGCCGAAGGCTCCGCCGACGCCGACGCCGGCGCGGCCGTCGCCGCCTCCGCTCCCCCGCTCGAGGCGCACTCGACCACGCTGATGTCGGTCATCCGCGACGCGATCCCGCCGCCCACCCCGCCGAAGCGCCGCTGGAGGGAGCGGATCGTCAAGCTGCGCGCGCAGCGCACCGACGAGGGCTACCGCAGCGTCTACTCGGAGCTGACCAGGCCAACGCCGGTCACGGCCGTCCTGGCCGTGGTCCGCGGCGCCGGCGAGGTGCTGATCACCTTCGGGCTCGTGGTGCTGCTCTTCGCCGCGTACGAGATCTGGGGCACCACCGCGATCATCCACGACCGGCAGGGTGCCCTGGGCCGCGAGCTCGACCAGGCGTGGGGCGGGGCCGACCCGACCGTCGCACCGTCCGTCACCCTCCAACCGTCCGCCTCGGTCCCCGGTCCCGGCGCCGGCATCGCCAAGCTCTACATCCCACGGCTGGACAAGTGGTGGGTGGTGGTCCAGGGGGTGCTGCCGTCGGACATCCGCTACGCGCCCGGGCACTACCCCGAGACGGCAATGCCCGGCCAGGTCGGCAACTTCTCCGTCGCCGGGCACCGCAACCGGGCCACCTTCTGGGACCTGGACCGGATGGCCACCGGCGACACCATCGTCGTCCAGACCAGGAACACCTGGTATGTCTACACCGTGGCGCGGACCAGGATCGTGCTGCCCAACCAGGTCGAGGTGGTCGCCGCGGCCCCACCCGGCTTCTCCCGGGGCTCCCGCCTGCTCACGCTCACGACCTGCAACCCGAAGTACGACAACTACCAACGGCTGGTGGTGCACGCCACGCTGGCCCGGCAGCAGCCGGTGTCTGCCGGCCGGCCGGACGAGCTGCCGGCCGGCCTGGGAGGATGACGTGTACGCCTGGCTCTGGCGGCACCTGCCGGCCAACCCCTACGCCAAGCTCGCCTGCTCGGCCGTGCTGGTCTGCGCCGCCGTCGCCCTGCTCTGGTACGTGGTGTTCCCGTGGGCCGAGCCGATCCTGCCCTTCGACGACGCGCAGATCGGCACCGACCCGGGCGCTCCGGGCGCCCCGCCGGACCCCGACTCCGGCCCGGGCTGGCACGACCCGCCGGGCTACCGCACGCCAGGGGACGAGCACGACATCCCGTACCCGACCCACACCAACAACCCGGTCCCCTCACCGAGCCGGAGCAGCTGAGCGATGCGGGTCCTCGTCATCGACAACTACGACTCGTTCGTGTTCAACCTGGTGCAGTACCTCGGCCAGCTCGGGGTGGAGTGCGAGGTGCGGCGCAACGACGAGGTCGCCCTGGCCGACATCGGCCGGTGCGGCGCCGCCGCGGTCCTGCTCTCCCCCGGCCCCGGTACGCCGGAACGCGCCGGCATCTGCCTGCCGCTCATCCACGAGTACGCCGGCCGCCTGCCGATCCTCGGCGTGTGCCTCGGTCATCAGGCCTTCGGCGCCGCGTTCGGAGCGACCGTGCAGCGAGCCCCGGAGCTGCTGCACGGCAAGACGTCCCTGGTGCACCACTGCGGCGGCGGCGTGCTGGCCGGCCTGCCCGACCCGTTCACGGCGACCCGCTACCACTCGCTCGCCGTGCTCGAGGAGAGCCTGCCGGACGAGATCGAGGTGACCGGCCGCAGCGAGTCCGGCGTGGTAATGGCCATGCGCCACCGGACGCTGCCGGTCGAGGGCGTGCAGTTCCACCCGGAGTCCGTGCTCACCCAGGGTGGGCACCTGATGCTGGCCAACTGGCTCGCGGCAGCGGGCTTCCGGCAGGCACTGGACCGTGCGCCGGCGCTCGCCGCCGACGTGGAGACGCGCCGGCTGGCGGCCTTCGCCGCCTGAACCGGCCCGCCTCCACACCGGACCTGGCGGGGCCTAGCCGTCGCTCGCGGACGGGGTCGGGACCGGCGGTTCGGGCTCCTCGCCGACCACGATCACGACCGTCGTGCCGATCGTCTTGAGCGCGTCCTTGGCGGGATCCTGGCTCACCACCCGACCGACCTTGTCCGGGTCGTTCACATCGGCCATCTTCACGTTGACCCGGAACCCGGCGTTGTCCAGGATCTCCTTGGCCGCGCCGAGCTCGAGACCCACGACGTTGGGCACCTTCTTCAGCTTGCCGTTCGAGACATCGAGGATGACCTCGGTGTTCTCGGCGACCGGGGTGCCCTGGGCCGGCGACACCTTGACCACCTCGCCGGCCGGCTTGTCGCTGTCGACCGGGTTGGCCTTGGGTCGGAGCTTGGCCTCGCGCAGCAGCTGCTCGGCGTTCTCCCGGGTGTTCCCGAGCAGCCCGACCGGGACCTTGGTGGTGGCCGGACCGCCGCACAGCCGTACCCGGACCTCGGTGTTCTGCTGGACCCGGGAGTTGGCCTGCGGGTCCTGCGCCATCACGGTGTCGAGCTTGCAGGTGCTGTTGTAGACGGCGTCGCTGGCGACGACGAGCCGCAGGTTGTTGCGGATCGCCTCGGCCTGGGCGTCCTGCTTGGACTTGCCGGTCAGTGTCGGCACCAGGACCTGCCGCGGCTGGTTGGCGAGGATCAGGCCCACGGTCAGCGCGACCACAGCCAGCACGCCGAGCGCGGTGAGCGCCGCGATCGCCCAGGACGACGCCCGCCGGCGCCGGTCGTTGACGCGGGACATGGTGCCGGTGTTGCGGGCACCGGCCGGGCGGCCCCCGGCCGGCATCCGGGGCGCCATCGGGATGGTCGACTCGACCTCGTCGTCGCGCAGCACCGGCGTGGCGTAGACCGGGCGCCCGGACGCCGCCCGTAGCAGGTCGGCCCGCATCTCGCCGGCGCTCTGGTAGCGGTTCATCGGGTTCTTGGCGAGCGCCTTGAGCACCACCGCGTCAATGTCCGGGGGCACGTCCCGGTTGGAGTCGCTGGGCGGGCGGGCGTCCTCGCGTACGTGCTGGTAGGCGACGCTGACCGGGTTGTCACCGACGAACGGCGGGTGCCCGGTGAGCAGCTCGTAGACCACGCAGCCGGTGGCGTACACGTCTGAGCGGGCGTCGACCGCCTCGCCGCGGGCCTGCTCCGGGGACAGGTACTGGGCGGTGCCGATCACCGCCGAGGTCTGCGTCATGGTGGTCGCACCGCTGGCCAGGGCCCGGGCGATGCCGAAGTCCATGACCTTGACCTGGCCGTTCTGGGTCAGCATCACGTTGCCGGGCTTGATGTCCCGGTGGATGATCCCGTGCCGGTGGCTGAAGTCGAGCGCGGCGCAGATGTCCGCGGTGATCTCCAGGGCGCGCCGCGGCATCAGCCGGCCCTCGACCGCCAGCACCTCCTTGAGGGTGCGGCCGTTGACGAACTCCATGACGATGAACGGCAGCTTCTCGCCGGTGGGCGCCTGCTCCTCACCGGTGTCGTAGACCGCGACGATGGCCGGATGGTTGAGCGAGGCGGCGTTCTGCGCCTCGCGCCGGAACCGCATCTGGAACGTCTCGTCACGGGCCAGGTCGGTGCGGAGCATCTTGACTGCGACGTCGCGGCCGAGCCGCAGGTCCCGCCCGCGGTGCACCTCGGCCATGCCGCCGTATCCGAGCAGCTCGCCGATCTGGTACCTGCCACCCAGCAGGCGCGGCTGCGCAGTCATCTCGTCTGTCGTCCTTCGGTCGGTGTCATCGCTACCGCGTATCCTGCCCTCTCCGGTGCCGGTCAGTCCCTCTCCGGTGCCGGTCAGTCGTTGCCCTCGCCGTCGCCGGGAAAGCAGAAGGGCCCGCCGGGCACGTTACAGGTGGCGTACGGCCCAACGGTGCTGTTCGTGCCGGTGCGCACCGTTATTGTGACTTCCGAGCCCGGAGTCGCCGTGCAGGGGGAGATGTCGTGGATGTTGCCGATCCGGCCGCCCGGTGTCGGCTCGATCTTCGGCCGCATGCCCAGGCCCTCCAGGGCGGCCCGCGCCTCCCGCAGCGTCGCCCGCCGCAGGTGGTCGCAGGGCAGGGTGACCAGCTGGGCCGGGGAGCTGGTCGTGCCGTTCGACTGCCCGTTGCGCCCGCCGTCCCCCTGGCCGAACAACCCGGCCTGCCGGCCGAAGTAGGTCAGCAGGCCGGTGCAGAGCAGGATCGCGGCCGCCACCAGGAGCACCGTGAAGATCAACAGCCCGGAGCTGCGGCGTGCCGGCCTGGCACCGGCCGCGCCAGCCTGCGGGTAGCCGGTCGGCGGGGTGTACCCGAAGGCCTGCCCAGCCGGTCGGGGCTGGGGCACCATCGCCGCCCCGCGGGCGAACCCACCCGGGCTGACCGGTGGGACGGAGCCGGGCGCTCCGCGCGGCAGCCCGCCGGGGCCGACCGGCGCAGGCGAGCCAGGCGCCGACCGGGGCGCCCCGCCAGGGCCTGGGACCGCGCCTGCCGGGCCGTGCGGGGCCGGGGCTGGTGTGCCGTACGCGCCACCTGACCCGGGCATCACCCGGGTAGGGCCGACAGGGGCCGGCGATGCCGGTCCGGCAGGCATACCGGGCGACACCGGCCCAGCCGGCACCGGGCCGGGCGACATGGGCGCGCCGGACGTCGGCTTGGGCACCTGCCCGGCTCGCGGGGCGCCGCTCGCCGCCAGGGTGGCCGCGGCCTGGCGGGTCACTGCCGCGAGCGTGGCCGCGCTTGGCCAGCGTGCCGCGGGATCCTTGGACATCGCCCGCTCCACGATCGAGCGCACCACCGGCGGGATGTCCCCGGGCAGCGGTCGCGGCACGTCCCGTACGTGCTTGAGCGCGATCTCGAGCGGGTTCTCCCCCTCGAACGGGCGGTGCCCGGCCAGGCACTGGTAGGCGACCACGCCCAGCGAGTAGACGTCGGACGCGGCGGTCGCCACGCTGCCGGCCGCCTGCTCGGGCGAGATGTACGAGGCGGTGCCGAGCACCGAGCCAGCAGCCGTGAGCTGGCCGACCATCGCCGAGCGGGCGATGCCGAAGTCGGTGAGCACCAGCGTGCCGTTGGGGCGTACCAGCAGGTTGCCCGGTTTGACGTCGCGATGCACGATCCCCTTGTCGTGGGCGGCCTGTAGCGCGTCGGCGGCCTGGGCGACCAGGGCCATGGTGCGGGCCGGGGTGAGCCGGCCGACCCGGCCCAGCGTACGGGAGAGCGCGTCGCCTTCGACGTACTCCATCACCAGGTACGCCAGCGACCGGTCGCTGCCGTAGTCGTACACGTCGACGACGCCCGGGTGGTTGATCGTGGCCATGGTGCGCGCCTCGCCGCGGAAGCGCTCGGCGAACCCGGCCTCCTCCAGCAGC
>DASSUC010000093.1:0-2562 GCA_035707405.1 Micromonosporaceae bacterium | reverse complement strand
CAGACCCCGGCCAGGAGGAGGACCACACCCACCAGGCTCGAGCGAGCCATCGTCGCCATGCGGTCCGGCGACGCCTTGACGATCGCGTTCCAGCCGGCATGCAACACCGCCGCGGCGAGCACGACAGCAATGATCATCCTTGGCGAGGATAGTCCAGGTCGGCACCGGACGGATCGGCCCGCGGCGGGCCGGTCGGTGGCGTGCACGAGGCCGCCGGGCGGCCGGACACGGCCAGCGGCGCAGCCGCACGCGGTAAACCTGTGGCGAAGTCCGTGGTCATCCCCGCGACAATGGCCGACGTGGCGGAGGTCGAGGTTGTCGTCGCCCATCACGAGCGCGCGACCCTGCGCGTCGGTGACGTGTTCCTGAAGATCGACGCTGAACAGACGCGCACCGACGTCGAGGTCGAGGCGATGGCTCTGGCGCCGGTCCCGACTCCGCAGGTCCTGTGGCGCAAGCCGCCTGTGCTCGCGCTCGCCGCCCTCCCGGGGACGGCACTGGGCCGCCTCGGCGAGCCGTCGACCGCGTCGTCGGCGGCGTGGGCCGCAGCGGGTGCCGCCGCCCGGATGCTGCACGACGCGCCGCTGCCGCCATGGCCCGGTCGCAGCCTCGACGAGATCGCAGCGCACCTCGACGGCGAATGCGGGTGGCTGGTCACCAACGGCGTGCTCCCCGCCGACCTGGTCACCCGCAACCGCCGGGTTGCCGAGGCTGCGCTGCAGCCGTGGACACCGGTGTTCACGCACGGCGACCTGCAGGTCAGCCACGTGTTCGTCGACGGTGACGAGATCACCGGCGTGGTCGACTGGTCCGAGGCGGGCCAGGGCGATGCCCTGTACGACCTCGCCAGCCTGACGCTCGGACACCAGGGGCACCTCGGCGACGTCGCCGCCGGCTACGGCAGCCCCGTCGACCTCGACGTGATCCGCGCGTGGTGGTCGTTGCGGAGCCTGCTGGCGGTCCGTTGGTTGGTCGAGCACGGCTTCGACCCGTCCTCGCCAGGCTGCGAGGTCGACGTGCTGAGATCCCAGATGTGAGGGCCGCGCTGATATGACGGCCGTCACAAAAGGCTGTCGAGAACGTGGCGTCGGCTGAGGAGACGGGTGAGTACGTCGACAGCCAGGCACTGGCGCCCAAGGGCGCATTCGTGCGGTATGACGGCGCGGGGCGCCCGCCGGTGACTGACGGCCCGTTCGCCGAGACCAAGGACCTCATCGCCGGTTGGATGGTCATCGACGTGGAGTCCTGGGAGCGCGCGGTCGAGCTGGCCGGGGAGCTGTCCGCTGCCCCGGGCGGGGGCGGCGAGCCGATCCACGAGTGGCTCGAGGTGCGACCGTTCCTCACCGAGTCGACCAGTGGTACGACGAGCTGCTGCGCCTCACCGGCAGCCCAGTGGTGCGGCTCAACCGCGCGGTGGCGGTCGGCGAGGCCGACGGACCGTGGGCCGGCCTGGCGGCGTTGGCCGAGGTGAGCCCCGACCTGCCCCGGGTACGCCGCGGTAACGGCGTACCTGCATGAACGCGCCGGCGACCTCGAACGCGCTGCAAAGCTGTACGCCGTGGCCTCCCGGGCCGCCACCAGCGTGCCGGAGCGCGACCACCTCACCCGGCAGGCCGCGCGGGTGCGGCAGCTGCTGCGGCCGTAAGTCCAGAGTGGATCTTGGTGCTTGGGTTGCGCTTCTGCTGTCTCCGTCGCCAGGCGACGGAGACAGCAGACAGCGTCAGGGTTTCCACAGCGGGTCACGGCCGATGAAGCCGAGGAGCCGGCTCTGCGGGTCGGCGTCGGCTGGTACGTCGACTCGTGCGCCGTACTGGCCGGAGGAGCGCATCGCGTCCTCGATGTCGACCATGCCGCCCAGGAGTAGTGCGCAGAAGTCTGGGTCGAGCCGGTCGTCCTGGCCGGTGGCCCGGGCGAGGTCCCAGGTGTGCATGAAGACGTCGGCCGTGTAGAACTGGTCGATCGCCCGGTCCAGTGGCACCTCGCCGATATGCGGGTTGCGCAGGAGACGGCTGGGAGTGGTCGGGTCGTCCAGCACCGCCTGGACCCCGTCGCAGTGCACCACCCAGGCGGCCACCGGATCCTCGTCGACACTCGGGCCGCGCGGAAGTTGCACACCCGCGCCGGCCGCCAGGAACGACGGGAACCACTCGGTCAGATGTCGCACCACGTCGCGCGCCGTCCATCCGGCTACCGGCGACGGCACATCCCAGCTGCGGGTGGCGCGTACCCGGTCGGTGAACGTGGCGCTGACCTGCAGGTGCCGCTCGGCCGGGGCCTCAGACAGCGCCATCGGCCAGCAGCCGGTCGAGCTTGGCGTACCCCTCGTGCACGCCGGTGTCCATGCCGCTTTGCAGCCACGCGTCACGACCCTCGAAGCTGTCGCACAGAGACGACGCGAGCATCCGGGTCCGGCCGTCGCCGAGGTCCTCGAACACCATGGTCTCGAGCGCCACGCCGTCGGGCTCACCCTCGTACGTGAATGTCTGCACGATGCGGTCCGGGCGGATCTCGTGGAAGCAGCCGCGGAAGGCGAGCTGGGCTCCGCCGGCGTCCTGGACGAAC
>DASSUC010000092.1:0-2264 GCA_035707405.1 Micromonosporaceae bacterium | reverse complement strand
CAGCCGCGCCATCATCGCGTTGAAGCTCTCGGCCAGCCGGCCCACGTCGTCGCGGTGCGGCACCTGCGGCAGCCGGCGGGACAGGTCGGCCGAGCGCCCGATCTCGTCGGCGGTGGCGGCCAGCTCGCGCAGCGGGCGCAGCGCCCGGCCGGCCACCCCGAAGATGCCGACCGCCGCCGCGACCAGAGACACCATGCCGGAGGCGATGATCAGCGCCAGCACCCCGCGCTGGTCGGTCTGCAACCGGCGGGCGCTCTGCGCGGTCACCACGAAGCCGGAGCGCCCCAGGTCGGGCCGCTGCCACGGGCGCACGTGCACGCGCAGCACCGCGCCACCGGCCCCGGCCCGTACCGTGGCCGCCGCCGTCCGGTCCCGGCGGGCCCGCTCCAGCACGGCGGCCGGGACGGCCGGCGCCGCCGCCCCGTCGACGACTCCGGTGGTGGCCAGCACGGCGCCGGTCTCGTCCAGCACCACGACGGTCACCTCGGTCGCTGCCGCGGCGTCCACCGGCACCACCGGTGGGCGGGCGACCAGGGCGGCGGCCGGCGCGCGGTCCAGGCTCGCCACCGCCCGGCCGGCCCGTTCGGCCAGCTCCTTGTCCTGGTTCTGCGGCACGCTGCCGACGACCAGCGCGTAGAACAGACCTGAGATCACCACCAGCACCAGCGAGACGACACCGATGCCGTAGAGGGTGACCCGCAGCCGGATCGACATCAGTCGCCCTTCAGCACGTAGCCGACACCGCGCACCGTGTGCAGCAGCCGCGGCTCGCCGCCGGCCTCCAGCTTGGCCCGCAGGTAGCCGACGTAGACGTCGACCACGTTCGTGCGGGCCGGGTCCCCGCCACCCCACACCGCGTCCAGCAGCTGGGCCCGGCTGAGCACCTGCCGCGGCCGGCGCAGGAAGTGGTGCAGCAGGTCGAACTCGAGCGCGGTCAGCTCGACCGGCCGGGCACCGCGGCGCACCTCGCGGGTGCCCGGCTCCAGCGTGAGGTCGGCCAGGGTGAGCCCCGCCCCATCCACCGGGGAGGCCGGGGCCGGCCGGCGGCGCAGCAGCGCCCGCACCCGGGCCAGCAGCTCCTCGTAGGCGAACGGCTTGACCAGGTAGTCGTCGGCGCCTGCGTCCAGCCCGGCCACCCGGTCCGCGGTCGCGTCCCGCGCGGTCAGCATCAGCACCATCGACTCCCCGCCCGCCGCGCGCAGCGCCCGGCACACGTCGAGGCCGCCCAGGCCCGGCAGCATCACGTCGAGGATGACCAGGTCCGGGCGGTCCCGCGCGGCGCGGGCCAGCGCCGCCGGGCCGTCGCTGGCCAGGCCGACCGCGAACCCGGCGTACTCCAGGGTCCGGCGCAGCGAGGCCGCCACCCGCTCGTCGTCCTCCACGACCAGGATCCGTCCGGCCACGACAGCGCCCGTGCCGCCGTAACGGCCCGGTCAGGCCGGCAGGCGCAGGGCCGCCGGGGCGTGCGCCGGCACCGCGGGCGCCCGCGGCGGCACCGGCGCGACCCGGGCGTACGCCGAGCCGAGCGGCGGGCGCGGGTCGGCCTCGCCCCGGTTGGGCCAGAACGACATCGCCCGCTCCGCCTGGGCGGCGATCGTCAGCGACGGGTTGACCCCGAGGTTCGCCGACACCGCCGCGCCGTCCAGCACGTGCAGCCCGTCGTGGCCGAAGACCCGGTGGTACGGGTCGACCACGCCGTCGGCCGGGCTCGTCCCGATCGCGCACCCGCCCAGCAGGTGCGCGGTGACCGGCACGTTGAACGAGTCGGTGACCGCCCCGCCGGGCACGCCCCCGATCTCCTCGGCGAGCAGGCGCGCCGCCCGGTTGCCGGCCGGGATCCAGGTCGGGTTGGGCTCCCCGTGCCCCTGGCTCGTGGTGAGCCGGCGGCGGCCGTACCAGGATCGTCGATAGTGGACAGTCAGCGAGTTGTCCCGCGACTGCATGACCAGCGCGATGATGGACCGCTGGGACCAGCCGCGCACCGACAGCTCGCGCAGGTTGCGCAGCCGGGTCATCGCGGCGAGCCAGCGCAGTGGCCGCCGCGGGCCGCCGTCGGTCAGCGCCGACTGGAGCAGCGCCATCGCGTTGGAGCCTTTGCCGTAGCGCACCGGCTCGATGTGCGTCTGCGGGTCCGGGTGGAACGAGCTGGTGATCGCCGCGCCCTCGGTGAAGTCCAGGCCGCGCCGGCGCGCCTGGCCCCGGGGGACCGTGGCGCCGAGGATCGACTCGGAGTTGGTGCGGGTGAGCGCGCCGAGCCGGTCGGA
>DASSUC010000091.1:0-5668 GCA_035707405.1 Micromonosporaceae bacterium | reverse complement strand
GATCGCGCCGGAGGCGGCCTGCACCAGCCTCCAGTTCCACCTCCAGGTCTCGCCGGAGACGTTCGCCAACTACTGGAACGCCGCCCAGGCCATCGCCGGGGTCCAGGTGGCGGTCGGGGCGAACTCGCCGTACCTCTACGGCCGCCGGCTCTGGGCGGAGACCCGCATCGCCCTGTTCGAGCAGGCCACCGACACCCGCTCCGACGAGCTCAAGGCACAGGGGGTACGCCCACGGGTCTGGTTCGGCGAGCGGTGGATCACCTCGATCTTCGACCTGTTCGAGGAGAACGTGCGTTACTTCCCGCCGCTGCTGCCGATCTGCGAGGAGGAGGACCCGGTCGAGGTGTTCCGCACCGGCGGGGTGCCGCGCCTGGGTGAGCTGCGGCTGCACAACGGGACCATCTACCGGTGGAACCGGCCGGTGTACGACATCATGAACGGCCGGCCGCACCTTCGGGTGGAGAACCGGGTGCTGCCATCCGGGCCCACCGTCGTGGACATGCTGGCCAACGCGGCGTTCTACTTCGGGCTGGTCCGTACCCTGGCCGAGGCGGACCGGCCGATCTGGAGCCAGCTGCCGTTCAGCGTGGCCGAGGAGAACTTCCACTCGGCGGCCCGGGACGGTCTGTCGGCCAGCCTCTACTGGCCCCGGGCCGGGGAGGTCGTGGCCAGCCGGCTCGTCCTCGACCGGCTGCTGCCGCTGGCGTCCGACGGGCTGAACCGCTTCGGCGTGGACCCGGGCGTACGGGACCGGCTGCTCGGCATCATCGAGCAGCGCTGCGTGACCGGCCGCAACGGTGCCGCCTGGCAGGTCGAGGCGGTGGAGGAGGCGGAGCAGGTACGCGGGCTGCACCGTGGCGAGGCGTTGCGGGACATGGTGCTGCGCTACTGCGCCAACCAGCGCAACAACGTGCCGGTGCACGACTGGCCGGTGGACGGCTCGGTGCTGCTGGGCTAGGCGCGGGCTCACCCTGGCCCGGTGCGGCTGCGGGTCAGCCGTCGCTGCGACCGGGCTTCGCCCCGGGCTTGTTCCTCGTCGCCGTGGCGGTCCCGGGCGCGGTCTCCGGCGGCCACGCGGACGGCTTCACGCGCGCCTGACCCCGGGCCGGGGCGGGCGCGTCCGGCTCCGGGCTCTCGGCGCCGCGGGCGCGCTGCGGTGCGGCAGCCTCGTCGGCCAGGCCTGCGCCTGGCTCCTCGGCCGGGTGCGGTGGCGGGGCGGGTGAGGTGGGTGCCGCGCTGGTGGCCCGGCGGGACTCCAGGCGGGTGGCGAGGGCGGCGATGGCGACCGAGCCGGCGAGCCCCGCGATGACCGCGTAAGGCGCGACCCAGTACGCGGAGACCTCGCGCGGGGCCACCGTGCCGAGGCCCGGAGCGGCCAGGAAGTACGCGGCGGCGACCAGCAGCGGGCCGGTCGCGCCGGAGATGGCCACGCCGACCGGGTTGTCGCCGCGCCGGGCGGCGGGCAGCGGGGCGAGCGCTCCGATGAGAAGCGCCGCGCCGAAGGTCAGCAGCGCGCCGGGCAGGTAGACGTTGCGGAACCACGGCCCCTCGGCGCTGAACTGCCACACGCCGAGCTGGGCCGTTGCCAGGCCCTGACCGGCCGCGACCCCGTCCACGACGGCGACCAGGGCGAGCAGCCACAGCCAGCTGGCCGTGGCGATCACGTTGGCGGCGACCGCGCGGGAGGCCAGCGCCCCGACCGCGATGACCAGGCCCAGGAGCACCCCTACGACGGCGTACCCGGCGGCGGTGGTCTGCGGGGTGAACGTGTCCGCCCGCACCGCGTGCCGGGCGGGCACCGCCACCAGCGGCACCGTCACCAGGGCGCCGACGGCGGCGGCCAGGGCGAGGGCGGCACGCCACAGCCCGGTGGCCATGCGCCCCGGGTAGCTGCGACCGTCCACCCGGGACCGCACCGTGGGCGGGGTGCTCAGCCGCTCTGCGCAGATCGCGCCGACCACCGCGGACGTCGCGGCGACCCAGGTCGCCCAGGCCAGGCTCGCCACCCAGGCGCCGTCACCGGTGGCGCCGGAGTCCGGCTGCCAGGCGATGATGTTCAGCCCGTAGCCCAGCCCGAGCTGTGCGGCACCGGCACCCGCAGCGACACCGGTCGCTGTCGCAACCGTCCATCCCCAGCCACGTGCCGCCATGCCGCGCAGCGTACGCGCCAGTCGCACCCCCCGCGAGCGGCGCGGGTGAGTCAGGTCGATGACCTGGCACTTGCGTGGTTGCGCGGCGCGGGGACACTCGACTGGTCGAGGAGGAGGGCGATGGCGGAGACGTACGAGCAGGCCGGGCGGGCCCGACGCCGGCGGCCGGGGATGGTCGCGGCGGTCGTCGTAGGGGTGCTGGTGCTGGCCGTGACCGGTGCGGCGGTCGGGTGGCTGGCCGCCGGGGACGGCACAGGCGTTGCGAACCCCGGCGGGACGAGCGCGCCGCCCACGGTCGAGCCGACGGTCGAGCCCACGTCGCCGCAGCCCACGGCCGGCTCCACCACGCCGGGCGGGCAGCCGGCCGGCAGCTTCACCCTGCCCGACCTGGCCGGCGTCGACTTCCAGCAGGCCCGGCGCCAGCTGCGCGACCTCAGGCTGGGCGTGCAGCTCGTGTTCGCGCAGGAGGGCGAGGACACCAAGGTGGCGCGCACCGAGCCGGCAGCGGGCTCGGTGGTGCGGCGCGGCGTCACCGTCAAGGTCTTCGTGGGCGGTCGGGCCCCGCTCGCGACCGTGCCCGGTGTGGTCGGGTTGGCCTGTGCCGAAGCGGCGGCGATCGTGGTCGACCACGGGCTGTTCCCGCGGTACCCCACCGGGCGCCTCGGCACCGTGTGGGACCAGGACCCCGAGCCCGGCACCGGCACCGTGCGCTGGAACGACCAGGTCACGCTCTGGTGCGCGGTGACGTCGCCGGCGCCCTCCGGCTGAGGCGGTGGGCCGCGGGGTGCGCGGCTGACCACGCCCGGCCCTCGATCGTGATGCAATGGGCGCCATGGCCGACGACGAGCGACGGGGCGAGCAGCAGCCGGTGAGCGACGCCGAGCCGACCGCGCCGCTGCCCGCCGGGGACGACCCGGCTCACCACCAGCCGGACGAGCCGGTCCCCGCCGCTGCCGACCCACCGGCCCCCGCTGCTGATGAGCCAGCGGCCCCCGCTGCTGATGGGCTACCGGCCCGTACCGGTGGGGACGAGCCGGTTCACGCCAGCGCGGGCGGGTCGGCCGAGGAGACGGCGGTGCTCGGCGCGGCGGTGACCGGCGGGGCGCAAGCGGCGGCTCCCGGTGGTCCCGGCCCTGCCGCCGGTGGGCGCGACCGGTGGGCGGCCCGAGCCGAGGTGCGGCCGGCCGTGGCGGACGAGGTGGTGCCACCGGACCAGTGGCAGGAGGTCCCTCCGGAGCGGCCCTGGTGGCTGCCGGCCGTGCTCGCCCTGGTAGCGCTCCTTCTGCTCGCCATTCTCGGCTTCGGCATCTGGCTGATCATGCAGGCCTTCGGCATCGAGCCGACCCCGCAGCCCGCCACTGCGACGACCGCTCCGGCCACGTCAGCACCTGCTGCGACCAGCGCCCCGGCCACCTCGGCCGCACCCTCGCCGACCCCGCCGAGCCCGACCCCGCCGGCGCAGGTGGCGGTGCCGCCCGTGGTGGGGCTGCCGCTGGCCGATGCGCAGCGGCTGGTAGAGGCGGCCGGGCTCACGTACCGGGTGTCCCCCCGGCGGGACCCGGGTGCCGCGCCGGGCACGGTGGTCGACGTGCGGCCGGACGTGGGCACGCTGATGCCGCCGGGCAGCCAGGTCGTGTTGGTGGTGGCCGAAGCGCCACCGGCGACGTCCGCCCCGCCGACGCGCTCACCGTCCCCCGGCCCGTCGACCTGACCCTGCCGGTCGACCCGACCTTCGCGGGACGGTGAGCGCTCCCCAGGACCCCGGCGGCACGGTCGCGCCGGCGGTCAGGGCCGGGGCAGCACCGGGCCGGTGCGCTCGCCTGCGGCGCGCGTCCTGGGGCGGGCCGTGACGGCCGGTCCGGCGTTGCCGCTGTGCGGCCGGGACGAGCTGGTCGCCCGCCCACGCGGGGCTCGGTCGGTGCGCGCCCAGGTGCCGATGTTCGCCGGCTGGAGGCCCTGCACCTGCACGAAGATCGAACGGCGGGTCACCGCCTCCCCGGCCGCGTTCAGCTCGTAGCCGTCCAGCCAGGCCCATCCCTCGTACGTAGGCCAGTCATGCACCCGGATCACCCGGAAGAGCAGTGGCTCGGCGAACTGGACGCTGGCCGCACGAGTCACCCGAAGGACGTCACCGGAACGGGGCAGCACCTCGACTCCTTCTCCGTTGCCTGTCGTATCCACGTCAGTCTGGTTGAGTGTCCACCTTTTGAGACGGTCCGCCTACGAGCGTTGGCCGGGCCTGGGCCTGGTGCCGGTGCCGGTGGCTCGGCCAACGCCCCTAGCTCCGCAGCCCGCGCCCGCCGCCGGAGCGGCATGTGGCGTACGACAGCGGGGGGTTTGCTACGGTATGGGGGACTGCTCGTAGGTGGCGCGTGGCCCTGTCGTGCCACGCGGATAGGGCGTACGCCGGTGCGGAGCACCGGATCGTGGTCGTTCCAACGGCCGGTTCGCTGCCTAGCATCGGCCGAACCGATAGCCAGATCAACCCGAACAGCGAATACGGCCGCCTGCCGGTCGCGTCTGTGCTCAGGACGCCCCCTTTGCCTGACTCGGGCAGACGGGGAGTGACGCGAGGCATACGGAACAGGGTGCACCACGATTATGATCAATGCAAGTTGCATCTATGGAGTTGTGCTCGCACACCGTTACGGGTAAAAGGTTACTTGATGTCCCCTAAGCTCACGTCGCACACTGAGGCCGGCTCAGCTACTCCCCGCGCCTGGGATACTCGTCGTCCTAGTCCGGCGCGGCTGACCGACCAATCCCCCGTCCGTCCGGCGACGCCACCTATGGAGGTGACCGTGACCGAGCGTCGTAGCCCCACGATCAGACGACGTCGTCTGGGTCTGGAGCTGCGCCGCCGGCGCGAGGCGGCGGGGGTGACCATCGACTACGTCGCCGAGCGGCTCGAGTGCTCCGCCTCGAAGATCTCCCGGATCGAGACGGGGCACACCGGGGCCACCCCTCGGGACGTACGGGACATGCTCAACATCTACGGCATCAGCGGCGACGAGTGCGAAGAGCTGGTGCAGATCTCCCGGGATGCCCGCCAGAAGGGTTGGTGGCATCCGTACAGTGCCGTGTTGACCGGGGCGTATGTCGGCCTGGAAGCCGCGGCTGAGTCGATTCGAGCGTACGAGCAACAGGTGATTCCGGGTCTCCTGCAGACCGAGGAGTACGCCCGCGCGATGATCCGGGCCGCTCGGCCCGACATCGGTGGCGAAGAGGTCGACCGTCGGGTGCGCGTTCGGATCGCCCGTCAGTCGCTGCTGGAGGCGGAGGACCCGGTCAACCTCTGGGTCGTTCTGGACGAAGCTGTCCTGAGCCGTCCAGTCGGTGGCGATGCGGTCATGCGCCGGCAGATGGAGCACCTCATCGACGCCTCCGAGCTGCCGAGCGTCACCTTGCAGGTCTTGCCCTTTGAGGCGGGGGCACATGCCGGGATGGACGGCACCTTCGCCATCCTCAACTTTCCCGAGCCGGCCGATGCGGACGTCGTGTTCGCCGAGAACGCGACG
>DASSUC010000090.1:0-10759 GCA_035707405.1 Micromonosporaceae bacterium | reverse complement strand
CAGTCCGGTTCCACCCCACCACCACCCGATCCCGCTCCACAGCATCCAACACATCCACCGCATGCAACCGCACATCCGGCCCCCCACTCACCACCTCCAACACCCCCACAAACCAACCCGCCACCCGCCCCGCCGCCGACGAGTCAGGACGATCACGGTTCACCGCGACGTCGACCTGGATACCGCCCGCTTCCGTCGGGTCGTACACGTTGATGACCTGGTCCTCGACCGGACCCATGGAAAAGGCCCGGGTGACGGCGGTGCAGTCGCCGAAACGCAGCTGATCGAGCGACATGACGTTGATCTTCAGACCGAAAATCGGCGCTCCGTCGAGGACCTTCAGGTCGCGCAGGATGTCCTCGTACCGGTACCGCTGATGCCGCAGCCCGGCCCGGATCGTCTTGACCGCCTCGTGGACAAAATCCGCCACAGACGTGCGGTGGTCCATCTTGAAGCGCAGCGGAATCATATTGGCGGTCATCCCGACGGCCGCGAGCTCCCGCATGCCGGTTCTGCCCACAACTGTAGTGGCGAGAACGACGTCGCGCGCTCCGGTCGCGCGGAGTTGATACATGGCCGCGGCCACGATGGCCATCTCGGCGAGGCTGGTGCGCCACCGCGAGGCGACCGCCCTCAGCCCGGCCGCCTCTTCCGGGTCGATGGAATGCGTGTGCCGCTCCAGCGCATCCGGCGACCATCTGGGTCGCGTCTGGCCCCGCCGAAGGTCATCCGGCAGGTCCGACAGGCAGTCAAGCCAGAACTGCCGGTCCCGCGCGAAGCTCGCCGAGTCCCGGTAGGACCTTTCCGCATCCATCAGTACCGGCAGCGGCTCCAGCGTGCGGTCCGTGGTGGCTCGACCCTCCCTGAGGGCGCAGTAGAGGCGAGCCACCGCGGAGGCGAACAACGAGGCGCTGTATCCGTCCACGGCGATGTGATGGACACGTTGATACCAGAAGAACCGCCGCGATTCAAGAATGAATATCGCGTGAACGGACATCGCGTCGTGGGTGAGAGCCACCCGACGACCCGCGTCCGCGCGCATCCAGCCTTCCGCGGCGGCCTGTGGATCCGCCTCGCCGCTGACGTCGATCACCTGGATCGGGTAGCCGTCCGCACCGTCGACGTACTGCCAGGGCAAGCCATCCACCAGGCGGAACCGCAGGCGGTACGCCTCGGCCTGATCCAACGTCCGTCGCAATGCCTCCACCAGGAGCTCCACGTCCAGGTCGCCGCGAATCTCCTGATAGAAGTTGATGTTGTAGGCGAGGCTCTCTGGAGTGAGCTGCTGAGCATTCCAGACGCCGAGCTGGCCGGCCATGAGCTCCCGGAGCCTGCCCTCAGATACGACCATCCACGTTCCCCAGTCGTCCGGTCAGTCGCTTCCCCTTGGAACGCCTCCGGCGCCCACGTCTACACAGGTTCAGTTTTTCTGCTCCATCGCGGCGATCAGGCTCTTGGGCCGCAGGTCGGTCCAGGACTTCTCGATGTAGTCCAGACAGTCCTGGCGCGCGGCCTCGCCGAACACCACGGTCCAGCCTTCCGGCACGTCAGCGAAGGTCGGCCACAGCGAGTGCTGACCCTCATCGTTCACCAGGACCAGAAACATGGCGTCGGGGTCATCGAATGGGTTCATCACCAAGCACCCTCTCCTCGAACCGGTCTCAACCCGCCGCGGCCGTAGTGGTCCGACAGGCCGAATGCACCATGCGATGCACCGGCGTCATCTTCCACGATGGCGCACCCCGTACGCCACAATGGTTTTGCGACCGTGGACCTGTGCCGGCGAGCACCGTACAACCGGCACAGCGCCACAGTTGCACACACTGATGTGCGCCCGTGGCGCCCGCGGACCGCTGGACCTCGGCGCATCGTGGTCAACCGAGCCCACCTGAGGGACACTGGCCGCCTCGGCACAAATGCCGCACTCGATAAACCAAACAGGCGTATAGAATTGGGGACGCGATGGAAACCGCCGCGGAAACCGGCCAGCCCTGGAGGCCGTACGAAATCACCAACGACTCCGCCGCCACGCAAGACCTTGCCGGCTGGCTCACCGAGCTTGGCCAGGACGGGCTCCGGCAGACGCTCACCGACAAGAAGGCCCTTATCTTCCGGGGCTTCGCGGTCACGCCGGACTCCCTCGGGCCCGTACTCGACCAGCTGGTGCCCGGCCGCCTGCCCTACGTGTACGGTAACTCGCCGCGCACCCGCGTAGGCTCCAACGTCTATACCTCCACCGAGTACCCCCAGCGATTCACCATTTCCATGCACAACGAGCTCAGCTACGCCCGCCACTGGCCGGCCAAGCTCGCCTTCTACTGTGAAAAGGCGGCCGAGGACGGCGGGGCAACGCCTGTGCTCGATGGTGAGCTCTGGCTCAACTCCCTCGACGCCGAGGTCCGCGCCGCGTTCGCCGGCGGCATCCGTTACCTCCAGAACCTCCATGACGGGTATGGCTTCGGGAAGAGCTGGCAGGACACGTTCGAGACCGAGGACCGCAAGGTGGTCGAGGAGTACCTACAGACCGCCGGCGCCGAGTGGGAGTGGCATTCAGAAGGCATCCGCATCACCCAGCACCGCTCTGCCACCACGAAGCACCCGGTGACGGGGACCGAAGTCTGGTTCAACCAGGCCGACCAGTGGCACCCGGCAGGGCTCGGCGACGAGACGGCGTCGGAGCTGTACAACATCCTCGAGCCCGACCAGTTCCCGCAGTATGTGCAATTCGCTGACGGCAGCCCGATCCCGGACGAACACATCAAGCAGATCCAGGACCGTGGGCTGGCCGCCGCCGTCGATGTGGACTGGCATGCCGGCGACGTACTTCTGATTGACAACGTGCTTACCGCCCACGGCCGGCGCCCGTTCGAAGGAACCCGCCGGGTCCTGGTGGCGATGTCCGACTGACCACCGCCTGCGTTCGTGCGCTGGGCGCGGACGGCGGCCATGTCAGGAATGGGTTGCCTGCCGGTCGGTGAGGACGCCGTCCGCGCCCTGCCGCGCGAACTGGATCCGGTAAAGGTCCGCGTAGAGTCCGCCCGCGGCCAGCAGGCCGTCGTGGGTTCCCCGTTCCCGGATCCGCCCGCCGTCGAGGACGAGGATCTGGTCCGCCTCACGCACCGTGGACAACCGGTGCGCAATCACCAGTGACGTGCGTCCGGTCAGGGCCGTGACGAGCGCCCGCTGGATCGCCGCCTCCGACTCCGAATCCAGATGCGCGGTGGCCTCGTCGAGAACGACCACCGGAGGAGACTTGAGCAGCAACCGGGCCAGTGCGACGCGCTGCTTCTCCCCGCCGGACAGCCGGTACCCGCGGTCACCGACCACGGTGTCGAGCCCATCGGGAAGCAACGAGATCACCTCCCAGATGCGTGCCGAGTCACACGCCTCGACTAGGTCACGCTCGGTGGCGTCCGGCCGCGCGTACAGCAGGTTGGCGCGAATCGTGTCGTGAAACAGGTGCGCGTCCTGGGTGACCACGCCGACGGTATCGGAGACCGACTGCAGGGTCAGGTCACGGATGTCTTCGCCCCCGATGCGCACCGCACCCGACGCGGGATCGTAGAGCCGAGGTACCAGCTGGGTGATCGTGGTCTTTCCTGCCCCCGACGGGCCGACCAGCGCGGTCAGCTTCCCCGCGGGCGCCAGGAAGCTCACATCCTGCACCACCCATGCGTCGTTACGCCGTTCCGGCACGGGCAGTGAGAGCGACTCCAGCGAAGCAACCGAGACGTCCTCGGCGCTTGGGTACCGGAAGTGGACCCGGTCGAACTCGATATCCGGAGCCCTCCCGTCGCCGAAACCGGCGGCGCGCAACGGGCGGGCGCCGGCGCGCTCCTCGACGAGCGGTTGAAGGTCCAGCACCTCGAACACACGGTCGAAGCTGACCAGCGCGACCATCACCTCTACGTGTATGTTCGTCAGTAGGTTGATCGGCCCGTACACCCGCATCAGCAAGGCCGCCATAGCGACCAGAGTGCCCACCTCGAGCGCGCCGTTGATGGCCAGGCCGCCGCCGAACCCGTACACCAACGCGCTGGTCAACGCGGTGAGCACGGTGACGATGATGAAGATCATCTGCCCCCAGACCATCGCCGACGTGGCGACATCCCGGACCGCGGCCGCCCGGCCGGCGAACTCGCCGGCCTCCCTTTCCGGCTTGCCGTACAGCTTCGCGAGCATCGCTCCGGACACATTGAACCGCTCGCTCATCAGCGAAGCCATCTCCGCGTCCAGCTCCATGCGCCGCCGCGTGAGCCGCTGCAGCTTCCGCCCGATCGCCTTGGCGGGCAGCAGGAAGAATGGAATCATCGCCAGCGCTATGAGCGTGATCTGCCAGGACAGGTAGAACATGGTGATCAACACAAGGACGACTGTCAATATGATGGAGGTCGCGTGGGCCAGCAGCGACGTGACCGCCTCCTGCGCCCCGATGACGTCGCTGTTGAGCCGACTGATAAGGGCGCCGGTCTGGGTACGAGTGAAGAACGCGAGTGATTGCCGCTGCACGTGGGCGAACACCTTGGTACGCAGATCGAAGAGCAGTCCCTGGCCCACCCGGCCCGACACCCATGTCTGACAGTAGATCGCCCCGGCGTCCACCAGCGCCAAGCCGGCGATGAGCAGCGACAGGGTGACTACGACGGCGAGTTTCTTGGGCACGATCCCGTCATCGATGATGACCTTGAGGATGAGGGGGGTCAGGGCGGCGATGGCCGCGTGCAGCGCCGTCAAGAGCAGCAACGCGGCCAGCCAGCCGCGATATCGCAGGGTCAGGGGAATGACCCGCCGCAGCGTTCCAGGACGAATCCTTGGCCGCTTGGGCTCGTCGTCGCCGATGGGCATTCGCCCCGAACCGGGATCCGCGTTTACCCGCATAGTCACTTAACCGTCCCATGGGCCGCCGACGTACAGGATTAGTACTTGTCCAGGAACTCGATGATCGCGGTGTTGGTCTCATCTGGACGCTCAAGGTGCCCGAGGTGGCCGGCTCCGTCGATGGTGACGAAGTCCGCGTTCGGAATCGCGTCGGCCACCTCGGCACACAGGTGCGGTGGGGCAATGAGGTCGTCGGCGTATGCGATGACCCGGCACGGCGCGGTGATGGTGCGGAGCGCGGCGCGACGGTCGTCATCGGTGTCGATCCACTCCTGGCCGCTGCTGGGGTCGCCACCCTCGCTGGCCAGCTCGAGGATCTCCAGCCACGTAGAGATGGCCTGGTCGTCGTTCAACGTCGCCGGCGACAGCATCTTCATCGCAGTGGTGACCGCGTCATAGCTGGTCGGCAGGTGGATACCGCTGTCCAGCAGCGTCCGCCCGGCCGCCGTCAGCGCCAACCGCAGGGCGTCCGACCTGGCTCGGGTGGCCATCAGGACAGCACACCGGACCAGATGCGGCCACCCGATCGCCAGCTCCTGCGCGATCATCGCGCCGAGGGAGGTCCCGACGATCCGGCATGGCGCCAGTTCCAGAGCCTCGATCAGCCCTTTGGTGTCGGCGACCACGTCGGCCAACGAGTACCGGCCCTCGGGTGCGTCCGAGGGTGGGATGCCTCGATTGTTGAAGATGATCGTCTGGTACCCCGCCCGGTGCAGCGCCGGCGTCTGGTGCAGGGTCCACACATGGCCGGCCGCCCCAGAACCCATGATGAGAAGCACGTTCTCACCCTGGCCAGAGCGCTGGTACGACAGCCGGACGCCGCCGGTTTCGTGGAAGGGCATACCGGCGGCCTACCAGGTCCACTCTCGCTTGTTGAGCAGGTGCTCCGCGGTTATGCCTTGCTTCGCGCACCAGCCCAGGAACTCGTTGATCTGATTGATCTGGTACGTGTCCTCGTTGTATGTGGTCGCCATCACGTGTCCCTGCCAGCTCTCCTCGCCCATGGCGTACACGTACGCCTCATCCGCGTCCAGCTCGGTCATGATCGCGGCCGCCTGCTCGGCGTTGGAGCCCGACAGCTTGCGCGAGTCGCTCATCTTCTTGGTCACCGGCCGGGTCAGCAGACCCTGATAGAGCCAGGTCAGCGGGGCTCCATCACACTCCATGCCGAGGAACGCCAAATCCACCTTGCCCAGATGACCCCGGATGTAGCGGTAGAGCGCAGGGTCGATACCTGAGGAGTCCGCACCGACGAACACCGACGACCCGGCCAGCTGCACCACGTACGTCGACTTCGCCCGGATGTCGAGGTCGGAGTGCTCGCCCAGGAAGGGCGTGGCAACCACGCGTCCCCCGGGGAGCGGCACCTCGTCGAAGTCGTCCACCTCGACCACGGAGAAGCCCAAGCTGCGCAGGTACAGGGCGATGGAGGGATCGCACAGGTTGCCTCGGGACGAGCGAGGTACCACAACGGCGTCGAGCCGCGGGCGCAGCTGCAGCAGGGTCTCCAGCACGATGTGGTCCTGATGCCCGTGAGTGATCAAAGCCAGGTCGATATGGTCCGGAAGATCGTCCAGGGTGTACCGGTCACCCACGCTGTTGTCGGTGCTGATGAACGGATCCGCCACGATCGCCGCCTCCGGTGTCTGGATGACCAGACAGGCGTGCCCGAAGTAGCGGATCCGGCCTCCGCGGGTGATGTGCCGGTCCGGGGCGAGGCTCGGCTCAGGTGAAAGGAGCAGCTCCAGCTGGGCTGCCTGGGCGTCGTCGAGTTCGAGCGCGTCCCGCAGGTGAGCCGCGGTCGTGGCCTGGGTCCTGGCCTTGAACAGCTCGTCGAGGCCAGGATGGCTGAATGTCAGGGGCAGGTCGATGACGCCCGGGCCCGGAAGCCGAGGCGTGCTCAGTATGAACGGCCGTTCCACACCGTCGTCCAGCGACAGCTGGACCGACTGGCGCCGCGTGTCGAAGATTGGGCTTTTGTACAGCAACGGCTCGAAGTAATGCATGGAAGGTTGGTTGTTGGTGTCGTACGCCAACTCCACGAGCCCGTTCAGCACTGCCGGCAACTTCGGGTACAGCGGAGTCAGATCAAACCCGGTCGCGCTCTGTCGCAACATCTCCTCGGCCTCGGCGACCGCGGCGGCGAAGCCCAGCATGTCGGCCCGGTCCCGCTTGATGGTGTCGAGCAGCGCGCTCACCTCCATGCTGCGCTCCTCTTCGACACCAATGAAATACCCGCCGCGCAGGGCAGGGTTTTTGCTGGCTGCGGTATGGACCTTCGGCGAGTGCAGATAGGACTCGAGCAGAGGCACTTGGACGGTCGCCAAGTTCATGGCTGCCTGCACCGGAGCCACAATGTGCAGCCACGCGTAGAACCGGTCGACAAGTGGCTCGATGATCATATTGGACCGGATAAACCTCGGCTCATTGCTGGAGCCCATGTGCTTCCCTCCTCTGGAACAGCGTCCCCGTCCCGCGCCGGGGCCTAGAGTGGGCAATGGATAGCGAACGGGTACGCCGCTCCACCATCGCAGCGCAGCGCGGAGAGGTCGTCAAGGAAGTGCGGTTCGGGTGGTGTGCACGCTGGGCCGAGGTGCCGCCAACTGGCAGGTGGCAGCCCGTGTGCAACTGACGTGAATGCGCGTTTGTACGCCGGGAAAAGCCTCGCGCACGGGTGGACGGGAAAGGCTGCGGCCGGCGACTCTTGATGGGCAGGACACCACCTGGCGGGCCGCCGCCGGTCATGGCGGCCCGGGGTTGCGTCGCCTACGCCGAGTACGCCGGCCGCTCTCCGGTACCAGTCAAAGCTATTTGCGGATCAGGACTAAACAACATCAGCCCAGCTCAACGCCACCACCGACTTTTGAAACACGGCCTAGTCAATCCAGCCGTGTGCACGAGCCAAGCCGACCAACGCCTTTCGGACCTCGACGACGTGGGTCGCCGTCAACGTCGGCGAGGCGTTGAGCAGTAGCTCGGTCACCTCACCGACGAACTCGCGCTCATTGAGCACGTCCATCTCGTCATCGTCACCGACCGCCTCACGGTCGGCTACGAGCGTCCGCGCCCCGTCCGCCGATCCATCGGCGGATCCGTTCGCCGATCGGGTCGACGGCGCTGGCACGGGCCGGGCCTCGTCGCCCAGCAGCCGCACGTCGTAGGCCTTCAGCCCACGCTCACCTTCGACGATGTCGAAGCCGACACGGCTGCCGACCGCCGCGGCGGCTCCGTCAGCCTCCAGTTCATTGGCGTGGACGAAGACATCCTCCCCGCCGGTATCGGGCGCGATGAACCCGTAACCACGCATCCGGTCGAACCGAACAATCTTTCCCGTAATCATGTACAACCTCCTCCAACCACACACAGAATCAACAACCAACCAACCGTGCCGGGACCGGCGCCGGCACCGACTTGCCCACCGTGGTTCGGACGGTACCCCACTCGTGGTGGGAGGCCAACGTGCCTGTTACCTCGCCTCAATCCAGGCCTCGACCGCCGCCCACACCTCGCCCAGCATCTCGGGGCGGAGCAGGTCTGTGTGCCTGCAGGGCAGGTGGGCCTCTGAGATCTGCCCACGTACGTACGGCTGCCAGAGGTGGCCGCCAGGCGGTTTCCCCTGGAACACGTCCGCGACGATGAGAAGCATGTCTCCGTCGAAGGCGCCAGGTTGGTGGTCCGACTTCAGAAGTCTGTTGTTGTTGAACACTCGTAGCAGACGCCGCAACTCGTCGTCCGATATGCCGCCAAGCACTTCTCCGTGCTCCGCCCGTACCTTCGCCATATGCCGCTCGACCTCGGTGTCTGTCTCCTCCTCAGGTCGCTCGTGATGTGTGTGTTCGGCAGTGTCGTCGCCATCCTGGCGCTGGCCCTCCGGGTAGACGTCCATGACTACCAAGGCACCCACGGCCTCGCCGGCCTCCCGCAACTGCAGCGCGATCTCATGTGCGGGAATGCCGCCGAAGGAGGCCCCGATCAGGTGGTACGGGCCGGTCGGCTGCACCGCACGGATCTGTTCAATGTAGGTAGTCGCCATCTCCCGGACCGAGCTCGACAGCGGGCTCTCGCCGTCGATCCCTTTGGCCTGCAACCCGTACAGCGGAATGTCGTCCGGGACGAAGCGTGCCAGCGGCGCGAAGGGCCAGGACAGGCCGCCGGCGGGATGGATGCAGAAGAACGGCGGCCGTGTCCCCTGAGTGCGGATCGGCAGCAGCGCTCCCATGGAGTCACGGACCGCGGACAAGCTCAGCTGGCTGATCAGACCGGCAACGGTAGGGGCGGAGAACAGGTCCCGTGCCGAGATGGACACCCCCCTCGTCTGCAAACGCGCGATGAGCTTGACCGCGAGGAGACTGTGGCCGCCGAGCTTGAAGAAGTTGTCGTCGATCTGCACCGTCGGGAGGCCGAGCACCTCCGCGAACGCCTCGCACATCAGGCCCTCAAGGGCCGTCCCCAGCCCGCGCCGGCGCGGCGCCACCGTGACCGTTGCGCTGACGTGTTCGGGGATGGGTAGGGCGTCGCGGTCGAGCTTTCCGTTGGTGGTGAGGGGTAGGTTTGGCAGCACGACCAGTGCGGCGGGTTGCATGTAGTCGGGTAGCCGCTGTGCGGCGTGCTCGCGGGCGGAGGCGGTGAGCTGGTCGGGGTCGGGGTCGGGGTCGGTGGGCACGAGGTAGGCGACCAGTCGGGCGTCGCCGGGGGTGTCCTCGCGGGCGATGACCGCGGCGTGGGCGACGTCCGGATGCGCGCACAGGATGGTTTCGATCTCGCCGGGTTCGACTCTGAACCCGCGGATCTTGACCTGGTGGTCGGCGCGACCGGTAAAGACCAACTGCCCGTCGGGGGTCCATTTGGCTAGGTCGCCGGTGCGGTACATCCGCTGGCCCCACTGGTAGGGGCAGGCCACGAACCGTGCCGCGGTCGCGGCGGGCTCGGCTATGTAGCCGCGGGCCAGTTGGGTCCCGGCCACGTACAGCTCGCCTGGTACGCCCGGCGGTAGCGGCGCCAGCCGCTCATCGAGCACGTACAGGCCAGTATTGGCGATCGGTGTGCCGATCGGCACCTGCCCGTCGGTCGCCACCTGTGCGCTCAGCTCGGTGGTGGCGACCCCGATCGTGGTCTCGGTGGGCCCATAGTGGTTGAACACCCGGCTGCCGGTGGCGGCCGCGGCGGCGGTCAGCTGGTGCACCCAGCCCGGCGCGGCCGCCTCCCCACCAAGGACCAGAGAACCGGCGGGTAGCACCGATTCCACCCCGGCCACCGCCGACAGCGCCGCAGCGTGCGAGGGTACGGCCTTGACGAAGTCGATGTGGTGTTCGGTCAGGTAGCCGGCCACCGCGTGGGCGTCGACAACCATGGCCGCGTCCAGCATGTGCAGCTGGCCCCCGGTGGCCAAGCTGATGAACACCACCGTGTTACCCAAGTCGGTCGCCTGTGGCTGCAGCAGCCCATAGCGTGCCTGCGGCCGGCCCCAGCCCAGCCGCCCCGCCACCGAGGCCACATAGTTGGCCAGCGCGCCGTGGACCACCGCCACCCCCTTGGGCGTACCGGTGGACCCGGAGGTGTAGATCACGTACGCCAATCCGTCAGGGCGCAGGGATCGTTCGGGTGCCGGATCCGCCGGCAGGGACCCGATCGCCGCGGACACCTGTGGATCGTCCACACACACCACCGCGGCACCGGCGTCGGTGACAGCCGCGTCGACCAGCGCCGCCTCCGCCTGGCCGGCCACCACCACCCGGACACAGGCGTCGGCGGCCATGAACCCGATCCGCGCGGCCGGCAGCCCGGCGTCGATGGGCAGGTACGCCGCGCCGGCCTTCCACACCGCCATGATCGCGGCGACCATCTGCCAGCCGCGCGGCAGGCACAACCCCACCACCCGCTC
>DASSUC010000089.1:0-3090 GCA_035707405.1 Micromonosporaceae bacterium | reverse complement strand
GATCCCGCGCCCGATCGACGTGCGCTACGTCGGCGAGCCCGGCTGGGTCCGCCCCGGCGACCGGCCGGCCGACCCGTACCAGCGGGCGTGGATCCGCATCGACGGCAAGCTCCCCGACGACCCGCTGCTGCACGCGTGCGCCCTGGCGTACGCCTCCGACCTGACCCTGCTCGACTCGGTGCTGTCGGTGCACGGGGAGGTCTGGGGGCCGGGCGGCGTGGTGGGCGCGAGCCTGGACCACGCGCTGTGGCTGCATCGCCCGTTCCGCACGGACGAGTGGCTGCTCTACGACTGCTGGAGCCCGTCCGCGTCGGGCGCCCGGGGGCTGGCCACCGGGCGGCTGTTCACCGCCGGCGGGCGGCACGTTGCCACCGCGGTCCAGGAGGGGCTGCTCCGCCGCGTCGGCCAGTAGGCCGACGCCCGTTCCCAACATCTGAGCGCACGGTTGACCGGTGGGGAGGCGACCGGCACTCTCCTACTATGTCGCTAGGAAATATCGGCAAGACGGGAATAGTGCGGTGGGTCCAGCCGGCGGCGGCGCTGGCGCTGGGCACGCTGCTGGCGAGCGCGGGCCTGGCGGGTCTCGCCGGGTGCGGCGGCGGCGCGGCCGCGCAGGGTGGACCGGTCACGCTGCGGCTCGGGCACTTCCCGAACCTGACCCACGCCACCCCGATCGTCGGCATGGAGCGGGGCATCCTGGCCGAGAAGCTGGGCCCGAACGTCAAGATCGAGATCAGGACGTTCAACGCCGGCCCGGAGGCGGTTGAGGCGCTCTTCTCCGGGGCGATCGACGCGACGTACATCGGGCCGAACCCGGCGATCAACGCGTGGGCCCGCTCCCGCGGCAAGGCCATCAAGATCGTCGCCGGGGCGGCCTCCGGCGGCGCGGCGTTCGTGGTCAAGCCGTCCATCACCAGGCCGGAGGACGTGCGGGGCAAGAAGATCGCCACCCCGCAGCTGGGCAACACCCAGGACGTGGCGCTGCGCCACTGGCTGCGGCAGCAGGGCCTCAACACGACCAGGGAGGGCGGCGGCGACGTGCAGGTCGTCCCGCAGGACAACGCGGTCACCGTGGAGGCATTCAAGAACAACGCCATCGACGGCGCCTGGGTGCCCGAGCCGACGCTGTCCCGGCTGGTCGCGGCCGGCGGCAAGGTGCTGGTCGACGAGCGGGACCTGTGGCCGGGCGGCAGGTTCGTGGTGACCCACCTGGCGGTCAGCCAGACCTTCCTGAGCCGGCACCGGGACGTGGTCAAGCGGCTCGTTGCCGGGTCGGTGGCGGCCAACAAGCTCATCCGGGACGACCCGGCCCAGGCGCAGCAGCTCGTCTCCGCCGGCATCGGCCGGCTGACCGGCAAGCCGCTGGACGCCGCCCTGGTCGCGCAGGCCTGGCGGACGCTGGAGTTCCTGGACGACCCGCTCGCCGCCTCGCTGCGCGAGGGCGCCCGCCACGCCGAGGAGGTCGGCCTGCTCGAGCCGGTGGACCTGACCGGCCTCTACGACCTGTCACTGCTCAACGAGGTGCTCGTCGAGCAAGGATCCCCGGAGGTCAGGGCATGACCGCGACCATCGCCGCCCCCGCAGCCGCCGGATGCGCCGCCGACCAGCCGGCCGCCGTCGTGCTGGAGCAGGTCAGCAAGGTGTACGGGCGCGGCCCGGCCGCCGTACCGGCGCTTTCCGGGGTGTCGCTGCGGGTGGCGCCGGGCGAGTTCGTATGCCTGGTCGGCGCGTCCGGCTGCGGCAAGAGCACGCTGCTCTCGCTCGTGGCCGGGCTGGACGAGCCGACCGCAGGGCGGATCGAGGTGGCCGGCGGCGGTACGCCCGCGCTCATGTTCCAGGAGCCCGCGCTCTTCCCGTGGCTCACCGTCGCCGGCAACGTCGGCCTGCCGCTGCGGCTGCATGGCGCGCGCCGGCGGGAGCGCCGGTCCCGGGTGGCGGAGCTGCTGCGAACGGTCCACCTGGAGGAGTTCGGCCGCCGGCGGCCGCACGAGCTCTCCGGCGGCATGCGCCAGCGCGTGGCGCTGGCCCGTACCCTCGGGATGGCCTCCCCGGTCCTGCTGATGGACGAGCCGTTCGGCGCGCTCGACGCGATGACCCGGGACCTGCTCCATGACGAGCTGGAGCGGATCTGGCAGGAGCGGCGGCTGACCGTCGTCTTCGTCACCCACAACGTGCGCGAGGCGGCGCGCCTGGGCGACCGGATCGTGCTGCTGTCCAGCCGGCCCGGGCGGGTGGTGTGGGAGCACCCCGTGGCGGTCCCGCGGCCACGGCGCATCGACTCGCCCGAGGTGGCCGGCATCGCCGCGCAGGTCACCGACCGGCTGCGGCAGGAGGTACGGCGCCATGGCCGTTGACACCTCGACCAGCTCCACGACCTTCACCGGCCTGGACCGGCTGGAGCTGGCCGGCCGGGCCGGCCACCGTTCGGCGGGCGCCCGGCTGTGGGCCGGCACCTGGCCGAAGCTCGTGGCGCTGGCGCTGGCCGTGGCGATCTGGCAGGTCGTCTACTGGCTGGAGTGGCGCCCGCCGTGGGTACTGCCCGACCCGCTCACCGTCGGTACGGAGCTGGTCCGCATGGCCGGCGACGGCCAGCTGTGGTCGGCGCTTTCCACCACGGCACGCCGGGCGGTGTCCGGGTTCGCGCTGGCGATCCTGATCGGCTTCACGCTCGGCATCGCGGTCGCCCGCAGCCGGGTGCTGCGGGCCGGGATCGGCTCCATGATCACCGCGTTGCAGACGATGCCGTCCATCGCCTGGTTCCCGCTCGCGATCATGCTGTTCCAGCTGACCGAGAGCGCGATCATGTTCGTGGTCGTGCTCGGCGCGGCGCCCTCGATCGCCAACGGCGTGCTGGCCGGCGTGGACTACGTACCGCCGCTGCTGCTGCGGGCCGGGCGGAACATGGGCGCGCGCGGGTTCGCGCTCTACCGGCACGTCGTCGCCCCAGCCTCGCTGCCGGCGATCGTGGCCGGGCTCAAGCAGGGCTGGGCCTTTGCGTGGCGCAGCCTGATGGCCGGCGAGCTGCTGGTCATCATCGCCTTCCGGCCGGCGCTGGGCACCCAGCTCGACCAGTTCCGCCAGCTCAACGAC
>DASSUC010000088.1:0-22803 GCA_035707405.1 Micromonosporaceae bacterium | reverse complement strand
CTCGGCCGCCAGGACACCCAGGTCAAGCTCAACGGCTACCGCATCGAGCTCGGCGAGATCGACGCCACCATCTGCCAACACCCCCACATCACCAACGCCGTCACCATCACCCACCACAACCAACTCACCACATACGTCACCACCGGTGCGGACTTCACCGGTGACCCGCGGTCGCTCGCCGGTGAGCTGCTGGACCTGGCGCGCGGCCAGCTCCCACAGTGGATGGTGCCCGCTCGGGTGGTGCACCTGGACCAGCTGCCGCTGTCGCCGAACGGAAAGGTGAACCGCGCGGCGTTGCCGGACGTCGCGCCACCACTACCGCCACCGGCGACGGCCGGCGTCGGCCCGCGCAGCGAGACGGAACGGATCCTGCACGAGATCTGGTGCGACCTGCTCGGCCGCACCGGCATAGGGGTGTTCGAGGACTTCGCGGGCGCTGGCGGGGACTCCCTGCTCGCCCTACAGGTGATCCACCGGGCTGCCGCCCGCGGGCTGCACATCAGCCCGCGCGACTTCTTCACCCACCCGACCATCGCCGACCTCGCGGTCGTCGCCGGCACGACGCACGCCGCCGCCGACACCGGCGACACCGTCGCGCGTACCGGCGGCGACGTGAGCGGGCCGGTGGCGCTGACCCCGCGGCAGTCGGCGTTCCTCGCGGCCTATCCCGACCCGCCGGCGCACTGGAACTACACGCTGCTGTTCGAGCTGGCGCAGCCGCTCGACCGGACCGCACTGCGGGTGGCGCTGCGCGCCGTCCTGACCCACCACGACGGCCTGCGGATCTCCTTCACCCGGGCCGACCGGTGGCGCGCGGAGATCGCCCCGGCCAGGCAGTTCCCGCTGCCGCTGGAGTGGGTCGACATCAGCGGCCTGGCCCCCGCCGAGCAGCGCGCGGCGATCGAGCGCTCCTGCCGGGCCATGCAGGCGTCCATCCGGCTGGACGGGCCGCTGCTGCGGGTCGGGTACTTCCACGCCGGAGCGGGCGGGTCCGACCGGCTCTTCATCGCCGGGCACTGGCTGCTGTGGGACAACTACTCCTGCCGGATCTTCCTGGAGGACCTGCTCGACGGCCACGACCAGGTCGTCGCCGATGGCGAGGTCGCCCTGCCCCCGGCCACCCCGCTGAGTGTCTGGACCGAGCAGCTCCTCGCGGTGGCCGCCAGCCCCGGGGTGAGTGCGGAACGCGGGTACTGGCACGCACTGGCCGCGACCCCGCCGGCTCCGCTGCCGCGCGACGGCACCGGAGGCAACCGCGCCGGGCAGGCCCGGGTGGTGGTCGCGGCCCTGGGCGCCGCGGCCACGGCCGGGCTCACGCCGGTACCGGCCGGCGAGGCGACCACCGCTACGGACGTCCTGCTCGCGGCGACTGCCCGCGCGGTCGCCCGCTGGTGCGGGCACGACACCGTGCGGGTCGACCTGGACGCGCACGGCCGCAACCGGCCGGACATGACCGCCGACCCGTCGCGCACGATCGGCCGGCTGGCCGTGCGCCGCCCGATCGACGTCGCCGCCGATGGGCACCAGAACCTCCTGGCGGCGGCGCGCGCCCTTACCGCCACCCGCCTCGCCGTCGCGGCCGACGGCGGGAACTACGACCTGCTGGCGCATGCGGCCGGCGACGACGACCTGGCCAAGGCCCGAGCCGAGGTGCTGTTCAACTACGTCGGACGGGTCGACTCCCTGCTGCCCGCCGGCCGGCTCCGGCTGGCCGGGGAGGACCCCGGCCAGCCGCACGATCCCGACGCCGAACGGGAGCACCTCATCGAGTTCCTGTACGGGTCGATCGGCGACGACACCGTGGTGGCCTGCACGTACGGCGCGGACTGTCATGCGGAGGCGACGATCCGCGCGCTGGTGCAGGCGGCTCTCGACGAGGTCCGCGCCGCCCTCGGCGCGCCGCCGCCGCCCGACCGGTGGGCCCTGCCGCCGGCCGCCGCCCATCTCCACCACCTGCTGGCAGCGGCATAGCCGCGGCGTCGGATCAGAACGGAGGCTGCTCATGACCACCCTGGGAACCGCCCCGCCTCGCGCGACCGTACCCCCGTGGTCGCCGGATGGCCGCACCACGATCGTCGAAGGGCTCGACCGCGCCGCCGCCGGCGGCCGCCGGCTGGTGTTCCTCGACGGTGACCTGACACCACAGGTGTTTCCCATGGCGGAGCTGGCCCGGTGGAGCGAGCAGCGCGCCCGTGTCCTTATCGGACAGTTCGGCGTCGCGCCCGGTGAACGGGTCTGTGTCTTCGGCCCCACCAGCCCCGCCCTGCTCGCCACGCTGCTGGGTATCTGGCGGGCCGGTGCGGTCGCCGTGGTGCTGCCGATGCCGCGGCGGCTCGACGCGGCGAGCCTGCGCAGGGATGTCGCAAGCCGAGTGGCGGCGGCCCAGTCGCGGCTGGTCCTGGCCGACGCCGGCGTGGCCGGTGCGGGCCTGGCCGGCGCGGGGCTGGCCGGCGCGGGGCTGGCCACACCGGCGACGGCCGGCCTGCCGGGCGTGACGGTCGTGACCGATGACGCGCTGCACGGCGGCGGGCCTGCGGCGCTGCCGGCCGGGCCGGGACCCGACGATGTTGCGCTGCTCCAGTTCACCTCGGGCACCACGGCGACCAGCCGGGCGGTCGCACTCCGGCACGGGCAGATGGTGGCGAACCCGGCTCAGGTGTACCACCTGGTCGGGATGGAACCGGGCGACACCGTCGTCTCCTGGTTGCCGCTCTACCACGACATGGGCGTGATGACGCTGGTCGGCGCGATAGCCGCCGGCCTCAACCCGTGCGTGCTGGCGACAGAGACGTTCATCAACCGCCCGGCCGTCTGGCTGCGGGCCGTGGCGGCCCACCACGCCGCCATAACGGTGGCGCCGAACTTCGCCTACGGCCTGGCCGCCAACCATCTCGCGCTGGATCCGTCGCCGCTTGACCTGTCGAGCCTGCGCTGCGTCGTCAACGGGGCGGAGGTGGTCGACCGCCGGACCCTGGAGCGCTTCGTCGCCGCCGCCGCACCGCGCGGCCTCGCGCCGGAGGCCATGTGCCCCATGTACGGCCTGGCGGAGGCGACTCTCGCGGTCTCGCTCACCCTGCCGGGCGAACCCGCGCGTTTCCTGCGGGTGGCGCGCGACGCGCTGGAGGACGGCCGGGTGGTCGAACAGGCGGCGGACGGCGGGCGCGACATCGCCTGCTGCGGCACGCCGTTGCCGGGTACCGCGGTCATCATCACCGACGAGGCGGGCCGGCAGCTGCCGGAGCGCACCGTGGGCGAGGTGCGGGTGCTCGGGCCGGGCGTGGTCGGCCGGTACTGGACACCGGACGGCTCGCCCCACCCGCAGCCGATGTGCGACGCCGAGGGCCGGCTGGCAACCGGTGACCTGGGCTTCCTGAGCGACGGCGAGCTGTACCTGTGCGGCCGGAAGAAGGACATGGTCATCGTCGGCGGGCGCAACCTCTACCCGGAGGACTACGAGTCGCTGGCCGAGCGGGTGCCGGGGGTGCGCACCGGCAACGTCATGGCCTTCGCCCTGCCGGACTCGGAGCGGATGGTGGTGGTCGCCGAGACCCGGCTGGCCGCGGCCGAAGCCGAGGCGGCGGGACGCCAGATCCTCGACACGTTGAGACGGGAGCTGTCGTACGCGCCGCACGAGGCGGTGCTGGTCCGCGCCGGCAGCCTACCGAAGACGTCGTCCGGCAAGCGGTGCCGCCAGCGCTGCCGGTCGGAGTACCAGCAGGGACGGCTCAGCATCGTCGCCGTCGCGCGATAGGCGTCGACAGCCAGTCATAGTCAGGAGGCCTTCGTTGTTGACCACAATCGCCACCGTCGCCACCCGCTGGCGGCGACAGGTACTAATGCTCACCGGCGCGCTGGTCGTGGTCGCGGCTATCGTCTCGGCGCCGGCTATGAACGTCCTGTCCAACGGCGGCTTCCGGGACCCGGGTTCGGAGTCGGCCCGGGCCGGCGCGCTGCTGGACGACCGGTTCGCCGCGGGCGACGTCAACTACGTCCTCCTCGCTACCGCACCGGCCGGCGTCGACGCGCCGGACGCCGCCGCGGCAGGACGGGACCTGGCCGGGCGCCTGGCCCGGCAGCCCGGCGTCACCCGGGTCACGTCGTACTGGGACCCGCCCGACCCGGCCCTGCGCTCGCGCGACGGCACCCAGGCGTTGGTCCTGGCCCGCCTCGCCGGTGACGAGGACGCCGCCACCCGCACCGCCAGGCGCCTGCAACCGCTGTTCACCGGTGCGCAGGGGCCGCTGCGGGTACGCGACGGCGGCGAGAGCGTCATGAACTACGAAGGGACCGACCGGATCAAGGAGGACCTCGCCAAGGCCGAGTCCGTCGCGGTACCGCTCACGCTGCTCGTGCTGGTCTTCGTGTTCGGCAGTATCGCGGCGGGGCTCCTGCCGCTGGCCATCGCGACGATCTCGATCCTGGGATCGCTCGCCGTGCTGCGGCTGTTCGCGTTGTTCACCAGCGTGTCGGTGTTCTCCGTGAACCTGGCCACCGCGCTGGGGCTGGGCCTGGCCATCGACTACTCGCTGTTCATCGTCAGCCGCTTCCGAGAGGAGCTGCGCGCGGGCCGGGAGGTGCCGGACGCGGTCCGGGCCACCGTGGTGACCGCAGGGCGCACCGTGGTCTTCTCGGCGGTCACCGTGCTCATCTCGCTGGCGGCGCTGCTGATCTTCCCGCTGTACTTCCTGCGTTCGTTCGCCTACGCCGGCATCTCCGTGGTGATCTTCGCGGCCCTCGGCGCGGTGGTCGTGCTCCCGGCCGTCCTGGCGGTCCTGGGGCGACGCGTCGACGCGTGGGCCGTAACCGGGTTGCTGCGCCGGCTGAGACTGCGCCGGCGCCCCGGCCGGCAGCCGGACCGCCCGGAGTCCGCCGGGTTCTGGCACCGCCTGGCCGTCTTCGTGATGCGCCGGCCGGTCCCGGTCGCCCTCGGCGTGGTCACCCTGCTCCTGCTGTTGGCTTTCCCGTCGTTCCGGCTGTCGTTCGGGTTGCCCGACGACCGGGTGATGCCGGCCAGCGCGTCGGCCGCGCAGGTCGGCACCGCCATCCGCACCGGGTTCGACACCCGCTCCGCGGACGCGTTGCAGGTGGTCCTGCGTGACGTCAGCGCCGGCACCGCCGGCTACGCCGAGCGCCTGTCCCGCCTGCCCGGTGTGGACCTGGTGTACGGGCGTGCCGGCACCTACCGCGCCGGCACGCAGCTGTCACCGGCACCGGCGGCTCCCGGCGAGTACCTGGCCGGCTCGGTGGAGCGGCTGGTGGTGCTCCCGAGCGTCGAGCCGTTCTCGGCGGCCGGGCGCGACCTCGTCGGTGACATCCGGGGCACCCCGGCGCCCGCCGCCGAGGTCCTCGTCTCCGGTACGGCCGCCGCCTACACCGACACCATGGGCAGCCTGTACTCCACGGCGCCGTGGGCGCTGCTGATCGTCGTGCTCGTGACGGCGTGCCTGCTGTTCCTTTTCGCTGGCGGCCTGCTCGTGCCGGTGATCGCGGTCATCCTCAACGGCCTCGTGCTCGCCGCCACCCTCGGCGTCCTGGTGTGGGTCTTCCAGGACGGCAACCTCACCTGGCTGACCGGCGAGTTCACCGAGACCGGCCGGCTGGACGTGACGATGCCGATCCTCATGGTGTGTGTCCTGTTCGGACTGTCGATGGACTACGAGGTCTTCCTCCTGTCGAGGATCAAGGAGGAGTACGACCGTACCGGCGACAACCGGGCCGCCGTGGCGCTGGGCCTGGAACGTACCGGCCGCATCGTCACCGCCGCCGCCGTGCTGCTCGGCATCGTCTTCATCGCACTGCTCACCTCCGGGTTCACCCACGTGAAGACCCTCGCACTGGGTACCGCCTTCGCCGTCGTCCTCGACGCCACCATCGTGCGCGGCCTGCTGGTGCCCGCCTTCATGCGCCTGGCCGGCCGCTTCAACTGGTGGGCGCCGGCGCCGCTGCGCAGGTTCCACCGGCGTTTCGCGATCAGTCACGACGCCGCCCCACCGCCGGTCACCGTTCCGCCGGCGCCCGAACCGGGTGCCGCCGGACCCGCTGCGCCGGCATACAGCGGCGGCGCACCCGTGGGGAGGTCGAGGACATGACGACCCAGACACTGACGAGATCCGCCAGCACCACCCGGTGGCTGGTCGACGCCGGTGACGACCGGACCGGCCCACCGCTGGTGATCTTCCCGCACGCCGGTGCCGGCCCGAGCGCGTACCGGCGCCTGGGCCGGGCGGTGGCGGGCGCCTTCCGGCCGCTGATCGTGCACCTGCCCGGGCGCGAGACCCGGCTCGACGACGAACCGTACCGCGACCTGCCGACGCTGGTACGGGCGCTGTGCCCCGCGGTCGTTCCCCTGCTGTCGTCCCGCTTCGCCTTCTACGGCCACAGCATGGGTGCGCTCGTGGCGTTCGAGCTGGCCCGGTTGCTGCGGCGGACGTACGGGGTGGAGCCGGACCACCTGGTCGTGAGCGGCCATGCCGCCCCACGCGGGACCTGGCCGCCGAAGCGGCACCGGCTCTGCGACCAGGAGCTGTGGGCCTCGGTCTGCGGGATGCTCGGCACGCCGCCGGAGGTGGCCGGGGACCCCCAGATGCGAGCGATGCTGCTGCCCACGTTTCGCGCGGACTTCGAGGTGTGCGAGACGTACCGGTACCGCCCGGAGCGTGCTCTCGAATGCCCCATCACCTCGTTCGCCGGTGAGCACGACGACGAGGCCCCGCCGGCAGCGATGACCGGCTGGGGCGCGGAGACCCGCGTGGCGTACCGACACCAGACCCTTCCGGGCAACCACTTCTTCAACCTGTCCGACCGCTACCCGACCCAGCTCCTGCACGCCCTGACCTGACCGTCCCGATCCCCGCCGAGGAGGCCACCCATGGATACCGATGTCCTGGTGGTTGGCGGAGGCGCCGCCGGACTCGCCGCCGCGACCGCGCTTCGCGCCCATGCCCCCCACCTCGGGGTCACCCTGGTGAACCCCACCCCGTACAACGTCTACCGACCCTGGTTGCAGTACGTGCTGCCGCACCTGCTCCCGCCGGACGACCTGCGAATCCCGCTGGCCCCGATGGCCGAGCAGCACGGCTTCGTGTTCCGCCAGGCCGAGGTCGACACCCTCGACGCCGGCGCTGCGGTCGCCCTGCTCGACGGGGAGCCGATCCGGTACCGCCGGGTCATCATCGCCGCCGGCGCGCCCACCGACCATGCGGCCCTCCCGGGCGCGGCGCGGCACGCGGTCTTCCCGTGCGACCTGCCGGGCTTCACCGAGCTCCAGCAGCGACTGGACACATTAGACAGTGGAGTGGCCACGATCGTGCTAACCGGGGAACGCATCAGCCCCGGGCTGGAGGACGCCGCCTGGCTGGCCCGCACCCGCAGCATGCTGGCCAGGCCGGGTGCCCGGATCCGGTTGGTCGCCGACGGGAGCTGCTTCGGGGACCAGTTCGGGTCCGGCCCGGCCCGGCGCATCCGGCAACGGCTGGAGGCGTGGGGGGCCGAGGTGGTGCTGGGCACGTCCGTCGCGTCGATCCAGCCGGACGGGCTGACCCTGGCCGACGGCCGCACGCTGCCCTCCGCCGTGACAGCCGTGGTCGGTGCCCTGCGCGGCCCGGACGTCAAGACCTCCGGTCTCACCGACGAGCGGGGCTTCTTCCCGGTGGACGCCTACCTACGCAGCGCATACGAGCCCACCGTGTTCGTGGCCGGCGACGCGGTCGCCCAGGCTGTGCCGGGAGTGCGGAAGAACTGGCAGCTGGCCGTGCGGCAGGCCATCACCGCGGCCGGGAACGTCGTACGCAGCCTGGCCGGGGACAAGCTGTCCACATTCGACGACGCTCGGGACCGCCGGCTCGCCGGCTTCTCCCTCCCCGATGTCGGCGGCAAGGCGTACCTGGTCTGGAACGGGCGCCTGATCAGCTCCGGTCGCGCCGCGCGTCGGATCCGCATCGGCTTCGACCGCAAGCACTTCGCCGCATACCTACCCGAGGACGCCCGCTGGAAGCGCGTGCCCGCCGGGCCGTGAACCGCTTTGCGACAGCTCCCAGCTTCGGACCGCAACCGCACCCCGAGCCCTGGCCACCTTCCGCAACCTGGCCGTCAGCGCGTCCGCCGGGCGGGCCGCGCCAGCATCGCCCACGCCCGCCGTGACCTGCTCAACCACAACGACGCCTTCGCCGTCTACGGCATCTGAACCACCATCACAAAGACGGACACAACGAAACAACGGCGGCCGAGTGCGGGGTACGCCGCCTCGTGCTGACCCATTTCTCGGAATGCTATGACGACCTGACAGCGTGCGGCGTGGAGGCGGCCAGGCACTTCGATGGCGGCATCGTCGTCGCCTCCGACCTGTGCCGGGTGCCAGGGTCCCGCCGCCGGTTACCGTCTGGCGCAGCGCCGGGCGACGGCGACAGCCGTCCGTTGTGAAGCGGGCCGTCAAGAGGGCCGCGCCGGCCGATGACCAAAAGCCGGCTCCAGATCATTAACGAGTCGACAGGTGCCGGCAGGTATATATTATTGACTCTAATAAATGGATCAGCAATACTCTCCGTAATCGAGAAAAATTCTCGGAAGCTGCCCGGATCGGGACCGGAGGCGGATCATGGCGGCACAATCTCGTTCACGTCGCGGCATCGTGGCCATAGCGATGACTGTTCTTGTCGGTACGACCGGGTACGCGGTCGCCGGCCCATCAGCGACACCGGCCAGCGCCGCGATCGGCCCTCTCACCTGGTCGGATGAGTTCAACGGCGCAGCCGGGACGCCGCCCGCTTCCAGCCGATGGCGATATGACATTGGCGGAGGAGGATGGGGAAACAACGAGCTGGAGTACTACACCAGCAGCACCAGCAACTCGGCGCACGACGGCGCCGGCAACCTGGTCATCACCGCGCGGCGGGAGAACCCGGCCGGGTACAACTGCTGGTACGGCTCGTGCCAGTACACCTCCGCCCGGCTGCTCACCGCCGCGACGTTCACCCAGGCGTACGGCCGGTTCGAGGCGCGCATGAAGATCCCACGCGGGCAAGGCCTGTGGCCGGCGTTCTGGATGCTGGGCAACAACATCGGCAGCGTCGGCTGGCCGACCAGCGGTGAGATCGACATCATGGAGAACATCGGGCGCGAACCGTCCACTGTGCACGGCACGATACACGGCCCCGGCTACTCCGGCGGCAGCGCGATCGGCGCCGCGTATACGCTGCCCGGTGGGCAGGCCTTCGCCGACGCGTTCCACGTGTTCACTGTGGACTGGGAGCCGACCGCCATCACCTGGTATGTCGACGGCATCCAGTACTCGCGCAAGACCCCCGCCGACCTGGGTGGCGACCGCTGGGTCTTCGACCACCCGTTCTTCATCATCATGAACGTCGCGGTCGGGGGGTTCTGGCCGGGCTCACCGGACGCCTCGACGGTCTTCCCGCAGCGGCTGACGATCGACTACGTCCGGGTGTACTCGTACACCAGCGGTGGCGGCGGCGCGACCGGTCAGATCGTCGGGTACGGCGGCAAGTGCGTCGACGTCGCCGGTGCGAACACCGCCAACGGCACCCGCATCCAGCTGTGGGACTGCAACGGCACCGCCGCCCAACGCTGGACGATGGCCACTGACGGCAGCATCCGCGCGCTCGGCAAGTGCATGGACGTCAGTGGCGGCTCGACCGCGGACGGGGCACGGGTCCAGCTGTGGGACTGCAACGGCACCGGCGCCCAGCGCTGGCAGGCGAACGCGGCCAGAGACCTGATTAACCCGCAGTCCGGCAAGTGTCTTGACGCCACCGGCGTCAGCTCCGCCAACGGCACGCCACTACAGATCTGGAGCTGCCACGGCGGCGCCAACCAGAAGTGGACCGTGCCAGCGTGAAGAAGTCCCTGAGCGTGGCCGCCATCGCGCTGGTCGTCGGCCAGTTCGCGGTGGCGCCCACGCCGACGCAGGCAGCCGCCGGTGCGCTGCTTTCCCAGGGCAAGCCGGTCACCGCCTCCTCCATCGAGTGGGCCGGCACGCCCGCCACCGCCGCCGTGGACGGCAACCTCGGCACCCGGTGGTCCAGCCAGTTCAGCGACCCACAGTGGATCCAGGTCGACCTCGGCGGCACCGCCACGATCAACCGGGTAGTGCTCAGCTGGGAGGCCGCGTTCGGCCGGGCCTACCGGATCGAGGTGTCTGCCAACGGTTCACTGTGGACAACCATCTACTCCACCACCACCGGCCAAGGCGGGACCGAGCAGCTGACCGTCAGCGGCACCGGCCGGTACGTGCGCATGTACGGCACCACCCGGGCCACCGGGTACGGCTACTCGCTGTGGGAGCTCCAGGTCTTCGGTGCCGTCGACAACTCCGCGACCACGCCGCCCATGCTCTCCGGGCCGATGATCGACCTGTACACCAAGGTGGCCGAGCCGACCGGGACCAGCCACACGCCAACGTGGGACCTGCCGGACCGCTGGACCTACAAGTGGTTCGTCGTCGCGGTGAACGGGTCCGGCGGCACCACGACATCCACCATCCGCCGGTTCAGCGTCTACCTGCCCAACCTGGAGAACGTCGCCGACGGCATCGGCATCGTCAACGGCAGCCGCGACCTCAACCGCAGCGGCACGACCGAGCCGTACGAGAACTGGCGCCTGCCGGTCGACACCCGGGTCAGCGACCTGCTCAGCCGGATGACCACCGAGGAGAAGGCGTTGCAGATGTTCTACAACGCCCAGTCCTTCCCGCGGTCGGGCTGGCACTTCGGTCCGGCGCAGGCCCAGGACCTCCACAGCTACCTGCTCGCCGCGGCCGGGACCCGGCTCGGCATCCCGTTCGTCTCCGCCGGTGACACCATCCACGGGTACCAGACCACGTACCCGACGCAGAGCGCGCTGGCCGCGGCGCGCGACTACCCGCTGGTGTACCGCCTCGGCGACATGCAGCGGCGGGAGCAGCTGGAGGTCGGCACCCGCGGCGTCCTCGGGCCGCTGGCCGAGCTCGGCACCAAGGTGCTCTACCCTCGCATCCAGGAAGGCAACGGCGAGAACGCCGACGTCGCGGCCGCCCAGGTGCGGGCGCTGGTCGCCGGGCTCCAAGGTGGACCCGAGCTGAACCCCGCATCGGTGCTGGTGACGGTCAAGCACTGGCCCGGCGAGGGCGCCGGCGGCGAAGCAGTCATCGTCTATGACGCGGTCACCATCAAGTACCACATGATCCCGTTCCGGGCCGCGATGGAGGCCGGCGCGGTGCACATGATGCCCGGCTACGCCGGCAGCTCGCTGCTCGACCCGGGTGGCCCCGGAGCCGGTGAGAGCGCGCCGATCCTCAGCTACCTCCGGCAGAACCTGGGGTTCACCGGCCTCATCACCACCGACTGGCTTCCGTCGGGCTCCTGGGTCCGTGCGGCCAACGCCGGTTCCGATGTGATGGGCGGCGCCGACCCGGGCGCGTCCGGCTTCTCCATCCCTACCTTCACCGCCAACGTACCGCTGGCGCGCATCGACGACGCCGTTCGGCGGGTCCTGCGGCTGAAGCTCCAGCTCGGCATCTTCGAGAACCCTTACGGCGACCCGGTCAACGGGCCGTACCGGTTCCACACCCCGGCCTACACCGGGCTGGCCAACCAGGCCGCGCGCAAGGCCATGACGCTGCTGAAGAACACCGGTGTGCTGCCGGTGCGGCTGAACCCGGGCGACAACATCGTGGTGGCCGGCCCGCGCGCCACCGACTCCGCCGCCTGCTGTGTGTGGACCAGCTACTTCCATCAGGAGTACGGCTCACGCAACATCTTCGACGCGGTCCGCACCCGGGCCGCCCAGGCCGGGGTGAACGTATATCTGAACACCGCCCCGAACCCGCGGTTGGCGGTGGTGGCCGTCGGCGAGGCGTCCTACACCCACGGCACCAACTGGGTGAAGGAGCGGCCGTACCTGCCGCCCGACCAGCTCTCGATCATCCAGAGCTTCCAGCAGCAGGGGATCCCGGTGGTCGTGGCGCTCGTGCTGCCCCGCCCGTACGTCATCACCGAATGGGTCAACCTGGCCAGTGCGATCGTGGTGACCTACCGCGGCGGTGAGGAGATGGGCCCGGCCTTGGCCATCCTGCTCTTCGGCGACTACCTGCCGACCGGCAAGCTGCCGTGGCAGCTGCCGCGCAGCATCAACGACGTGCTGCGCCCAGGCGGCACCGACATTCCCGCCGACGCGGTCGAGCACTGGGACCTTCCCTACGACCTGGCGGCCACTGATACCCAGCGCAGCGATATCCGCGCCCGTATCAACGCAAACCAAACGGTCCCAACGACGTACGGGAACCCGCTCTATCCGTATGGCGCGGGCATGTCCGGCTGGTAGCCGGGTGTCCTTATCGGGAGGTCGTCGTGCGAACCCTTCTCAACAAGCCACGCACCGCGCTGGTGACCGCCGCTGCCGTCGCAGTACTGCTGGCCGGCTACGCTGGTGTTGCGGCGCGGCCGGCGAACGCGGCCGGCCCGTTGCTGTCCCAAGGCAAGCCGGTGCTCGCCTCGTCGCAGGAGAGCGCCGGCACCCCCGCCTCGGCCGCGGTCGACGGCAACCTCGGCACCCGCTGGTCCAGCGCCTTCAGCGACCCACAGTGGATCCGGGTCGACCTGGGCGCGACCGCCGCCATCGACCAGGTGACCCTCGTCTGGGAGGCGGCCTACGCCAGGTCCTTCCAGATCCAGGTCTCGGCCGACGCGTCGGCCTGGACCACCATCTTCAGCACCACCACCGGCACCGGCGGCACCCAGACCCTGAACGTGACCGGCACTGGACGCTACATACGGATGTACGGGACGGTGCGGGCAACGCCGTACGGCTACTCGCTCTGGGAGCTCGCCGTACGCACCACCGGGAGCCCCCCGCCGCCACCGGACTCGTTCTGGGGCGATACCAGCACGATCCCGCCGGCCCAGAACGTGCTCATGGTCAAGATCCTGAACCGCACGAACGGCCAGTACCCCGACAGCCAGGTGTTCTGGAGCTTCAACGGTCAGGTGCGCTCGATCGCCCAGCAGCAGTACCTCGACATGCCCGCCAACTCCGCCGGCCGGATGTACTTCTACCTGGGCTCGCCGAGCAGCCAGTACAGCGACTTCATCGAGTTCACGGTGAGCCCGACCGTGTTCAACGGCAACACCACCCGGGTCGACGCGTTCGGTCTCAAGCTGGCCATGCGCCTACACGCCCATGACGGCTACGACGTCCAGGTGGGCGAGGACCAAGCCACGTTCGCCGAGCCACGGGCCACCACTTTCCAACGGTTCATCGACGCTGTGCCGGCCGAGTTCAAGCACCTCGGCCAAGTCCAGGCGCCGTTCCGCATCCCGTCGCCGGGCAACTCCAGCGTATTCCGGCCCGGCGGCGCGTCGGCCAACTACTTCACCAGCTACGCGGCATCGGTCGGCGTCACTGCCTCCACCGCGGACATCTTCGGCTGCGCCGGCTCGCTGGCCAACCAGCCCGGCATGTGCTCGGCGCTCAACCGGCACGTCGCGCACCGGCCGCAGTCGGAGTGGTCCACGCCGAGCTTGTTCTACCAGGCGGCTCCGGCCAACTACTACTCCAAGTTCTGGCACGACCGTGCGATCAACCGGCTGTCCTACGGTTTCCCGTACGACGACTACGCCAACCAGTCCTCCTTCATCTCGCACGGCAACCCGCAGTACCTGCTGGTGGCGGTCGGCTGGTAGCACCAGGCACACCCCAACCCGGCCTGGCCCTTCGTCGAGCGGTCCAGGCCGGGTCCCGCTAACTGGACGGCACCCAGCCCGGCAGACCGTGCCGGGCTGGCAGGCCGGGGCTGGCAGGCCGCGCCGGTGCCGTCGGGCCCAAGTACCGGCAGGCACCTTCGCATCTCCACCCCCATCGTGGCGTAGCGCAAGGCGGCGACACCATGGGTAACCACGGCTTACATACCGTACGAACGCGGGCCGCAGATTGTTATGCGTACAAGGCTGTCCAGGTCAGCATGGCGCTTTGTCTGTCGTCAGGCAGCACTTCAAGCGCAGGGTCCAATATAGACTTCATAGAACATAGGTACTAAGATACGTGGTATGCAGCCGGCGTCGGTGACGATCACGCAGGTGGTCGACGCATGGGTCCAGACCACGCCGTGGGCGCTGTCAGACGATGAGCTGGTCGCCGGGGTGGACCGGCTGTACGTGGAGCAGCAGCGGCTGGCCGCGGTCCAGCTGGCGCTGGTACGCGAGCTGGACGGGCGCGGCTTGGCCGTGGTGCAGGGTGCCTCGTCGACGGCGGTGTGGCTGCGCGATCGGATGCGCATGTCAATCACTGCCGCCCAGCGGCTGGTCAAGCTGGCCGTGGCGGTCGACGCCGCCCCCGCCGTGGTACGGGACGGGCTGGCTGCTGGTGCGTTGAGTGTGGAGCAGGCGCAGGTGGTCACCCGGGCGGTAGCCGCGCTACCGGCCGAGGTCGGGCCGGCGGTGGTGGACAAGGCCACGGCGACGTTGGTGGGCTACGCCGGGGACCATGAGCCGGTGGCGCTGCGGCGGCTGGGGGAGCGGATCCTGCAGGTGGTCGCCCCCGACGTGGCCGAGGAGGCCGAGCGGGCCGCGCTGGAGCGGGCCGAGCAGCGGGCCGAACGGGACCGCTACCTCACCCTCTCCGACACCGGGGACGGCGCGGTCAGGTTGTCCGGCCGGTTGGGTGCCGAGGCTGCGGCGGTGGTGCGGGCGGCGCTGGAGCCGTTGTGCCGCCCCATCCCTGGGGACCTGCGCACCCCGGCACAGCGCCGCGCCGACGCCCTGACCGACATCTGCCGCCTGGCCCTGACCACCGACGAGCTACCCGACCAAGGCGGCGAGCCATCGCAGGTCGTGGTCACCGTCGACTACGACACCCTCACCGGCCAGCTCGGACCCGGCCTGCTAGACACCGGCGAGACCCTCAGTCCCGAGGCGGTGCGCCGGCTCGCCTGTGACGCGCACATCCTGCCCGCCGTCCTCGACGGGGCCGGGCAGCCGCTGGACCTGGGACGACAGCGGCGGCTGGTCACCGGCGCCCTACGCCGGGCCCTGGTGCTACGCGACGGCGGCTGCGCGTTCCCGAGCTGCGACTGACCAGCTAAATGGTGTCAAGGGCACCATATCGGACACTGGACCGACGGTGGCCCTACCTGCCTCAGCAATATCGTCTTGATCTGCAGCTATCATCATCGCCTGCTGCACCACGGCGGCTGGAGCGTCCACATCGCACCCGACGGGCGACCGGAGTTCACCCCACCCGCCTGGGTCGACCCCGCGCAACGACCCCGCCGCAACCACTACTGGCCGCGCCAGTGACAGCAACCGGACAAGCAGCGATTCTGGGCGGCAGCGTACCCATGCACCCGGCGAACTGTAGGAACGACGAAGCTGGCGGCACTGCGGGCGGCGCGCTCCTGCCGCGGCCACCTGCCCGTCCCAACGTCAGAAACCGGGGCGCAGCACGACCCCAACCGCGCCGAGACACTCGGCAGCCTGGCTGACGCCGTCGCGGGCAGGACCAACACCGATGCGGCCGGATGAGAGCCCGCGCCTCTCTAACGCGGATATCGCGTACCTCCTCGCCGTCGTCCTGGCCGTTCAGGTCGCACCCGACGAAGCAGCACCGGCAGGACCGCGGCGGGCTACGGCGGTGCCTGCACGTCGATGGCAAGGTGCTCAAGGGTGCCGCTTTCCGCGGCGGGTTGGCCCCGACGCTGCTGTCGGCACGCTTCGACGAGGGCTTCGTGGCCGCCCAGCGGCCCGTCCCGGTCGACAGGACCAACGAAACCGCGGTGTTCGCCCCGCTGCTGGACCAGGTCAACGACGCCGACCTGGCCGGGACCGTCGTCACCGCCGACCAGTCGCACTGTCTTCCTCCGCGACCACGTGCTCACCGAGGACGACAGTCGCCTGGCCAGCGCCGCACGGGCTATGGCAGCCCTGCGCAACCTGGTCGTCGGGGTATGCCACCTGCGCGGCGTCACCCAGGTCAGCCGCCAGCTACGCACCCGCGGCCGCGATCCCTACCAGCGCCCACTCATCCTGCTCGGACTAGCACCCACCAGTGGGCCATACCACACTTTTGAAGATCAAGTGCATAAATCGGCATTAATTCGTACGGAAGCACCGAGATGCGGCTGGGGCACTAGATATGTGCGGCCAACAATGTTTCGCTTGCAGTCGAGGTAGCAATAGCCCCCCTGTCGATTCTCTGCAGATAGTTCGCGGGCTGTCGCCGACGCTCGGTTGGTCTGGCCCGCGCCGTCCGTGACCGACCCGAGGAGGCCCGTTGAACGACATGCGAACACCCACGCTGGGCCGGCGCGTCGGGCTCAGCGCCCTGGCCGCGGGGCTGGCGCTCGTCCTGCTCCCCGTGCCGGCGGCCGCCGCGCCCACGCCACCGGCGGCCACCGCGCCGGCCGCCGCCGCGTACGTGCCGTACCTCGACCCGAAGCTGCCGACCGACCGGCGCGTCGCGGACCTGCTCGGGCGCATGACGACCGAGGAGAAGGTCGGCCAGATGACGCAGGCCGAGCGCGGCGCGGTCGCCGACAACCCGGCGCTCATCGCCCAGCTGCGCCTCGGGTCCGTGCTGTCCGGCGGCGGCTCGACGCCCGCGACCAACACCCCGGCCGCATGGGTCGAGATGGTCAACACGTTCCAGGCGCAGGCGCTGAGCACCCGCCTGCGCATCCCGCTCATCTACGGCATCGACGCGGTCCACGGCCACGGCAACGTGTACGGCGCGACGATCTTCCCCCACAACATCGGGCTCGGCGCCACCCGCGACCCGGCGCTCGTCGAGAAGGTCGGGCACGCCACCGCCGAGGAGGTGCGCGCGACCGGCATCCCGTGGAGCTTCGGGCCGTGCGTCTGCGTGGCGCGTGACGAGCGCTGGGGCCGCACCTACGAGAGCTTCAGCGAGGACCCCGCGCTGGTCATCCAGATGGAGACCATCATCGACGGTCTTCAGGGTCGTCACCGGGGCAAGCTCGACGACGCCGACCGGGTGCTGGCGACCGCCAAGCACTACGCCGGCGACGGCGACACCGAGTACGACTACGCGACAGCGGCGGCCAACGTCGGCAAGCCCTGGTGGGAGCAGCGGTACACGATCGACCAGGGCGTGGTCGTCACCAGCCGCCCGGACTTCTGGCGCATCGACCTCGCGCCCTACGTGCACGCGATCGACCGGTACGACGTCCGCAGCGTGATGCCGTCGTTCTCCAGTGTGGACTGGACTGAGGACGGCGTCGGCAACCCGGTCAAGATGCACGCCCACCGCGAGCTCATCACCGGCGTGCTCAAGGGCCAGCTCGGCTTCGACGGGTTCGTGATCTCCGACTGGGAGGGCATCCACCAGATCCCCGACCCGTCCAACCCGACCAACGGCGGGCTGACGCCGTACAAGGTGCGCACCGGGGTGAACGCCGGCACCGACATGTTCATGGAGCCGTACAGCGCCGGGCAGTTCGAGACCTTGCTGCTCGCCGAGGTGGCGGCCGGCAACGTCAGCATGGCGCGCATCGACGACGCGGTACGCCGCATCCTGCACGCCAAGTTCGAGCTCGGCCTGTTCGAGCGCCCGTACGCGTCGCTGGACGGCATCGGCACGGTCGGCAGCGCGGCGCACCGCAAGCTCGCCCGGGAGGCGGTGGCGGAGTCGCAGGTGCTGCTCAAGAACGCCGGTGGCGCGCTGCCGCTGGGCAGGCACGACAAGGTCTACGTCGCCGGTCGCAACGCGGACAACATCGGCAACCAGGCCGGCGGCTGGACCATCTCCTGGCAGGGCATCTCCGGCGACATCATCCCCGGCACCACGATCCTCGAGGGCATCCGCGAGGTCGCCCCGCACGCCGCCGTCACGTACAGCGCGGACGCCTCGGCACCGATGGCCGGGGCCGACGTCGGCGTGGTCGTGGTCGGCGAGACGCCGTACGCCGAAGGCTACGGCGACGTCGGCGGGCCTGAATGTGGCTGGTGCACGCCGGCCCAGCAGGAGGAGAAGTCACTGAGCCTGCAGCCCGGCGACCGGGCCGTGATCGACAAGGTGTGCGACGCGATCGAGACCTGCGTCGTGCTCGTCGTCTCCGGCCGGCCCCAGGTCCTCACCGACCAGCTCGGCAAGATCGACGCGCTGGTCGCGTCGTGGCTGCCGGGCAGCGAGGGAGCCGGCGTGGCCGATGTGCTCTTCGGCCGGCGGCCCTTCACCGGCCGGCTGCCGATGACCTGGCCGCGCACGCAGGCGCAGGTGCCGATCAACGTCGGCGACGCCAGCTACGACCCACTGTTCCCGTTCGGGTGGGGCCTGCGCACGACACCCCGCGACAACGCCGCGTCCGCCCTCGCCGCGTCCGGCCCGTCAGGTGCGTACCCGTTGGCGCTCCAGGAGGAGATCGTCTCGATCGCCCGTGACCGGGCGCAGGCCGCGGCCCTCGCCGGCCGGGCCCGACCCGGCTGGGCAGCCGCGATCGCCGACGCCGACCGGGCGCTGCTCGCCGGTGACCTGGCGACCGCGTTCCAGCTGCTGGCCAGCGTGCCGGCGTGACCAGCCCCGTCGGACCGGCGGCCGGATCGAGGACCGCCGGTCCGACGGGCCGCCAGGCCAGGATCGCGACCAGCACCGGCAGCGACCAGCGGATGCTGGTGAGCAGCTTGACCCGCGTGTTGTGAAGATCTATAACGACCCAAGGTCGGCGTTCCCGATGGGGACAGAGACGGAGGTTGTGATGAAGCGCGGAACGGCCGTTCTGACGGTCGGGCTGGTGTTGGCCTTCATTGCCCCCCAGGGGGTTGCTGCCGCGCCCGATGCCGGGGCGACCCCACCCGGCCCTGGGCAGTCAGGCGAGTACCGACCGGTCCGGGGACCGTCGGCGCCTGCCGAGCACCGCTTCCTGCAGAAGACCATGCCCGGGCAGGAGCTGCCCCGGCACGCCTACGACCGCGCCGCGGCCGAGGCGGCCACGCTGCCGGTCACCGGCGGCCGGTGGACGTCGATCGGGCCCACCAACATCGGCGGCCGGGTGACGGATCTCGCGTTGGACCCGCAGCTGGATGGCACGATCTACGCGGCGGCGGCGTCCGGCGGGCTGTGGCGGTCGAGCGATGCCGGTGCGTCGTTCCAGCCCGTGTGGCCGGACGGCTTCACCCAGGCCATGGGTGCCGTCGCGGCTGCTGGCGACGGCACCCTCTATGCCGGCACCGGCGAGGCCAACCCTGGCGGTGGCAGCCTCACCTACACCGGGACCGGCATCTACCGGTCCACCGACCGCGGTGCGACGTGGACGAGCCTGGGGCTCAGGGACTCGGGCGCGATCGGCAAGATCGTGATCGACCCGGGCGATCCGCGCCGCCTGTTCGTCGCCGCTGCCGGCTCGTTGTTCAACCCCGGCGGCGAACGGGGCGTGTACCGCTCCACCGACAGCGGGAACACGTGGACCCGGGTGCTCGCCGGTGCGACCGACACGACCGGTGCCACCGAGGTGATGTTCGACCCCGGCAACCCGCAGCGCCTGTACGCGGTCATGTGGGACCACCGCCGGCAGCCGTCTGCCCGCTCGTACAGCGGGGTCGGCTCCGGTGTCTACCGGTCAACGGACGGCGGCGACACGTGGACCCGCCTCGACGGCCTGGCGCCGGTCGCCGCTGACCTCGGTCGGATCGGTCTGGGGATCGCGCCGTCGGATCCCCAACGGCTCTACGCGGTCATCGGCCGCGGCCCCGCCTCGTCGAACTTCTTCGACGGGTTCTTCACCTCGCGTGACGGCGGCGACAGCTGGACCCGGCTCCCGGACAACGAGGACCTCGCCGAGTCCCAGTCCAGCTATGCGTGGTGGTTCGGCAAGGTCTGGGTCGACCCGCGCAACGCCAACCTCGTGCACGTGGCCGGCATCGCCCTGCTCACCAGCCAGGACGGTGGGCGCAGCTGGGACGCTGACGACGACTCGATGCACGTCGACCACCACGCCATGGTGTGGGACCCGCGGGACAACCGGCGGGTGTACCTGGGCAACGACGGCGGGATGTACCGCTCCGACTCCAACGGCCGCCGGGGGACGTGGGTGGCATCTCAGCACCAGCCGTTCACGCAGTTCTACAGCGCGGCGATCACCCCGCAGGACCCCGCCCGCGTGTCCGGCGGCACGCAGGACAACGGCAGCCTGCGGTCGTGGGCCCGCCGCGGGTGGGCGCTGTACGTCGGCGGCGACGGCGAGGAGAACCTGATCAACCCGACCGATGTCAACAACGTCTTCGCCTGCTACCAGTACGGCAACTGCTTCCGGTCCGTGGACGGCGGCGACCACCTCACGTACTTCACCCGCGCGACGACGGCGAACCGGCGTAACTGGTTCACCCCGGTCCAGTTCGACCCGACCAACCCCAACGTCATGTACTACGGGGGCAACCGCCTCAACCGGTCGGTCGACAACGGCGTGACGTGGGCACCGATCAGCCCGGACCTCACCGGCGGGCCGGGGCAGGACGCGTACCCGTTCGGCACGATCACGACGGTGGCCGCCGCCGCGTCCAACCCGGACGTCGTCTGGGTGGGCACCGACGACGGCCGGGTCTGGGTCACCCCGGACCTCGGCGCCACATGGCAGCTGCGGCTGGCGGGCCAGCCCTGGGTGACGCGGGTCGCGGTCTCGCCGAGCAACGCCGCGACCGCCTACGTGACCCTCTCCGGCTACCGGGCGGGTTCGTACCAGCCGCACGTGCTCATGACCAACGACGCGGGGACGACATGGACGGACCTCACCGGCAACCTGCCCCAGGCACCGGTGAACGACATCGTGCTCGGCACCGGCGGCGAACTGTTCGCAGCCACCGACCAGGGCGTGTTCGTCTCCACCACGGCCGGCTCCTGGCAGCGTCTCGGGTCCGGGCTGCCACTCGTCCCGGTCGACGACATCGAGTACGACCCGACCCGGCAGCGGCTCGTCGCCGCCACCTTCGGGCGCAGCATGTACGAGCTCACCCTCCAGTAGCGGACTTTGTTGCCGGCACCTCCGCCGCCGATAGCGTGCTTCGTCATGGCCGAGGCGGCGGAGGTACGCGGCCTGGCGCGCGATCGCAACTTTGCCCTGCTGTGGACCGGTCAGACGGTCAGCGAGCTCGGGTCGGCCGTCACCGTGCTCGTCCTCCCCCTGGTCGCGGTGGCGACGCTGGGCGCCTCGGCGCGGTCGGCGCACTGGTCGGTCAGCCGGCCGGCAGCCAGGTCCGCGGCGAGGTGGTCAGCTCCATGGCTTCTCAAGCTCGATGATGCTGACCGCGTCGAAGATGCTGGTGTATCGGCCAGGCTGGCTGGTCAGGATATGCGCCTCGGTGCGTACGGCCAGCATGGTCAGGTCCGAGTCGGCGACGTCATGGAGGAGCGTCGCCCCTGGTCTGGTCAGGTCCATGAACCGACCCAGGCTCAGCCAGTCGGCCAGCGAGCCGATGACGACGCAGCTGGGATGTGAGCGGAGCAGGTCGACCAGCGCGGGCTCGGCACCGCGGGCGACCGCCTCGGCCAGGCACGCTGTCGTGACGGCGAAGATGTCCTCCTGCTCAACCAGGCCGATAACCTCACCGACGGTCTCGTGCCGGCCGAACGCACAGACCGCCGAGGCATCGAGGATGAGCCGGACCGGCAGATCCTCGACCTCCCTGCCCCGCGGTCCGCTCATGTGGCCCAGCCCATCCTGCGACGCAGCTCATCGCGGGCCGGCTTGCTCGCCCTCGCCTGCTCGTCCGCAGCGGCCAACTGCTCCCGGGCCCACTCCCGGGCACGCTCCCGTCGCTCCTCGGTCAGCGGAGACCCATGGTGCCTCTCGAAGTACGCAGCCTCGGCGTCCTGGAAGATCTTACGGCGCACCAACCGGTTGACCTCAGCGGACGCGTTCTCGTGAGTCTGCAGGTACGCGACTACGACGTCGTCCAGGTAGAAGCTCTTGGTCTCGCCCATGCCCAATAGTCTACCGCCAAGATTCTAATAGGGCACAACGCTGCACCAACTCGGCGGCATGCAGCGCCATCCGGTACCAGGGCCGCGGCGTTCGCCCAGCACGGCGCCGTAGCGCAGGCCCGCCGGCTCGCGCAGGCGAACGTGTTCGACGCGCTGGCTCTCGCCGCTGGCCCGTGCGGGGTACGCCGGGTCAAGGGCCGCGCCACGGACCCGTCAGGCCTCCCGCCCGATCATGTACGGGATGAGCGCCCGGACGAAGTCGGTGTCCGGTCCTGGTCGCGCCTGCTCGAACGCGTCGTCGAAGGCCGCCTCGGCAGCGCTCGCGATGCCCTGGGCGTACTCAAGGGCGAAACCTATGCTGCGGTAGGCGTCCATCAGGTGCCGGATCTCAGCAACCTGTTCGGCCGTGCGCCGGTGGCGTGGTGTGCCCAGGTACATGGCGACCGTCTCCCGGTCGGACCCGCGCGCCTCGGCGATGAGGTGGATGAGCATCAGGGTACGTTTGCCCTCGTAGAGGTCGCCGTTGAGGTCCTTTCCGTACTGGGTCGAGTCACCCACGAGGTTGAGCAGGTCGTCCCGGATCTGGAACGCCGCGCCCAGCACAAAGCCGAACCGGACCATCGGCCGCAGGTCGACAGCACCGCGGGACCCGATCAAGGCCCCGACCCGCAGCGGGTGAATCGTGGTGTACCAGCAGGTCTTGTGCATGATCAGCTGAAGGTAGTCCTCCGGTGCGAGCGCGACGACGTTGTCGCGCTGCCACCCCAGCTCCGTCGCCTGCCCTTCGAGGGTCCGCAGGGCCATGGCCTCGAACTCGTCCATGAGCCGGTCGGCGAGCGCGGTGCCGAAGCCACGGGCGTGGCGACGCAGCAGCTGGTAGGCCACCAT
>DASSUC010000087.1:0-4648 GCA_035707405.1 Micromonosporaceae bacterium | reverse complement strand
GCTGAGCCGTCGCCGGAGGGTGGAGTACTCCATGAAGTCCCCGAGGTGACACTCGGCGGCCTCGGCGTACCCCGCCATCCCCTCCTCCGCCTTGCGCAGCTGGCGGGCCATCCCGACGACCGCCTTGTCGGCCTGGAACTGCGCGAACGACGACTCCAGCAGCTCACGCGCGGTCGGCCGGCCCACCTGGTGCACGAGGTTGACCGCCATGTTGTACGACGGCCGGAAGCTGGACCGCAGCGGGTAGGTACGCGTCGACGCGAGCCCGGCCACGTGCCGCGGGTCCACCTCCGGGCCCCAGACCACGACCGCGTGCCCCTCGACGTCGATGCCGCGCCGGCCGGCCCGCCCGGTCAGCTGGGTGTACTCCCCCGGCGTCAGGTCGACGTGGGCCTCGCCGTTGAACTTGACCAGCCGCTCCAGCACCACGCACCGGGCCGGCATGTTGATGCCGAGAGCGAGGGTCTCGGTGGCGAAGACCGCCTTCACCAGCCCCCGGACGAACAGCTCCTCCACCACCTCCTTGAAGGCCGGCAGCAGCCCGGCGTGGTGGGCGGCCAGCCCCCGCTCCAGGCCGTCGAGCCACTCCCAGTAGCCGAGCACCGACAGGTCCTCGCCGGGGATCTGGGCGATGCGGCTCTCCACCACCCGCCGGACCTCGGCCCGCTCGTCCGGCGTGGTCAGCCGCAGCCCGGCGTGCAGGCACTGCTGCACCGCCGCGTCGCAGCCGGCCCGGCTGAAGATGAACAGGATCGCCGGCAGCAGCCCCTCCCGGTCCAGCCGCTCGACCACGTCCGGCCGGGACGGCACCGGCCAGCGGCGGCTCCGGCCGGCGCGGCCCCGGGCCCCGTACGGGCTGTCGCCCTCGACGCGGCGCAGCACCTCGCGGGTGTAGCGCAGCAGCTCGGGGTGCACGTCGTGCTTTGACGCCGCCTCCGCGTCGTGGAACAGGTCGAACATCCGCCGCCCGACCAGCATGTGCTGCCACAGCGGGACCGGCCGGTGCTCGGTCACCACGACCTCGGTCTCACCGCGCACGGTGACCAGCCAGTCGGCGAACTCCTCGGCGTTGGAGACGGTCGCCGACAGGGAGACCAGGGTCACCGCCACCGGCAGGTGGATGATGACCTCCTCCCAGACCGCGCCGCGGAACCGGTCCGCAAGGTAGTGAACCTCGTCCATGACCACATAGGACAGCCCGGCCAGCGTGGCCGAGCCGGCGTAGAGCATGTTGCGCAGGACCTCGGTGGTCATCACCACGACCGGCGCGTCCCCGTTGATCGAGTTGTCGCCGGTGAGCAGGCCGACCCGGGCCGGGCCGTACCGCTGGACCAGGTCGTGGAACTTCTGGTTGGACAGCGCCTTGATCGGCGTGGTGTAGAAGCACTTGCGCCCCTGCGCCAGCGCCAGGTGCACGGCGAACTCGCCGACCACGGTCTTGCCGGCGCCGGTCGGGGCGCACACGAGCACCCCGCTGCCGCGCTCCAGCGCCGCGCACGCGTCGCGCTGGAAGGGGTCCATGGCGAACCCCAGGTCGGCGGCGAACTCGGCGAGCGCGGGCAGGCGCGCCGCGTCGGCCGCCCGCCGGCGGACCGCGGCGTACCGCTCGGCGGGGCTGCTCATTCTGCAAGGCTAGGTGAAGAACCGGCCGGTCCGCCTCTCGGTATGGTGCTCGGCGTGCCGGAGGAGCCCCTGCCCGCCCGCCCGGTCGAGGCCGTCCTGTTCGACCTGCACGGCACGCTCGCCCAGGTCGAGGACGCCGTCGACTGGGTGTGCCGGGCTGCCCAGGAGTGCGGGGTGGACCTGGACCCCATCCGGGCCACGGCCCTGGCCGACCGGCTGGTCGCCGCCGGGCGGCCCGGCGGGCCGCCGCCGCGACGGGTGCCCCCGCACCTGATCGAGGTGTGGGCCGAGCGGGACCTGGACCCGGGCGCCCACCGGGCCGCGTACACCGGGCTGGCCGAGTCGGTGGGGTGTGGCATCGAGGGCCTGCCCGAGGCCCTCTACGCCCGGCTGCGCTGCCCCCAGGGCTGGCGCCTGTACGCCGACACGCTGCCCACCCTGCGCACGCTGCGGGCGGCGGGGCTGCCGGTCGGCGTGGTCAGCAACATCGGCTTCGACGTGCGGGAGCTCGCGGCCGGCTGGGGCCTGGCCGAGCTGGTCGACGCCTGGGCGCTGTCCTACGAGGTGGGGCGCACCAAGCCCGACGCCGCGATCTTCCGGTACGCGTGCGCGGCCCTCGGCGTGCCGCCGGAACGGGTCCTGATGGTGGGCGACAGCCCGGCCGACGCCGGGGCGGTGGCCGCCGGCTGCACGGTGCTCGTCCTGCCCCCTGGCGAGCCGGGCCAGGTGAACGGCCTGGCCGGCGCCCTCGCCCTCAGCCGGTGTGATGCAGATCACGCCTGATTTGAAATTCCGCCGTTCCAACGCGGGTTCTATCGTTTGGGTTAGCACTCGATAGGTGAGAGTGCTAACCGAACGGACAGGACATCAACGGAGGTGACACGAGATGCCCCTGATGCGATGGGACCCGTTCACCGCGCTGGCCCGCATCGACCAGGAGTTCGACGATGTGGTGCGGCGCACGTTCGGGACGTCGTCGTACCAGTTCGTCCCGCCGGTGGAGATGGCCACTGACGGTCACGACGTGGTGATCACGCTCGAGGTTCCGGGCGTCGACATCGACGACATCGACATCGAGGTGGCCGAGGGCCGGCTGACGGTCAGCGGCGAGCGCCGGGACACCTGGGAGAAGACCCGGGGCAAGGTGCTGGTCCGGGAGATGCGCTACGGCGCGTTCCGCCGCACCTTCCAGCTGCCCGATGGCGTCGGCGGCGACCAGGTCGAGGCCGACGCGGACCGCGGCCTGCTCAAGATCCGCATCAAGAACGTGACCAAGCCGGTGGAGCAGCCGCGCAAGATCACCGTGCGGACGGGCCAGGACGAGCCGCAGCGCCGGACCATCGAGGCCCAGGCGGGCGAGCTCAAGCAGGGCTGAGCGACCTCTGGTACGCGCTGTCAGCGCGCACTGAGCACTCCCGGATGCGCGCGCTGGTCAGCGCGCACTGAGCACTCTTAGCACGCCAGGTGCGCTGACGACCGTGACGGGGAGCGGGCCCACCCGCTCCCCGTCGGCGTACCCGGTGATCCCTTCGGCGTCGATCTCGACCTTGACCGCCCGGTGCTGGGTGACCAGCGGGTGGTGCACGTGCGAGCCGTCCCACACCTTCGGGGTGATCCGCACCAGCGCGGTCCGGGTGAACCGCCCGCCGACCAGGATGTCGAGGATGCCGTCGGTAGGGTCGGCGTCGGGACAGATCCGCATCCCGCCGCCGTAGCTCGGCGTGTTGCCCACCGCGATCAGCACCCCGTCCAGCTCGTGCAGCACCCCGTCCAGCCACAGCCGGTAGCGGCGTGGGCGCAGCCGCAGCAGCTCCAGGAAGATGGCGAGCTCGTAGCGGCGCGGGCCCCGGGGCCAGCGCATCGCGTTGGCGCGTTCGTTGACGATGGCGTCGAAGCCGGCGGCGAAGACCGCGCCGAACCAGCGGTGGGCTCCGGTGCTGTCGGTCAGCCGGCCCAGGTCCACCCGGCGCGTGGTGCCGTCGCGCAGCGCCCGCACGAGCGCGTCGACCGCCGGCACCGGCTGCTCCGGCAGGCCGATGTTGACCGCGAAGTCGTTTCCGGTGCCGGTTGGCACGATGCCCAGCGGCACCGGCGTGCCGGCGACGGCTTGCAGCGCCAGATGGACCGTGCCGTCCCCACCCAGCACCACCAGCGCCCCGGCCCCTGCGGCGACCGCCGCCGCGCAGGCCGCGGTCGCCTCGTCCCGGGTGGCGGCATCCAGCAGGCGCACCTCGCGCTCCTGGCCGCGCAGCCGCTCCAGCAGCACGGGAAGCAGCTCCCGGAGCCGGCCCCGGCCGGCCGTCGGGTTGGCGAGCACGGCCACCGGCCCGGTCGGCGCCACGGTCACGGCAGCGCCTCCCCAGCCGTGTCCTCGGGACCCTCACTCCGCTCGATGCGCTCGGTCACGGCGATGACCGTACGGCATCAGGTCGTGTCGTCGTACCGCCGTGCGGCGGGGCTCGAGTCCTCCGCGAGGCTCGATGAGCCCGCGCGGCCGGGAGCGTCGTACCGGGTGGCGAGCGGCGCCGGCCCGGCCACCGGCTCGGGCGGCTCCACCGGCGCCGGCGGCTCGACCGGCTCGGCGGCGCCCACCCGCTCCGGCACGTGGTCCAGCGGGGAGAGCTCGTCATCGGACAGGCCGGAGTAGTCCGGCTGCGCCCGCGCGCGGCGCCGGTCGTTGACGAACGCCACGCCGACCGCGGCGAAGTAGAGCAGGGCCATGGCCAGCGCCAGGGCGGTCATGCCGAACGGGTCCGGGGTCGGGGTCACCACCGCGGCGAAGACGAACATCAGGAAGATGGCCGGGCGCCACCAGCCCAGCATGCGCCGGGCACTGAGGATGCCGACGAAGTTGAGCATGAGCAGGGCGAGCGGGAACTCGAAAGCCAGCCCGAACAGCAGCATGACCCCGGTGACGAAGTCGAAGTACCCGGTCAGGTCGACGTTGATCTCGTAGTCGGAGGCCATGCCCAGGAAGAACACCAGGCTCTTGGTGACCACGAAGAACGCGAGGAAGGCGCCGGCG
>DASSUC010000086.1:0-20254 GCA_035707405.1 Micromonosporaceae bacterium | reverse complement strand
AGCCTGCTCAGAGTCCACGGGGCCACCAACATCGCCGCCGCGCTACGCCACAACGCCCGCAAGAACCGCCGAGTCCTCAAACTCATACATCTCCTACCAGCCTAGACACCCCACACACCGACTTTGCCGTGCCCGTGCCGTACGGTCCTAGGACGCGACATCCTTGGCTGTCCGGGCCGTAGGCGAGACCAGGACCGGATCGCCGGTGTAGGCCCAGGCGCTGCAACCGCCTTCGTACTCGCATACCCGTATCGCGCGAGCGAAGTACGGCGTTCCCCGGTAGTCGTGGATTCCGCAGCTGTTGTTGTTCGGCCCATCAAGGTCGTACACGCTGCGGTACTCGCTGACACCACCGAAGACGGAGACCAGGTGGTACTGCGCCCACACGTAGCGTCCGTCGGCCTCTCCGTCACACACGATGATGTAGTCGTTGTAGGAGCCAGATCCCACGGATCGGATCTCGCCCCAGTCGTTGCCGTGGACGGCCCTGGCACCGACGGCGGCGTGAGCCGTGCCCGCCACCAGCAGCGACATGACCGCGCCCAACACGGCCACGAGCGGCATCTTCCATCGCATCATTAGCCCGTCCCCCATATCGGAGTATCTGACTCAAGTGGACACTCAACACTTCGTCGCACCCGCCGGCCGGCCAGCCGGTCAGCCCGGCAGCCGCGATGAGGCTGCGGGGGCGCCCTGATCGCGGTCTTGATGCTTCCCCGCGCGTTGGTCTCTGCCGCGTCGTGGTCGTCCGGCTGTCCCGCCGAGCCTTCCCACCGCAGGACCCAGCGCGATGGACGACGCCGGATCGGCGTGGTGGCGCCCATGCGGTGCCCCCGTTCTTGACCGCGGCGCTGACACTGGTGCCGGCGAGCGCGGGCGGGCGGGCTCGCCGGGGTCGATCTTTCGCGCCCCCGTCCTCGAAACGTCCCCGTGGCCACGGGGACACCACCGTTAAGATCGCGAGGGCCACCGTTGAGGGGCCGGCGGATTCCGGGGAGGTACATCGCCGCATGGAGTTTCGGCTGCTCGGCCCGCTACAGGTCGTCGCGGCGGAACGGCCGGTGGCCATGGGCGGGGCCCGGCACGAGCGGATCCTGGCCGCGCTGCTGCTGGCCGCGGAGCGGCCGGTGAGCCTGACCCGCCTGGCGGAGATCGCCTACGACGACCCGATGGACGTGTCGCGCCGCACGGTGCAGAACCGGGTCTCCGCGCTGCGGGCACTGCTGGCCAAGGCCGACGACGTGGGCGCCGGTGCGGAGCTGATCGTCCGGCAGGGTGACGGGTATCTGCTCCGGACCGCCCGGGAGCGGGTCGACACGTTCGTATTCGAGGATCTCGTCGCGCGGGCGCGTACGCTCACCGCCGCGGACGACCGGGTCGGCGCGGCCCGCCTGCTGCGCCGGGCGCTCGCGCTATGGCGCGGTCCGGCGCTGGACGGGCTCGACTGCGAGCCGTTGCACCGGGAGGTCGCCGGGCTGGACGACGCGCGGCTGGCCGCCTGGGAGGACTGCCTCGACCTGGAGCTCGCCACCGCTGTAGACGCGGGCCCGTTCGTGGCGGAGCTGCGTACCCTGGTCGCCCGGCACCCGTTGCGGCAACGCCTCACCGGGCTGCTCATGACCGCACTGCACCGGGACGGTCGCCAGGCCGACGCCCTGGCCGCCTACCGCGACCTGGCCACCCGCCTGGCCGACGAGCACGGCCTCGACCCGGCCCCGGACCTGCAGGACCTGCACCGGGCCATCCTGCGGGGCGACGTTCCCCGACCCCCCGCCGAGCCCGGGCCGCCGTTCGGCCAGCCGGCCCCGGCGCAGCTCCCGGCGGCCGTGCGCGGGTTCACCGGCCGGGCCGCGCACCTCGACGCCCTGGACGCCATCGCCGCGGCGGCCACCAGGCAACCCACCACCGTCGTCGTCACCGCGGTCTCCGGCACGGCGGGCGTCGGCAAGACAGCCCTCGCCATCCACTGGGCCCATCGCGTCCGGCACCGGTTCCCGGACGGGCAGCTGTACGTGAACCTGCGCGGGTTCGACCCCACGAACATCGTGATGGCCCCGACCGAGGTGGTCCTCCGGTTCCTCCATGCGCTCGAGGTCCCACCGCACCGTATCCCCGCGGACCCGGACGCCCGGGCCGCGCTCTACCGCACCCTGGTCGCCGACCGGAAGATGCTGGTGGTCCTCGACAACGCCCGCGACGTCGACCAGGTGCGCCCCCTACTGTCCGGCGCCGCGGGCTGCCTGGTGCTGGTCACCAGCCGCGACCAGCTCACCAGCCTGGTCGCCGCCGAGGGCGCCCACTTCCTGCCGCTGGACCTGCTGACCCCCGACGAGGCCCGCGACCTGCTCACCCAACGCCTCGGCGCGCACCGCGTCGACGCCGAACCGGATGCCGTCGACGAGATCATCAACCACTGCGCCCGACTCCCCCTGGCGCTGGCCATCGTCGCCGCCCGCGCCGCCACCCACCCGGCACTGCAGTTGGCCGCGCTCGCCGGCCAGCTGCGCGTCGGTGGTCACCGCCTCGATGCGCTCACCACGGGCCATCCGACCACCGACATACAGGCGGTGTTCGCCTGGTCCTACCGCATCCTCACCCCTGCGGCGGCCCGCCTGTTCCGGCTGCTGGGCCTGCACCCCGGCCCCGACATCTCCATCGCGGCGGCGGCCAGCCTCGCAGGGACACCGCCGCCGCTGACCGGTCCGCTCCTCGCCGAGCTGGCCCAGGCCAACCTCATCGTGGAGCACACGCCCGGCCGGTACGCCTTCCACGACCTGCTCCGCGCCTACGCCGCACAGGCCGCGCACGAGACCGACACCGACGACGAGCGCCGCGCCGCCGCGCGCCGGCTGCTCGACCACTACCTGCACACCGCGTACGCCGCGGCATCGCTGCTACACCCGGCTCGCGACCCGATCCTCCTCGCCCCGCCCGAGACCGGGGTGACCGTGGCGGAGCCCACCGGTGACCAGCAGGCACTGGCCTGGTTCACCACCGAGCGCGCTGTCCTGCTCGCCGCCGTCGACTACGCCGCCAGCACCGGCTTCGACACCCTCACCTGGCAGCTGGCCTGGGCCACCGCCGTCTTCCTGGACCGGCGCGGATATACCCACGACTGGGTCACGGTGGGACTCGCCGCCCTGGCCGCCGCCCAGCGGCTGACCGACCTGGCCCTGCAGGCCCACGCCCACCGCATCCTTGCCGCCGTCCACATTCGACTGGGGAGCACCCACGACGCCCACACCCACCTCGCGCACGCGTTGGACCTGTGCCGTCACACCGGCGACCAGCTGGGACAGGCGCACAACCACCACAACCTGGGGCTACTGTGGGAGCGACGGGGCTGCCCGGCCGAGGCCGTCGACCACGCCCGGCAGGCCCTCGACCTGTACCGGGCCACCGGGAACCGGTCCGGGCAAGCCGACGCGCTCACCGGGCTGGGTTGGTACCACGTCCTCCTCGGCAACCACCGGCAGGCGCTCACCTACTGCCAGCAGGCCCTCATCCTGCACCGGGACCTCGACGACCGCCTCGGGCGGGCCACCGCGTGGGACAGCCTCGGCTACGCCCACCACCACCTCGGCCACCACAACCAGGCGCTCACCTGCTACCAGCACGCACTCGACCTGTTCCACCACCTCGGCGACCCCTGGTACCAGGCGAGCACTCTCTCGCACATCGGCGACACCCACCACGCCACCAACAACTCCGACGCCGCACGCGCCGCCTGGCAGCAGGCGCTGGACATCTTCACCGATCTCGACTCCCCCGACGCCGAGCCGGTCCGCGCCAAGCTCCGGAGCAGCACCCATAACGGGACTGGCCGGGCCACCTGACGCGGTCCGCGGGCGCCTGGCCACTCATGGCCTGAGTGCCTGTACGACCGAGTGGTCGGGCTCGACGGCGGCGGGAGGCGTCGGGTTCGCGGTCGGGCGGGTGAGCAGAAGCGTCGCGAGCCGGGGTAGCCGTAACCACCGGACACCCTCATCGATGCGCCGGTAGCGCTGGAACGGCTCGGCGAACTCCTCCCATGCCGGGACCGGCTCCCCCGCCCACTCCTCGTACAGGACGTACCAGCGGAATATCCGCAGCATGCTGTGGTCGCCCGCCAGTGCCCGGAGCAGCTGGTTTCCCCTTGGCTCGTCGTAGATCTCCAAAGTTTCCGCCGCCCTGATCCGGTGCCATGGAGCGCGCCGTGGGTCCTGGGCGATCGACGCCAGCAGGTCAAGCGCCTTCTCCCGGGTTATGCCGGCATCGGCGATAGCGATGAGCAGCCGGGTGGGCATCGCCGGGAGCGCGGCGAGCGCCTCCAACCGGCCGGCGTGGCGGGGTGGCAGCTGCCGCCCCACTCCCACGGGTGTTGTGTACAGGACGCTGTCATGTTCGGTGACCCGGGCGGCCGAGCCGAGCCGGGGGTACTCCTCCTGGATCTCCTTCGTCAACGCCTGGGATGCGCGGTCGGCGCAGCGCCCGAGCAGCTCCGCGGCCCGTACCCGGTAGCCGGCCCGGACCGCGCCGTCGGCGACCAGATCCAGCACGGGTCCCAGGTCCCCGGTCTCGTAGGCCAGCCGAGCGCTCGCGTGCAGGCGTAGCCGGGGTCGTGGCGACATGGCGAGCTCACGCAGCGGTCGCCAACCCAGCTCGGTGCCGAGCCGGCCCAACGCCGCCGCGGCATGGACCCGGGTCCTGCGTCCCGGGCCGCCGAGTGCGATCTTAGACAGGGTGCGAAGCGCGGCGGTGTCGCCGATGGCGCTCAACGCGGTTACCGCGACCAGCCTCCGGCCCGCACGCGGTGTCAGGGTCGCACGGGTGCGCAGCCAGGCGCGCGCCCGGGCGTCGCTCCCGGCCGCGAGGATCGCGTAAAGCTCGGCCCGGGTACCAGCGGCAAAACGCGACCGGCGGATCAGGCGGCGGACGTCAGGGGCGTGGTGCGTCCGCCCGCGACGAACCAGCCCCGCGGCCAGCCAGGCCCGAGCCCGAGGCTCGGTCACGCGCTCCATCGCGCGTTCCAGGGTCGCCCCGTCGGCGACGGTCGACAGGCGTCTCGCGGCGGCCACAGCGAGCTCGGGGGGCTCGCGCCGACCCGGTCGCCACATCGACGAGGGCGTCGAACCGCCCCACCTCGGCCAGCATCGCGGCGGCGCCGTAGGTACAGGGGGCGCTCGTACCCGCCACGAACGCCGTCAGCAGGTCCACGGAGGCTGGATGCCGGCGCCAGTGCAGGTGCCGGAGGGCGCAGTAGCGCAGTGAGTGGTCGACTGTGGACTGGGGGACGTAGTAGTCCGAGGTCGTCGACCCACCGGCCAGGGCGAGCAGGGCGCTGTCGTCACCGTAGGCGGCGAGCGCGTGGGCGGCCCGCAGCCGGCCACCGTCGTCGATGCCCGGCGTCTCCAGCAGGCCGCGCACCGCGCCGAGCTCGCCGTCGTGGGCCAGCCGCAGCGCGGCGTCCACCCGCTCGTCATCGCCGATGCCGGTGTCGCTGGCCCGGTCGGTGAGCGCCTGGCGACCCAGCGCGCCCAGCGGATGGCGGGCACCGCCACGCACGGGCTCCCACTCGACGGGCCCCGCGGCCGCGCCGCGAGCGGAGAGGGCCTGCACAGCCCAGCCCCGCGCGATCGGATCGGCAGTGCGGGCGGCCAGCCGAAGCAGCCGGATACCGGTGGCGGGGTCCACGTCCGCGACGGCGTCCGCCACGACGAGGCGGCTCCATTCGTTGACCGTCTCGTCCGTGGCGAGGTCGGTGAGGCGACGGAGCACGTCCGCGTCGACGCTCAGCTCCCGCAGGACTCGCAGGGACTCGCCGGACCCGGTCGTGTTACCCGACACCTCGCCCACCAGAGAGTCGATCACCCGCTGCCGGGTGTCGGGCCGTACGGCTACGCCGTCAGCGAGGAGATCTCCGGCCACCACCGCGTCGAAGCCGCTGTCGAGCAGGCCGGCGACCAGCCGGTCCGGGTCGGGCCCGGTCGCCGCCATGAAGGCGGCGAGGCTGCGCGCCGCCGGGTTCGCCATCAGGTGTCGCCACCCGGTCTCGTCAAAGGTGGATGCGATGGCGCGAGCGGCGAAGAACTCGGCGAAGCTCTGGTGGGTGAACCGCAGGCGACCGCCGCGGGGAACGAGCACTCCGGTGGCCAGGAGCAGGTCGCGGAGCAGCTGGCGGCCGTTGGGCAGGACCGCCGCCAGGTCGTAGCCGCTGCGGCGGTGAAGCCAACCGCCCGCCACCTCGACCAGGTCTGCCTCGGGGTCGTTCACGTGCGCAGCACCGATCGCATCGAGCACACCGTCGACGACCGCTGGGAAGTCGTCGCCGAGCCATTCGGCGAACTGACCCGCAGTCGCCCCGTGAGCAGCCAGCGCAGTGCCGATCGCGTCCCGCAGGTGCCGCAGCTCGTGCCGCCCAGGGCAGCGGGCGGCTGGTGATCACTAGCTGGTGTCGTGTCGGTGGCTCCCGCAACCAGCCGTGCAGCGACCAGAGCAGCCGGGACCGGGCCTCAGGATCGATGACACCTCCACGCCGACCGTCCGCTGCGCCGTCGCGGCATCGACAACCTGCTGGCGGACATAGACCTTGGTGAGGGACGGGATGTGGTCGCCGAAGAACCGGTACCGATGCCGCGTCGCATCATGGTGTTGGGCTTGCCAGAGGGCGACCAACGCGTCGCCCGACAGCCCGGACCTCGCCCCACGGCGGTGGCGCAGGATCTGGTGGATGGTCAGCAGGACGGCGACGATGCCAGCGAGCGCGCCGGCGACAGATGCCACCTTGTCGCTGGTGTCCAACCACCCCATCGCACGATGGTATTAAGCGCCACAACGGCTCAGGGCCGCGGCGACCAACGGCTGGCCAGGGCCGGAGCGGACCTTCAGCCGAGACCGCGGTGGGCGGCCCACAGCGCGGCGGCGCGGCTGGCCGCTCTGGCGACCAGCGCCGCCAGCTCGGGCCGGTCGGGCACGGGGAACGAGACGTACGTGCCGCGGCCGCCGCCCGTCGGCCGGCCGTACGCCTTCGCCGCGAGGTGCCCGTCCGGGAGGAGCCGGACGTTGGGCGTGGTCAGCGTGAACTCCTCACCGCGTCGGGTGTCGGTCCAGCGCAGCCCCTCCGGGATCGTGACGTTGATCGCCAGGGCGCTCACGTCGGGGGCGACGTCGCCGCTCATCGACGCATCCTGTCACGCGGGTCGACGCCCGCTCACGCCGCCGGCCGCTATCTGGTGAGCACGCCGTGACCCACCGGACGGAAGGCGCGGCAGTGACCGCATTCCAGGTACGAACGGCTGGGTCGCACCGGAAACAGCGGAACGAAGAAGAGCGTGAACTTCGTCGTCCGCTTCACCAGCGCCTGCGGGGCGCTGTGTCCACATACCTCGCACCTCATCACGCGGGTGGCGGTCCGGTGGTCGCGCGTACGTAGCCCGAACAGCAGAAACATGTCGCATCTCCTCGGCTCCCACAGCGTGCTGCCACCGACCTACCCACCAGCGGCCGCCTCAAGCACCGCCGTGGCCGGTAGCTGGCCCGTCTACCCGAACCAGCGCATCGCGGCGCGTTGCCTCGCGCCTGGGTGGCGTCGATCTGGATGCGGCCTCCATCTGTCCCAACGCCCGCTATGAGTGTTGCCGACGTCCGCCAGATCAGTTTGCATACGTGTGCACGCTAGAGTCACACCTCGTGAATCCGCCGACGATAGCTGGTGACCTTGATGCCCGATGGGAATCTCGTCCTGACCTCTGCCGTCACGCTGGCTGCGGTCGGCTTGGGCGTTTGGCTGTCGCTCATCGGCCAGGCACGCGCCTCAGCACGACAAGGCTCCCAGCAATGGAGGGAGACGCGTATTGCCACCTACAGCAGATTCCTCGGGGCCGTTAGAGCATACGTAACCTACATACGGCAGACACCGCAGATCGACGCCATCTCTCATCCCGACGGCGCTCACCGCATCCCAGTACTCGGTCCGGAGGGCATACCGTACGTTCAGGCCGCCGAAGCAGCTCTCGCGGAGGTGCGGCTCGTCGCACGGCACGACGAAACGGTCAAGCTGGCGGTTGCGCTCGTGTTCTCGGCGGACCGCATCGCGGGAGCCAGAGGCGAAACAGGTCCCGGCCTTATGCCGGACGCCGAACTGGCAGATTTTAGATTAACCCAGATCAATTTTGTGACTGCAGCCAGACGGGAACTGAAAGCCGGCGACCGCAAGCATTGATCTGCGATGATGCTACTGTGATCTAGACGTCGAGCACGCTCTCATGCCGCTGTCGGTGGTCGTGGAATGGGTCGCAAGATCAGAGTTGCGCGGGCCTCACGTTGTCGACCGCTCGCATCCAGGCATGCTCGTCCTCGCTGAGTGGCGGCTGGCCGGCTGCCTCCCAAAGTGGACGGAACAGCTCGGTCAGACCCCACCAGTTCAGGTCACTGTGCGGTCGCCAGATTGTCCGCAGCGATCGGATCGCCTCCGTCCGCGACCGGCCTGATGTGATCAAGTGTCGCGGACCGGGAAACGAAGGCTGGATGGGTCGAGTCCGCCTTCCAGTTCCGATGGTAGGGGAAAAGATCCGGATACAGTCTGGACACCAGGCGCATGACGGCCGTCAGGATGACGCGCTCGCCACAGTATCGACACTGGTACCGATCACGAGCGTAGACCTGAGCGATGAGCGACATCGCCGGCCACCGTTCCACCTTCCGTTCCAGGGGAACGAAACGGATCTTGACAATTTCGGCCAACGCCGCCGCATTGTCACCATCAATACGGGCGCGAACAGCCCGCGCCAGCACATCCGGGATAAGGATCGTCGGGTGCGCGCACAACGCGATCATGCCACGGAGGCTTGATCACGTTCTACCGGCGCGAGAACCGCAAGCTGAGGGGGTGGGCGGTGGACAGGCGGCCAAGATTTGGTCATACTTATGACCATGACGACACTGCCGCTCGGAGAGGTGAAGGCCCACCTGTCCGAGCTCGTGAGCCGGGTACACGACCACCACGAGCGCGTGACCGTCACCGTCCACGGTCGCGCATCAGCCATCCTCATCGCGGTCGAGGACCTGGAACGGCTCGAGGAGACCCTGTCCATCCTCGGGGACCCGGCCACGCTACGCAGGCTGGCCGACTCCGACGCCGAGCTTGCCCGAGGCGAGACGGTCTCCGCCGACGAACTGGCCGAGACGCTACAGCGCCGCCGCTCCGCGGCGTGAGCGAGAGCAAGCCTGCCGAGGCGCCGACCTACCTGCTGCGCACGACTCCGACGGTGCGTCGAGCCTTCGCCGAGAGGTTGCCTGAGGCTGTTGCCGTGGCGGTCTACGAGTTCATCACCGGCCCGCTGGTGCGCGAGCCCTACCGGCTGGGGAAGCAGCTGATGCCACCGTTGCATGACCGCTACAGCGCGCGGCGCGGGACCTACCGGGTCATCTACCGCATTGATGACATGGCCCGCACCGTCACCGTCGTTGATGTCGACCACCGCCGCGACGTATACCACCGCTGAGCGCGTCCTGAGAGAACACTGCCGGGGCGCCCATCGCAACCACGGTCGCTACCGGTATCCGCAGCCCGCGAATGCACGGTGCACCGCCCATCTGGCCCGGATGCACGGTGATCCGCTCGAACGTCATGGCGGCATCCTAACCAGGGGCAGCAGGAGGACAGTACGCCGCACGCCTGTGGGCATGGTCTGGTAGACCAGCTCCGCACGCGCCGCCCGCAGACCGCACGATGAGCGGTCCCGGGTGCGTTACCGGATGAGGCAGAACGGGTGACCGGCTGGGTCGGTGAAGACCCTGAAGCGTTCACCGCCGGCGCCCAGCCGGCGGGCGCCCAGCTCCAGTGCCCGCGCCTCGCCGGTGTCGAGGTCGTCGACGAGGAGGTCGAGGTGGGCCTGCTGCGGGTGCGCCGGATCCGGCCAGCGGGGCGGGTTGTAGTCGTTGATGTGCTGGAACATCAGGCTCTTTCCGTCACCGGCGATGAGCGTGCCCTCGGGGCCGTCGTAGGTGGGCTCCATACCGGTGAGGTCGGCGTAGAAACGGGCCAGGGCTGACGCGTCGGGAGCGTCGATCGTCACCGCGAACAGCCGCATCACCGGGTCGACGCCGTCAGCCTGGCAGAGATCGAACGGATGGCCGGCCGGGTCGGCCAGGGTGACCCAGGTCGGGCCGTCGACCAGCCGGGTGGCGCCGAGGCCGACCGCCCGCTCGGCCTGCGCCTGGGGATCGTCCGTCTGCAGGTCGAGGTGGAACTGCTGCGGGTGCTCCTGCCCGGGCCACCGCGGTGGGATGTGGTCGGGTGCGCGCTGGAACTCGATCTCCTGACCGTCCGGAGTCCGGACGCCGAACCGGTCGACATCCCGACGGACGACGTCCCAGCCGGTGAGCTCGGCATAGAACGAACCGACCCTGTCGATGTCCGCCGCGTCAAAGATGGCCAGGTCCAGGCGAGCTGTCACGGTCATGGTCACATCCTGTCCCCCACCCACCGGTACGACGCGCGACACGACTGGCTCACCAACGGCGGCTGCGCGGCGTGCCCACCATGATGCAGCCGCCCGGCATCGGGAGCACCCGGAAGCTGAGCTCGTCGTTGTAGGGCCACTCCTCCTCGATGACCGGCTCCCGGTTGATCGCCCGCCGCACCGGGGGTGGGATCGGCTCGTGCGGGTCGGGTAGCGCCGGGACCGGCGCGACCCGGCCCCGGACGGCGGTGGCCATGGCTGACCGGCGGGTCATCACCGCCCCGCAGGCTGAGCACTCGCGGCCGCCCTGGTTCACTGCTTCGCAGACGCTGCACCGCCAGACGGTGCTCATTCTGTCCGCCCCTCGCGCTTGCCGAGCAGCTTGCCCATGAGGCGACCTCCCGAACGTTCGGATGCGTGGTCAGGGGCCCCCGCGTGTGGCGGTGCTGAGGCGTGCGGTGCTGACGGTGCCGATGCGGGCGGGACCGGCGCATCGGTGGCGGTGGTCGCGTCGGCGATCCGCACCCCCTTGCCGCGAAGGGCCGAGGAAGTGCCGCCGGACAGGCGGCGCCTCCCAGAGGCAGGTGACCTGGTGTCCACGGCAGTCCTTGCGCTGTCGCGCGGGACGACGCGAGGCCGGATCGGCACCGGCGCACGCGCAACCGTCGACGGGGCGGCACCGCTGCGCAGGCTCATGAGCGTCGCATGCACCTCTGCCACGCCGGGTCGTGCCGCCGGATCCAGCAACAGCATCCGCTGGACGAGGTCGACGACCGGCGGCGGGGCCTTGCTCGGGCCGAGCTTCAGCGACTGCCCGTGCAGCACGGCGATCGCGGCCTCGTGGTGGGCGGGATCGAAGGCCGGCATGGCGCCGGTGAGGTACTCGGCGTAGATGAGCCCCAGGGCGAAGATGTCGGACGCCTCGGTCAGCTCGCCCGGCGCGGTGCCGCCCTGGATGTAGCGCACCAGCTCGGGCGAGTAGTAGTTCATCGTCCCGACTATCTCGTCCGGCGGCGGCGGCCTACCGACGATGTAGGAGCTGTCAAAGTCGATCAGCTTGGTCGTGTAACCCAGCTCCGTACGCTTGATCAGCACGTTGCTCGGCTTCAGGTCGCTGTGCACGATCCGCAGGTCGTGCAGGATCTTCAGGCTGTGCGCGACGGTCTTCAGCAGCACCAGCTGGGTGGCGAAGCCGAGGACGGCGACGTCGCTCGGCTGCAGGCCGGCCACGTCGACCTTCTCCGTGACCTTGTAGTACTTGGCGCCGATCCGGAAGAAGTCCAGCGTGGCGATCAGGTTCCCGCCGTACGTCGTCAGCGGCGCCATCGCGGCCTGGATGCCGCGGTGGTGCGCCTCGAACGCCGCGCAGCGCGCCCGCTTCCTCGCCTTGGTCCGCTCGCTGCCGGGCGCGTCGGCCTCCGGGTACGTCGGGCTGAGGAAGCGCTTGATGAAGTAGACCCGGCCGCCGCGCTCGGCAAAGCTCCACTCCGAGAGGCCGGCGCCGACCACGCGGAAGTTCTCCAGCAGCCGGTAACCGTTGAGCACATCGCCGGCCTGGAACACGTCACTGGCGGACATCAGTCCTCCTCACCGCCCAGATAGCGCTCGTACTCCGGCTTGTATGCCGCCCAGAGCGACGTCTGCACCTCGGCATGGCGGCGCCGCGCCTCGGCGACCGCCTGCTCCGCGCGGCCCACCGCCGCATCGAGCTCGTCCAGCGGGACGACGCAGCGCTCCTCAATCTCCGCCGTCCGTTTCGCGAACAGCTCTCGAAACTCCTCGTGATCCGCGCCGACACCGAGCACGGCCATCGCCGCGTCGTCGCCGGTGACCGCGGCGATGCGCTCCTGCAACAGCCGGGACCAGGACCCGGGATCGGTGGAGTCCCGCAACGCGGCGAGCGCCAGGTGCTCGAAGTGGATCGGGGTACGCACGTAGCCGAAGCACCCGTCCGTGGCGGCCACCACGAGGAACGGCGCGGTGAGCTCGACCTGATGGTGGTGGACGACGAAGTCGGTGTCCGCCGACATCGCATTGCTCACCACGGAGTCCTGCCGCAGGTTCACCATCGCATCGCCCCGGTCGCGCAGGTCGTCGCGGGTGAGCTGGTGGGCGCCGGTCGCCGGCTCGAACACGTAGACGCGCGAGTCACCGGTCCAGAAGAGGTGCCCGGCCCAGCGCCCCTTGCGGGGCTCGCGACGCTGGAGAGCCAGCAACGCCATCGTCGTCGGCAACGCCCGCAGCAGCCGCGACCGCAGGCCGCTCGCCGGTGCGTTCAGCTTCGTCAGCTTGTCGGCGAGCGCGCGCTTCACGCTGCGCGTCAGGTCGCGCGCCGCCGCCGGGCCGTCCAGGTTCCACTCCGGGTCGAGGAGCGCCAGCATGCGCTCCTCAGCAACGTCCCGCGCGATGCGGGAGGCGATATAGGCACCGGTACGGGGACCGTCCGGAGTCTCGTACACGGTGCCGCCCGCACCGCCCATGCCATCGAACACGGCCACCAACCCGAGCTCACGGCCGTGGCGGACGATCGGGTCCGAGTCCTCGCCCTGGCCCGGCACCTTGTGGAGGTTGAAGCCGAAGGACAGCGTCGGGCCCGCCGGAGACGCCTCCATCGCGGGCGGGGCCCACGCCGCCGACCGCCGGGCGTCCGCCACCTCTTGATCGGACGGTCCGGCGGCCCCGTCCCCAGCCGCCGTGCCCTCCGCGGCGTCGACAACCCCGGACTCCTGCTGCTCGCTCACACCGAGTTGCCGATCGAGTCGATGATCGTGCCGTAGTCGACGTCGGACAGGCCACCGCCCGCCTGCGACGGATGGTGCACGACGTTCTCCCACACGCCCGAGATGTCGCTCCACCCGGGCCCGTCCGGCGCGAAGAGGATCAGGCGCTTGCTGCTCGATCCGAGCGGGCCCTGCGGGTCCTCCCACAGGTCGGTGAGGGCGCTGAAGTCGGCGGGCACCCGCTTGGTGAGCTCGGGCGGCAGTACGGAGGCGTCCAGTGGTTGCGCGGGCTGGTCGGTCCACACCACGATGACCTGTCGCCGGCGGTCCCCGCGCGTCGTCCACGGCGAGGTCATGGCCAGCGCGACGGCCTCCAGACCCGACTCCGGCGCGTCACCGCCGCCCTCGGCGAACAGGCCGTTGACGAAGTCGCTGAACCCGGTCTCCTCGCCCGGCAGCTCGAAGAACGGCGACTCCTGCAGCGCCGCCTCGCCGTCCGCGACAATGTCGCGGAACGCGACCACGCGTACCCGAAGCTCGTCGATGTGCTTGCCCTTCGCCGTGAGGTTCGACTGCACGTCGCCGTAGAAGCGCAGCGCGTTCGCCTTCACCTTGTCCAGGATCGGCGTCATGCTGCCGGTGACATCGATGCAGAAGACGATGTCCACGGCGTAGCTCAGCCCGCGCGGAGCAGGCGGCGGGGCGGCGAGGCTGGTCTGCTCGGTCGCGGGCGCCACCGGTGCGGCAGCAACGCCCGAGTCGGTGCCAGCGGTCGCTCCTGCGGCGGGGCCGCCGGCGGCCGGCGGGGCCGGCACAGCCTCGGTGGGCGTCTCGGCCGGGCCCGGAGTTGGTTCCGTCATCGTCACTCCAACAGTGGGGAGGGCTCTTTCGACGCCGTGTACCCACCGGCCAGGGAAACAACCAACGCGTTGACGGGTGGCCGCGCCTCATCACCTCGTACCGGTGATGAGCCGTTCACGGTCGAAGAGCGCCGACGCGAGGCGCCAGCCGATCCGGTTCAGGAGCAGCAGCGCCACGGCGGCGACCAGGCCGGCAACGAGCGAGGCCTTGATGACGTTCAACGCGACGAGCGTCGTCATGGCGATCGTCGGCAGGCTCGCCAGCACCGCGAACTGCTGGGCGACGCGGACATCGTCGGACCGGGTGGAGATGAGGATGGCGACCCAGATCGACCACCCGGCGAGCAGGGGCGTGAAGAAGAGCTGGGCGAGCAGGTCCGGAAGGCGGATGAGCGCGGACGCCACGGCCGCAGCGGCGAAGAGCTCGACGCAGGCCAGGAACAGGCCGTAGACCGTGTAGGCCACGGCGAGTGATGGCAGGAGGGCGGCCAGGGCCTTGCCCAGCAGCAGCTCCTCGCGGCGGATCGGGGTCGTGAGCACCGGCTCGAGGGTCCCTTGCTGGCGCTCACCGACCACCGAGTAGGCGGCGACAAAGGACGGTACGAGGGCCGGAATGCCGAGCATGTACAGCAGAACATGCTCGTGCCGCAGCGGGGCCGACGCCGCCGGGTCCAGCGTGAAGACGGTGACGAGCGGCTGCACGCAGAACAGCACCGGGACGATCGCCATGCCGACAGTCAGGGACCGGTTGCGCCGGAAGTCGCGCAGCTCCTTGCGGATGACGGCCCGGACCCGTCTGCTGCTGGGGCTCATCGGCCATGCACCGTCTCGTTCTCGTCGACCAGCTCGAGGTAGACGTCCTCGAGCGAGTGGTGTGACTCGCTGATCGACAGCACGTCGGCGCCGGCCTTGACCAGAGCCCGGGTGACGGCGGGGGCGGCCACTGCTGCATCGGAGATGGCGAGGACGTAGCCGGCCGGGCCGTCCTGGCGCCAGCCGTCGACGGCCGGCAGGTCGCCGAAGACCCGACCCGGGTCGCCGAGGGGGGCGAGGGTCCTGACCGTGAGTGTCCGGGCGAACAACTGGTCCCGCAGCTCGGCGGGCCGGCCGATGGTGCGCAACGTCGTGTTCAGGATCGCCACCCGGTCGCAGAGGCGCTCGGCCTCCTCCAGCCGATGGGTCGTGAGGAAGATCGTCACCCCGCTCCGGCTGAGCGCGACGATCAGCTCATGGACGTCCCGCGCGGCGGCCGGGTCCAGCCCGGCCGTCGGTTCGTCGAGGAACAGGATCTCCGGGTCGCTGAGCAGCGCCCTGGCAAGGGCAACCCGCTGGCGCAGCCCTTTGGACAGGGCGCCGCAGGCATCGTCGGCCCGGTCGGCCAGGTCCACCGCCCGCAGTACGCGGTCAATGCGGTCGGTCGGGTCGGGGGTCTCGTACAGCTCGGCGAAGCACTCGAGGTTCTCGACCACGCTCAGCCGCAGGTACAGCCCTGGTGACTCGGGCATGACCGAGATCCGGCGGCGGATCTCCACGCCGTTCTCCGGCGCCAGCGGCACCCCGGCGATCGTGGCCGAGCCGGACGTCGGAGCGACCAGCGTGCCGAGCGTCCGTACGGTGGTGGTCTTGCCGGCACCGTTCGGCCCGAGGAAGCCGAAGACCTCGCCGTAGCCGATCTCAAAGGAGACGTCGCGGAACGCGGTCCGGTCACCGAAACGCTTGCTCAGGGCAGAGACGGACAGCGCCGGGGCGTCCGGGCTCCCACCGGCGGCGGCCAGCGCCCGGGTGCCCCCGAGGCGGCCGGCTGCCAGGGGCGGCGAGCCTCGACCCGGTGACCGTGCCGAGCCCTCGCGACCCGACCCGTCAGCGTCGGGCTCGACCGGCCGCCGGGACCGGCCACCACGGCCGAATAGACCCACGTCGCTCACCCTACGGCCCAACGGCTGCGGCCCGGAGATGCCGGCACACTGGACGCGCCGGGGGGTCGCCGCCGAAGCGAAGGGGCCGGCCGGCGTACTCCATCCGGCATCGAGCGCTGCTTCAACCGCTGCGGCGACCATCGGCGCACGAACGGCACGCGAGACCAGTCGGGAGACGTCGATGACCGGAGTCGAGCAGCTGCCGGAGCCGGTGCCGTACCCGTTCGGTGAGCCGGTAGGGCTCGACCTGCACCCGACCTACCACGAGCTGCTGGCCAGCGGCGCGCTGCTGCGGGTACGGATGCCCTTCGGCGAGCCGGCCTGGCTGGTGACCCGCCAGGCGGACATCAAGGTCGTGCTGGGCGACCCGCGGTTCAGCCGGGCCCGGGCGATCGGGGCGCAGGAGCCGCGGGTGATGCCGGTCCGGCAGCGCCCGGGCACGATCCTGGCGCTGGACCCGCCCGAGCACACCCGGCTGCGCCGCGCCGTCGCCCGGGCGTTCACCGCCCGCCGGACGGAGACGCTGCGGCAGCGGGCCACCGAGGTCGTCGGCGAGCTGCTGGACGAGCTTCAGAAGCAGGGCCCGCCCGCGGACCTGGTGCCGTCGTTCGCCCTGCCGCTGCCGGTCATCATCATCTGCGAGCTGCTCGGCGTCCCGTACGCCGACTGGGACCGGTTCCGCCAGTGGTCGGACCTGGTGATGTCCGCCGGCGCCGTGCCACGCGACCGGGCGGTCGCCGCGCTGGAGGAGCTGGGCGAATACCTCGCCGGGCTGGCCGGGCAGCGCCGGGTGGCGCCGGCCGACGACCTGATCAGCGCCTTGATGCACGCCGCCGATGTGGAGGACCGGCTCACCGTGGCGGAGGCGGTCGGGCTCAGCTCGGGGGTGCTCGTCGCCGGGTACGAGACGACCGCCAACGAGATCGCCAACTTCTGCTACCTGCTGCTCACCTCACCCGACCACCACCGCCAGCTGCGGCAGCGGCCGGAGCTGATCGGGCCGGCGGTGGAGGAGATGCTGCGCTTCGTGCCGCACCGGGCGCACGCCGCGTTCGCCCGGGTCGCCACCGAGGACGTGGAGCTGGGCGGGGTCCTCATCCGGGCCGGTGAGGCCGTGCTGCCCGCGCTCATCGCCGCGGACCGCGACCCCACCGCGTTCACCGAGCCCGACACGCTCGACTTCCACCGCACCGACAACAGCCACCTGGCCTTCGGCTACGGCCCGCACCACTGCCTCGGCGCCCAGCTGGCCCGGATGGAGCTGCAGGTGGCGATCGGCGGCCTGCTCGCCCGGTTCCCGGACCTCGCGCTCGCCGTCCCCGCCGAGGACGTGCCGTGGCGCACCGGCATGGTCGCCCGCGGCCCGCGCCAGCTCCCCGTCACCTGGTGAGCCCGCCGGCTGAGCACGTCACCTGGCAAGTTTCGCCATGCTGGCTGACGCCGCCCGGCCGGGCTGGTGTGCTCGTTGCCCGGCCCAGGCCTTGCCTGGACCCGGCTCGCCTGTCACAGCTTCGCCGGGCGAGGCGGGTCGTAAACCGGATGCACGGGACCCACTCGCATGGGTACCGTGGCACCGCCATACCGACAAGAGGAGCGAAGGCGACGGTGGAGCGCTGTAGGAGCCCGCAGGAGAAGAAGGCGCTCAGCTACGCCAAGGACCGTCGCAATGACTATGGCGAGAACGACAAGGCTTCCCGCGTGAGCATCCGCCGGCGCAAGCGCGATCCGAACCGCGCTGACCGGCACCGCGAGCACCAGGTTCTGGCCAGCGCCACTGGCAGGGTCGACCGGCTCATCGCCGAGGATGCCGAACGCGCACTGGTCACCAAAAAGTCGAAGTGGTACACGGTGCGCTGGCGCAAGTGGCGCGATGCGCCGCTGGCTGACTTCATCGAGAACCGGCTACGCCGGCGGGCGCGGGCCGGCATGGACGACCCTGCGCTCGTGGAGGCACGCATCGACCGCATCCGGCGCCGCCGGCACGGACGCGGCTGACCGCCGACTGGCAGGGACGCAAACACCGCTTTCGCAGCTTGCCGACGCGTGAAGTGCCTGCCTGGTCGCCGCTCAACCCAGGTCAGGTGACCCGCACACCTGCGGCGAGCTCCGCGACGAGCGCACGCAGGGGACCAAGGTTGCCGGGAGCGTCCGCCACGCAGCTGACCAGGGCGCTGCCCACGATCACCCCGTCCGCGTAGGCGCCCACCGCGGCAGCCTGCGCGCCGTCGCGTACCCCCAGGCCCACGCCGACCGGCAGGCCGGTGACGTGCCGGACCCGGGCCACCAGCTCCGGCGCGACGGCCGAGGTGACGTCGCGGGCCCCGGTCACCCCCATCACGCTGGCGGCGTAGACGAAGCCGCGGCAGGCGCCGGCGGTGGCCCGTACCCGGGCATCGCTGGAGGAGGGCGCGACCAGGAAGACGCGGTCGAGGCCGTGCGTGTCCGAGGCGGCCAGCCACTCGTCCGCCTCGTCCGGGATCAGGTCCGGGGTGACCAGGCCGCTGCCGCCGGCCGCGGCCAGGTCGCGGGCGAACGCGTCGACGCCGTAGCGCTCCACCGGGTTCCAGTAGGTCATCACGACGACCGGCGCCCCCGCGCCGGCCACAGCCTCCACAGTGGACAGCAGGTCGCGCACCCGGAAGCCGGCTGCCAGGGCCACCTCGCTGGCCCGCTGGATCACCGGGCCGTCCAGCACCGGGTCGGAGTAGGGCAGCCCCACCTCCAGCACGTCGACGCCCGCCGTCACCATCGCCCGCATCGCCGCGACGGCCCGCGGCACGGTCGGGAAGCCGGCGGGCAGGTAGCCGACGAGCGCCGCGCGCCCCTCGGCCCGGGCCTTGTCGAACGCGACCGCGACGCTCACCGCAGCTGGAACCAGTCCGCGGCGGTGGCCACGTCCTTGTCGCCCCGGCCGGACAGGCACACCAGGACCACCGCCTCCGGGCCGAGCTCGGGCGCGAGGCGCAGGGCGCCGGCCAGGGCGTGCGCGCTCTCGATCGCCGGGATGATCCCCTCGGTACGGCACAGCAGCGCGAACGCGTCCATCGCCTCGGCGTCGGTCACCGGCGCGTAGCGGGCCCGGCCGGTGTCGTGCAGCCAGGCGTGCTCGGGGCCCACCCCGGGGTAGTCCAGGCCGGCCGAGATGGAGTGCGACTCCACCGTCTGCCCGTCGGCGTCCTGGAGCAGGTAGCTGCGGGTGCCGTGGAGCACCCCGACGGCCCCGCCGGTGATGCTCGCCGCGTGCCGACCGGTGTCGATGCCGTCGCCGCCCGCCTCGAAACCGTGGAGGGCGACCGACGCGTCCGGGATGAACGCGTGGAACATGCCGATCGCGTTGGAGCCGCCGCCCACGCAGGCGCAGACCGCGTCCGGCAGCCGGCCGGTCAGCGCGATGCACTGCGCCCGCGCCTCCACCCCGATGCCGCGGGCGAGGTCGCGCACGAGCACCGGGAACGGGTGCGGGCCGGCCGCCGTACCGAGCAGGTAATGGGTGGTCTCGACGTTGGCCACCCAGTCCCGCAGGGCCTCGTTGATCGCGTCCTTGAGTGTTCGTGAGCCGGTGGTCACGGCGACCACGCTGGCTCCGAGCATCCGCATCCGGGCCACGTTGAGCGCCTGCCGCCGGGTGTCCTCCTCGCCCATGTAGACCACGCACTCCAGCCCGAACAGCGCGGCCGCGGTGGCGCTGGCGACGCCGTGCTGGCCGGCCCCGGTCTCGGCGACGATGCGCCGCTTGCCCATCCGGGTGGCCAGCAGCGCCTGGCCCAGCACGTTGCGGATCTTGTGAGCGCCGGTGTGGTTGAGGTCCTCCCGCTTGAGCAGGATCCGCACGCCCGCGTGCGCGGAGAGCCGGGTGGCGTCGTAGAGCCGGCTGGGCACACCCGCGTAGTCCCGCAGCAGCTGGCCGAGCTCGGCCTGGAACGCCTCGTCGGCCTGGGCGTGCCGGTGCGCCGCGTCCAGCTCGTCCAGCGCCGCGACCAGCGCCTCGGGCACGAAGCGACCGCCGTACCGGCCGAAGTGGCCCCGGGCGTCGGGCAGCAGGCCAGCCGCCGAGAGCAGCCCGGCGGAGGTCATCGCACCGGGCGCGGCGTCGCCGGGTGCGAGCCGGCGGTGACCAGGGCGGCGACCGCCTCCCGAGGGCTCTTCTGGGTGACCAGGCCCTCCCCCACCAGCACCGCGTCGGCGCCGACGGACGCGTAGCGGATCAGGTCGTGCGGCCCGCGCACCCCGGACTCCGCGATCTTGATGACGTTGTTGGGCAGGCCGGGGGCGATGCGCTCGAAGACGGACCGGTCCACCTCGAGGGTGAGCAGGTT
>DASSUC010000085.1:0-4943 GCA_035707405.1 Micromonosporaceae bacterium | reverse complement strand
CCAGACCGGCGTGCTGGACCCGTTCCCCTCCGGACGGGAACGGGCGCTGGTCTGAGCCTGCCGTGGCAGAGGTCGAGCTGCGCGGCTTCGGCTGGCGGCACGCCGGCCGCCGGGCCTGGGCGCTGCGCGGCGTCGACCTGCAGATCGAGACTGGCGAGCGGGTGCTCCTGCTCGGGCCCTCCGGGGCCGGCAAGAGCACCCTGCTCGCCGCCCTCGCCGGCCTGCTCGCCGAGGACTCCGGTGAGCAGGAGGGCACGGCCAAGGTGGCTGGCCAGCCCAGCCGTACCACCCGGGAGCTGACCGGGATCGTCTTCCAGGACCCGCAGACCCAGCTCGTCATGGCCCGTTCCGGCGACGACGTGGCGTTCGGCCTGGAGAACCGGGGCGTGCCGGCGGCCGAGATCTGGCCGCGGGTGGACGCGGCACTGGCCGCGGTCGGCTTCCCCTACGGGCGCAACCACCGGGTCGAGGCGCTCTCCGGCGGCGAGCAGCAGCGCCTGGCCCTGGCCGGGGTGCTCGCCCTGCGCCCGCGGCTGCTGCTGCTCGACGAGCCGACCGCCAACCTGGACCCGGCCGGGGCGGCCCTGGTGCGGGCCGCGCTGGCCGCCGTCTCCGGCGTGACCACGGTGCTCGTGGAGCACCGGGTCGCCGAGGCGCTGCCGCTGGTCGACCGGGTGGTGGTGCTCGACCCCGGAGGCGGGGTGTGGGCGGACGGCGTACCGGAGAAGGTCTTTGCGGTGCACGGCGACGAGCTCGCCGCCCGCGGGGTCTGGGTGCCGGGTCGCCCGCTGCCCGCGCGGCCCGCCACCTGCCCGCCCGGCACGGAGCTGCTGCGCGGCGACCGGCTCAGCTTCCGGCACGCCGGCGCCGCCCGCCCCGCACTGTCCGAGGTGGACATCACGGTACGCGGCTGCGAGGCGCTCGCCGTGGTCGGGCCGAACGGTGCCGGCAAGTCCACGCTCGCCCTGCTGCTGGGCGGGCTGCTCGGTCCGACCACCGGGACCGTGCGGGCCTCACCTGCTCTGGCCGGGGCGGACGCGACCGCCCCGCCGCACCGCTGGCCGGCCGCTGCGCTGGCCAGCCGGATCGGCTCGGTCTTCCAGAACCCGGAGCACCAGTTCGTGACCACGCGGGTCCGCGACGAGCTGGCGCTGGGCGGGGTTCCTCCGTCAATTGTGGACCTCCTGCTGGACCGGCTGGGGCTCGCCGGGCTCGCCGCCGCCAACCCGTACACGCTCTCCGGCGGGGAGCAGCGGCGGCTCAGCGTGGCGACGGCGCTGGCCGGCGCGGCCATCCCCGGGCCCCGACCGCTTGACAGCCCCCGCCTGCTGGTGCTCGACGAGCCCACGTTCGGGCAGGACCGGCGCACCTGGATCGCGCTGGTGGAGCTCCTCGCCGACCTGCGGGACCTGGGCCACGGCATCGTCACGGTCACTCACGACGCCGACTTCGTCGCCGCCCTCGCCGACCGGATCGTGCCTCTCCCCGCACCGGCTGTGCCGCCCGCCGACCCGCCTACGCCGCCTACCGACCGGGCCGAGCCGCGGTGAGGTTCGCCGCGCCGATGGCCGACCCGGGCGCCGTGCTCGCCCGGCGCAACCCGGTGGCGAAGCTGGCCGCGTCGGCCGTGTTCACGCTCGCGCTGCTCGCCACGCTCGACCCGGTCGCACCGGCCCTCGCCCTCGCCCTGGAGCTGGCCGTGGTGCCGCTGTTCGGGGTGGCGTACGGCACGCTGCTGCGGCGCGCCTTCCCGATCCTGCTCTCGGCGGTCGGGGTGGTGGTCGCGCTCGGGGTGTTCGCGACCGAGCGCACCGGCGAGGCACTGTTCGCCATCGGCCCGCTGGTCGTCACGACCGGCCTGCTCTACAACGCCCTGGGCCTGGCGCTGCGGGTCGTCGCGGTGGCGCTGCCCGGCGTGCTGGTCTTCGCCAGCACCGACCCGACCGACCTCGCCGACGCGCTGGTGCAGCACCTCAAGGCGCCACCGCGGTTCGCGATCGGGGCGCTCGCCGCGTTCCGGCTCGCCCCGCTGCTGGGCGCCGAGTGGGAGCTGCTGGGGATGGCCCGGCGGGCGCGGGGGGTCGACCCCCGCCGCAACCCGGTCGCCCACCTGCGGCTGTTCTGGTCGACCGCGTTCGGGCTGCTGGTCGGCGCGATCCGGCGGGGCACCCGGCTCGCCGCCGCGATGGACGCGCGCGGCTTCGACTCCGGCGTACCGCGGACCATCGCGCGCCCGCAGCGCTTCGGCGCCGCGGACTGGGCGCTGGTCACCGCCGCGACGGGAGCGGCCGCGCTGGCGCTCGGCACCAGCCTCGCACTAGGCACGTTCCGCCCCCTGATCGGCTGACCCCCCGCTCGCCCGAGCCCACCGCCCGCCCCCGGCCGGCGATGATCGTTGGACAGCTACCGTGAACCCGTCCGGCGATTCTTGTCGGTAGGCGTCCAATGATCTGCGTCGGGCGGCGCCACCGGGTTGGGCAGGACGCCGCCGTAGCGGCGGTCACGCTGGGCGAACAGCTCGCACGCGTACCACAGGTGACGGCGGTCGAAGTCGGGCCACAGCGTGTCGAGCGAGACGAACTCGGCGTACGCCGCCTGCCAGATCAGGTAGTTGGACAGCCGCTGCTCGCCGGAGGAGCGCAGGACCAGGTCCACGTCCGGGATCTCCGGCCGGTAGAGGTAGCGCGCGAACACCCGCTCGGTGACCCGGTCGGCGCGCACCCGGCCGGCGGCCACGTCGGCGGCGAGGGCCGCCGCCGCGTCGGCGACCTCCGCCCGGCCGCCGTAGTTCACGCAGAACTGCAACGTCAGCACGTCGTTGTGGCGGGACAGCTCCTCGGCGTACTCCAGCTCGGAGATGACGCTCGCCCACAGCCTGGGTCGCCGGCCCGCCCACCGCACGCGTACCCCCAGCTCGTGCAGCTGGTCGCGGCGGCGGCGGATGACGTCGCGGTTGAAGCCCATCAGGAAGCGGATCTCCTCCGGGGACCGTTTCCAGTTCTCGGTGGAGAACGCGTACGCGGAGAGGTTGCGGATGCCCAGCTCGATGGCGCCCTCGATGACGTCGAAGAGGGCCGCCTCCCCCGCCTCGTGGCCCTTTGTGCGCGGCAGGCCGCGCTGCTTTGCCCACCGCCCGTTGCCGTCCATGATGATCGCAACGTGCTTCGGCACCGCCTCAGCGGGCAGGGCGGGCGGGCGCGCCCCGGACGGGTGCGGTGACGGCGGCCTCGCCGGGCGGGCAGCGCGGCCACCGGTCGGGGCTCTTCTCAAGCGGGCTCCCGGGGTTCGCGGTCAACCAGTGGCAGCGAGCGTAGCCCCCGCTCCAGATGCCACTGCAGGTGCGCCGCGACCAGCCCCGAGCACTCCCGGCGGGTGAACACCTCGGCCCTGCCGGCGACCGCCCAGTCACCCCCCGCAAGGGCGGCCATCAGGTCCAGGGTGGCCGGCGCCGGATGGGCCGCGCCGGGCGGGCGGCAGTCCGGGCAGACACAACCCCCCGCTGGTACGGAGAACGAGCGGTGCTGCCCCGGCGCGCCGCACACCGCGCACGCGGTCAACGCCGGCGCCCACCCGGCGAGCCCCATGGCCCGCAGCAGGTACGCGTCGAGCACCAGCGTGGCCGGCCGGTCGGTCTCCGCCAGCGCCCGCACCGCGGCGAGCGTCAGCAGGAACAGCCGCAGCGCCGGCTCCTCCTCGACCGGGGTGAGCCGCTCGGCGGTCTCCGCGACCGCGCTCGCCGCGGTGTAGCGGGAGTAGTCGACCAGGAACCGCTTGCCGTAGAGCTCCACGCCCTCGACCTGGCTGATCGTGTGCAGCGACCGGCCCTCGGCGATCTGCAGGTCCACGTGCCCGAACGGCTCCAGCCGCCCGCCGATGCGGGACATGGTCCGGCGTACCCCCCGGGCGACCGCGCGGACCCGGCCGTGCCGGCGGGTCAGCAGCGTGATGATCCGGTCCGACTCGCCGATCTTCTGGCAGCGCAGCACCACCGCGTCGTCGCGGAAGACTGGGCGGCGCATGCCGGGCACGGTTGCATTCTCTCTCCCCCCGGATCCGTCCGTGCGCCGCTGGCCGTAACGTCAGCCCTATGCCAGCCAACAGGCTCAGTGCGCGGCTAGCCGCGGTCCTGGCAGCCGCCACCGCGGCGGCCCTCGCCGGGACCGGCTGCGGGGTCCTGCGGAACGAGTTCTCCGACACCTACTCGGAGAGGGCCGCCGTCACCGAGGTCAGGATCGACGGCGGCGCGGGCAGCGTGACGGTCCGCCCGGGCAGCGCGGCAGCGGTGGAGATCACCCGTACGGTCCGCACCACTGCGGACAAGCCGGATCCGACACACCACGTCGACGGTGCTGTGCTGCACCTGTCCACGGACTGCGGCCGGATGTGCACGGCCTCGTACGAGGTCCTCGCCCCGAACCGGGTAAAGGTCTCCGGCCGCGACGGCTCCGGCGACATCACCCTCACCGGTGTCTCCGCGGTCGACGTGACCACCGGCTCCGGCCGGATCAGGGTCACCGACGCCACCGGCCCGGTACGTGTCAGCGCCGGCTCGGGAGAAATCGACCTGACCGACGTTGCCGGCAGGACCGACGCGAAGACCGGCTCCGGAAACATCGACGCCCGCGAGCTGAGATCCGAGGACGTAAACCTGACCGCCTCGTCCGGGAACGTCGAGCTGCGGCTCTCCGTCCCGGCGGACGTGCGCGCGGCGACCGGCTCGGGCAACGTCACCGTCGCCGTGCCGGAGGGCGGCGCCTACCGGGTGGACGCGGACACCGGCTCCGGCGACCTGCGCGTCGACATCCACGGGCACGGCAAAGTCGGTGTGTGGGGTGTCTAGGCTGGTAGGAGATGTATGAGTTTGAGGACTCGGCGGTTCTTGCGGGCGTTGTGGCGTAGCGCGGCGGCGATGTTGGTGGCCCCGTGGACTCTGAGCAGGCTGA
>DASSUC010000084.1:0-6445 GCA_035707405.1 Micromonosporaceae bacterium | reverse complement strand
CGCCAGGTTCACCCCGAGCTGGGCGAGGACCATCAGCGTGGCCATGGAGTAGACGGCGAGGCTGACGAAGCTGCGCAGCACCGAGCCGATCGCCTTGGCCCGCTGCCGGCGCCGCTCCGGGAACAGCGCCGTCGCCTCCTGGAGCGCTGAGGGCATGCGCTCCTTCAGCGGCTTGAGGATGGTCGGCACCGCGCCCTGGGCGGTGGTGTGCACGAGCCGGTAGATCATGCGGTGCAGCAGGTAGCGGATGAGCATCGCGACTACGACGATCATCAGGATCTGCAGCGGCTTGACCACGAACACGTAGCTGCCCTCAGCCAGCCATGCCTCCCCGGTCCAGTCCAGGATCTGCTGGCACAGGGCGTTGTCGCCGCAGCCCGTCGGCGTCGGCCCCGGGACGGGGCTCACGTCGGTCACGGTCCTCCTGTCGTTCCGTCGCGCGCTCCGGCCCGCCCCGGGGCGCCCCGGCTATCTGCGGCGGGTGGCCGCCCGGGTCCCGGCCGGCGGGCAGTGCGCAGTGGCCCAACCATCCGAGAACCGGCATGTCCGCCCGGCCCAACGAGTTTCTACCCCGCCGGGGCCGAATAGTACGTGCAATCCAGTAGTCCATCAGGGACCATTGGCGCACGGGACCCAGCGCGCCGGCCGCGCCGGGCGGGCGAACGGGAGCCGCCACACGCAACATCCGGGGAGGGTGAGCGCGATGCCTGACATACGACCCACGACTGGCGCCGGAGCGTTGGTCCTCAACGCCACCTATGAGCCGTTGTGTGTCGTGTCAGTACGTCGAGCCGCGATCCTCGTCCTCTCCGCAAAGGCAGTCTGTGTCGCGGACGGGGACGGCATCCTGCACAGCGCCCGGCACAGCCTGCCTGTGCCGTCGGTCGTCCGGCTCACCCGGTTCGTCCGCGTGCCCTACCGTACGCACATCGGGCTCTCCCGCCGGGCGATCTTCGCACGGGACGGATGGCGGTGCGTCTACTGCCACGGCCCGGCCGAGACCATAGACCACGTGCAGCCACGGAGCCGGGGTGGCCGGCACGCCTGGGAGAACGTGGTCGCCGCCTGCGCCCGGTGTAACCACAGCAAAGGGGACAGGACGCCAGCCGAGCTCGGCTGGCGTCTACATGTGCCCCCGGCCGCGCCCAAAGGAGCCGCGTGGCGGGTGCTGGGGCACCGCGCGCCAGACCCGCGCTGGGCGGACTGGCTGCTGGTCTGACGGTCAGGTCACCCGGGTCCGCTCCTCGCCGAAGCGCAGGTACCCGCCGGACTCCATGATCTGGCACAGCCGGTGCACCGCCTCGTACACGTCGATGAAGCGGGTGTAGAGCGGTGCCAGACCGACCCTGATCCGGTCCGGGGTGCGGAAGTCGGGGACCACCCGGGCGGCCTTCCACGCCTGGTAGACCCGCCAGGCGTGCGGGTGGTGCAGGGTCACGTGGGCACCCCGGCGGGCCGGGTCGCGGGGCGAGGCCAGGGCGAAGCCGTACGGGGCGAGCAGGTCGTCGACGAGCTCCACCGCGTACGAGGTCAGCGCGGTGGCCTTGGCGGCGATCGCGTCGACGCCGGCCTCGGCAGCCAGCTGGGCGCCTTCGAGCACGCCGTAGTAGGCGAGCACGGGCGGGGTGCCGACCAGGAACCGGTCGACCGAGGAGACCGGGTCGTACTCCGGGCCCATGGCGAACTGGTCCCGCTGCCCGAACCAGCCCCAGATCGGCTGGCGCAGCGCGGCCTGCAGGTCGGCCCGGACGAACAGGAACGCGGGCGCGCCCGGCCCGCCGTTGAGGTACTTGTAGGTGGCCCCGACGGCGAGGTCGGCGCCGGCCTGGCGCAGCGGGGTCGGTGTCGCGCCGGCCGAGTGGGACAGGTCCCACAGCATCATGGCGCCGGCCCGGTGCGCCGCCGCGGTGATCCCGACCAGGTCGGCGACGGCCCCGGAGCGGTACGCCATGTGGGACAGCGCCACCAGCGCCACGTCGTCGCCGAGCGCCTCCCGGACGGCGTGCAGGCTGACCCCCTCGTTCATGTCCGCGGCGACGACACGCACCGTGAGGCCCCGGGCCGCGGCGATGCCGTGCAGCACATAGCGGTCGGAGGAGAAGTTGTCGTCGTCGGTCACGACCACCCGCCGCCCGGGCCGGGCGTCCAGCGCGGCGTTGGCGAGCTTGTACAGGTTGACGCTGGTGGAGTCGGACAGGATCACCTCTCCCGGCGAGACCCCGAGGACACCGGTCGCCAGCACGTCGCCGGCCCTGCGGGCGAGGCTGATCCACTGGTCCCACCCGCCCAGCAGCTGCTCGCCCCACTCCACCTCCATGGCATGGCGCAGTCGGTCCCGGGTGACCCCCGGCAACCGGCCCAGCGAGTGGCCGCTAAGGTAGACCAGACCCGGATCGGTGATCACAAACCGGTCCCTGAACGCCGCTAACGCATCAGCGGCGTCCAATCCGCGTGCGCGCGCGAGAGGTTGGGTCACACTGGCCACGGTAGCTTGACAGGCATGGCCGAGCCGCACGACTTGACCGCGCTGGAGCAAGCCGAGGCGGTACGCGCCAAACAGCTGAGCTCCGTCGAGCTGGTTGACCACTATCTCGCCCGGATCGGGGCGTACCAGGAGACCGTTGGTGCGTTCGTGACCGTGACGGGCGACGCGGCCCGTGACGCGGCGCGCCGGGCGGACGCCGCGCTGCGCGAGCGCCCGGCCAGCGAGCTTCCCGCACTGCACGGGGTGCCCATCGGGATCAAGGACCTGACGCTGACCGCCGGCGTACGGACCACCTTCGGCTCGGCCGCCTTCGCCGGTTTCGTGCCGCCGGTCGACGCCGACGTGGTCGCCCTGCTGCGGGCCGCCGGCACGATCAGCCTCGGCAAGACCACCACGTCGGAGTTCGGGCTGACCCTCTACTCGGAGACGCTCGTCGCCCCGCCGGCCCGCAACCCGTGGAGCCTGCGGCACATGGCCGGCGGGTCCAGCGGCGGCGCCGCCGCGGCCGTGGCGGCCGGGCTGCTGCCCTTCGCGCAGGGCACCGACGGCGGTGGCTCCATCCGCATCCCGGCCGCGATCTGCGGGCTGGTCGGCTTCAAGCCGAGCCGCGGCGTGGTCAGCACCGGGCCGATCGGCTTCGGCGGGTTCGGCCTGCCCACCAGCGGGCCGATCGGCCGTACCGTGGCGGACGTGGCCGCCCTGCTGGACGCCATGGCGGTCGCCGTGCCGGGCGAGCCGTTCCCGCCGCCGGCCCGACCCGGCGGTGGCTACCTGCGCGCCCTGGCCACCGAGCCGGGGCGGCTGCGGGTCGGCCGGTTCACCACCCCGATGCTCGCCGACGTCCCGGTCGATCCGGCCTGCCTGGCCGCGGTGGACGCCGCCGCGGCGGCCCTGGCCGAGGCCGGCCACGAGGTCGTCGACGTGCCAGGGCTGCTCGACTCACGGCTGGGGGAGTCCTTCGAGACGGTGTGGGCGGCGCTCACGCTTGCCACACCGGTGCCGCCCGGAGCGGAGGAGAAGCTGCTGCCGCTGACCCGGTGGATGCGCGGGCGCGGCGCCGGGCTGGACGCGGCCACGCTCGTGGCCGACCTGACCGCGATCCAGCACGACGCCCGCCGGGCGCTGCGCACGCTGGCCCCGTACGACCTGCTGCTGTGCCCGACGCTCGCCGCCCCGCAGGCTCCGGTCGGCTACTTCGCCGGCGCGCCCGACCCGGCCGAGGACTTCGCCCGGCAGAAGCGGTTCTCGCCGTTCTGCGCGGCGTACAACGTCACCGGGCAGCCGGCGGTGTCGGTGCCGGTGGGCGAGACTCCGCAGGGGCTGCCGGTCGGGGCGATGCTGGCCGGCGCGGTGGGCGCGGACGCCTTGGTGCTCGCGGTCGCGGCACAGGTCGAGCAGGTCGCGCCGTGGCGGGACCGGCACCCCGCGCTGTGGGGCGCGGCACCCCCTCCGCTACCGTGAACGGGTCCAAGTCCGTCCTTTGTGGCCCCTGGGGGCGTGCGGCGTGAGCGTTCTCGAGACGGTGCTCATCTTCGTGGGAGTGCCCGCGGCCGTCGTCGCGGTTGTCGCCGGGCTGGTGTACGGCGGCTCCCGCCGCGGCCGGCGCTACCGGCCGGGCCGGCCGTTCGAGTTCACGCCGGTCTGGTTCCTCTCCTCGCAGGCCCAGCCGAGCGGCGTGGGCTACCCTGCCGGGGATGACCGCCGGGCGGTGACCGGTGCCGCGGAGCGTGCGGCGCTGCCAGCCGGTGAGGAGGGGCCGGAGCCCGCGGCGGCGGCCCCGCACGGCGCGACGGGAGGCGCAAGTGACCGCTGGTGAGCTGGAGCGGCCCGCGACCGGGCAGGTGTCGCATGGCTCGGTGACCGGGCATCCCGAGGTGCTGGACGGGCCGTTCACCACCCGGCAGCTGCTGCGCCTGGACGAGGCGCTCCGGCTGGCCGACCGGTCGACCGGCCTGACCTTCAGCGTCTACGTCGGTGAGCTTGACGAGCCGGTGCGGGCACACGCCGAGAAGCTGCACGGCCAGCTCGCCGACCCGGACCGGTCGGTGCTGCTGGCGGTCTCGCCCAACCAGCGGCTGCTGGAGATCGTCACCGGTGCCGAGACCCGCAAGCGGCTCCCGGATCGGGACGCGAAGCTCGCCGCCCTCTCCATGGCGGCCGCCTTCGGCGGGGGCGACCTGGCCGGCGGCATTGTCACCGGGATCGCCCAGCTCGCCGACCACGCCGGCCGCCGCTGACGGCTGTACGCAGGAGTCGGGGGCTGGCTGACCTTCGTTAGCCGACGCTCGCGCGGTCGCGGTCGCGGGCCCGCAGGGCCCGGGTGACGCCGTCCTTGCCCTCGGCGACCAGCCGCCGCAGCGGCGCCGGGTGGCCGTCGCTTTCCAGCCAGGCGTCCGTCGCCGCCACCGTCTCCTCGCTGACCTGGAACGACGGGTACGCGTAGAAAACGAAGTCCTGCGCGGGGTCGCTGTCGCGGTGGTGCCACACGTCGCTGACCGCCTCGAAGTAGCGGTGCGTGTACGGCGAGGTCAGCTCCACCTGGGCCGGGTGCTGGAAGCCCTGCAGCAGCGAGCGCTGGAGCCAGTTGGGCAGCGCGTGGTCGGTGACGAGCCGCCGCCAGGTCTCCGCCTTGGCCTCGGGGGTGGCCACCAGCGCGCGGGCGAGCGCAGCCTGGCGCTCCCCGCTGGCGGTACGGTCGCGGTCGAGCTCCGCCTCGATCTCGTCCAGCCCGGCGCCGCCGCCGGCGACCAGCGCGCCCAGCAGCGTCCAGCGTAGCTCGGTGTCGATGAGCAGGCCTTCGGGCACTCCCTCGCCGGCCAGCCAGCCGGCGAGCACGGCCAGCTCGTCCGGGGTCCGGGCCGACGCGGCAAAGGACCGGGCCCACGCGAGCTGGTGGCCGCTGCCCGCCTCGGCGCCGGCCACGACGGCGTGCGAGGCCTGGGCGAGCTGGGCCCAGCCGGTCCGCGCCCAGGCCGGGTCGGCGTAGAACGACAGCACCGACTGGACCTGCCGCAGCGTGGTGGTGACCAGGTTGATGTCGCGCTCGCCCGGCAGCGCGGCGAGTGCCAGCGCGACGTAGTCCCGCGCGGGCAGCTCGGCGTCGCGCACCATGTCCCAGGCGGCGGCCCAGCACAGCGCCCGGGCCAGGGAGGACTCGAAGCCGCTCAGGTGCGCGACGACGGCCGCCATCGACGCGTCGTCCAGGCGCGTCTTGGCGTAGGTGAGATCCTCGTCGTTGAGCAGGAGCACGTCGGGGACTCGTACGCCGGCCAGGGCGGGCACCTCGGTCCGCTCGCCGGCCACGTCGACCTCGACCAGGTCCCGCCGCACCAGGCGGTCGCCGTCCAGGTCGTAGAGGCCGATGCCGATGCGGTGGGTACGCAGCGTCGGGAAGTCGGCCGGCGCCTCCTGCCGCACCACCACCGACTCGTACGTGCCGTCGGCCGCGATGGACAGCTCCGGCCGCAGCGTGTTGACCTGGGCCGTCTCCAGCCACTGCGCGGCGAACTTGCGCAGCTCCCGGCCCGAGGCCGCCTCCAGCGCGGTGAGCAGGTCGTCGAAGGTGGCGTTGCCCCAGGCGTGCCGCTGGAAGTAGGCGCGCAGGCCGGCCACGAAAGCGTCCTGGCCGACGTACGCGACCAGCTGCTTGATCACGCTGGCGCCCTTGGCGTACGTGATGCCGTCGAAGTTGACCTCGACCGCCTCGACGTCGGGCATGTCGCAGTAGACCGGGTGGGTGGAGGAGAGCTGGTCCTGCCGGTAGCCCCAGTTCTTGCGGATGGACAGGAACGTGGTCCAGGCGTCGGTGAACCGGGTCGCCTGCGCGTTGCACCAGTGCGAGGCCCACTCGGCGAACGACTCGTTCAGCCACAGGTCGTCCCACCAGCGCATGGTCACCAGGTCGCCGAACCACATGTGCGCCATCTCGTGCAGGATCGTGTTGGCGCGGTTCTCGTACTC
>DASSUC010000083.1:0-5305 GCA_035707405.1 Micromonosporaceae bacterium | reverse complement strand
GGGAGATCGCCGCGGCGTGTGTGGCGGGAATGTTGTCCCTGGATGACGGGGCGCGGATCGTGGCGCGGCGTAGCCAGGCGTTGCGTGGGCTGGCCGGGACCGGGGCGATGGCGTCGGTGGCGGCCGGGCCGGAGCGGGTCGCCGGGCTGCTGGCCGGGTTGGGGCAGCGGGCCGGCGGCGTGGTGGTGGCCGCGGTCAACGGGGCCTGCTCCACCGTGGTGTCCGGACCACCGGACCGGGTCGCCGTGGTGGTCACCGCGGCCGAGGCCGAGGGGCTACGCGCCCGCACGGTCGACGTCGACTACGCCTCCCACAGCCCCGATATCGACCAGGTCACCGGCGAGCTCACCGCTGCGCTGCACGGCATCTCGCCCAACACCACCCCGGTAGATGTCGCGTTCTACTCCACCGTCACCACCGCCGCTACCGACGCCGCCGAGCTCGACACCGGCTACTGGGTCACCAACCTGCGCCAGCCCGTACGCTTCGCCGACACCATCCGCACCCTCCTCGACCACGGGCACCGCATCTTCATCGAGGTCAGCACCCACCCCGTGCTCACCCTCGGCATCCAGGAAACAGCCGAACAGCTGGGCATCGACGCGGCTACCGTACCTACGCTCCGCCGCGACCAGGGCGACCAGGCTCAGCTCGCCCGCGCCCTTGCCCAGGCGTTCACCGCCGGAGTGCCCGTGGACTGGACCCGCTGGTTCCCAGGCGACCCGGCGCCGCAGGTGGTCGACCTGCCGACCTACGCGTTCCAGCGGCAGTGGTTCTGGCTGGCCGGCGGTCGGGGTGGGGACGGGGGCGGGCACCCGGTGCTGGGGCGTGCGGTGGAGCTGGCCAGCGGGGACGGTCTCATGTGGACGGGGCGGTTGGGGGTGCACACATACCCCTGGCTGGCCGACCACCGGATGTCGGGCGTCGCGGTGGTGCCGGGGACGGCGCTGGTGGAGTGGGCGCTGTGGGCCGGCGATGAGGCCGGTTGCGACGGCGTGGAGGAGCTCGTGTTCCAGGCACCGCTGGCCTTGCCCGCGTCCGGGAGCGTGCAGGTGCAGGTGACCGTGGACGCGCCAGGCAAGGACGGCCACCGGGGCGTACGGATCTACTCCCGGGAGGATGCCGGGGACGCGGGCGGCTGGATGTGCCACGCGGTCGGGGTGCTCCGTGCCGGGCCAGCCGACCCGGTGACGGGTCGGCCGCAGCCGGACGCCCGGCACAGGTGGGATGGGCGGTGGCCCGGACCGGGTGCGCAGCCGGTGGCGCTGGAAGGCTTCTACGAGCATCTGGCTGCGGCGGGCTATGAGTACGGGCCGGCGTTCGCCGGTGTGCGAGCGGTGTGGCGGGACGGGTCAGACCTGCTGGCCGAGGTGAGCCTGCCCGAGGCCGCCGGTGGTGGCGAGGGCATGGGTGTGCACCCGGCGCTGCTGGATGCGGTGCTGCACCCGGTGCTGCTGCTCGGCGAACCGGCTGGGGACGGGGCGGTGTGGCTGCCGTTCACCTGGAGCGGGGTCTGCCTGTGGGCCACCCGGGCCACCGTGGTGCGGGTCCGGCTGTCGATGGACGGGCGGCGTCCGGACGAACGCGGGCTCCGGGTGGTCATGGCCGACCCGGACGGCTCGTTGGTGCTCACCGCCGATGCGGTGCTGATGCGCCCGGCAGCCAGGCAGCAGCTGCGGGCGGCGGTCGCCGGCCGGAGCGGGCATCGCCTCTACACGGTGGCCTGGGCGCCGCTGCCGCTCACCACGGCCGAGCCAGCGGTCGAGCCAGCGGGCGAGCCCGACCGCCCCGATGAGCAGCTCTGGGTGCTGCTTGGCCAGGACCACTCCCACCCCGACCCGGCCGGCGCCGTCCGCCTGCCGGACCTGCCCGCGCTGACCGCGGCGCTCGACGCCGGCACTCCGTCGCCGGCCGCCGTCCTGGTCGGCCTCGTCCCGACCGATCCCATCGGCCTGGACACGGCACACACCACGCTGGCGTTACTGCGGGACTGGCTGGCCGAGCCCAGGCTGGTGGGCACCCAGCTGGTCATCGTCACGCGCAACGCGGTGTCAACAGGCGACCGGGCCCTCATCGATCCGGCCAGCGCCGCGGCATGGGGACTGGTCCGCAGCGTCCAGGCCGAGCACCCGGACCGGTTCACCCTGCTGGACCTCGACCCCGGCACGCCGCCGGCTGCCGCCGTCACGCGCCAGGCCCTCACCCACGCCCACCGCAGCGGCGAACCCCAGGTGGCTGTCAGAGACGGGCAAGCCCTCGTCCCGCGCCTGGCCCCGCTGTCCCCGAGCGGGGACGACATCCCCGGGGTCAACCCCGACGGCACCGTGCTCATCATCGGTGGTGCCGGCGGGCTGGCCACCCTCGTCGCCGAGCACGTCGTCCGAGCCTGGCAGGTCAAGCACCTCATACTAGCCATCGGGCACGCCCCTGACGCGCGGGACGCCGTCGCCCGGCTGGGCGGGCTCGGCGCCCAGGTACGACTCACCGCAACGGACATGACCGACGCGGCTGCGGTCGCCGGCCTGGTCGCAGGAGCTGACCCGGAGCATCCGCTGACCGGTGTGATCCACGCCGCCGATCCCGCCGACGCCACCGGGCTGCACCACCTGCACGCCGCCACCGTGGACCGGCCGCTCGACCTGTTCCTCGTCCTCTCCGACGCCGTCGCCGCCTTCGGCTCCCCCGGCTACGCCCACCGGGCCGCCGCTGACGCCTACGGTGCGGCCCTCGCGGCCCACCGGCACGCCACCGGACACCGCGGGCTCTCGCTGGCCTGGGGGCCGCCGACCCAGCCGCCCGAGCACCTGGACCGTTGCGGCGTCGCCGCGATGTCCGGTGCGGAGATGGTGGGTCTGCTCGATGCCGCCTGCCGGCACGGCGGCCCCCAGCTGCTGGCGGTCAACGTGGACGCCCGCGTCCTGGCCGCCCACCCGGTCCACCGTCAGCCGGCCCTCCTGCGTGGCCTCACCACCCCCAGCGGCGGGCGGCGTGGGCGGCGCGTCGCGGTGGCCGGTGGTGAGCGCTCCGTCGACTGGGCCGACCGGCTCGCCGGGCTCTCCGCGGACGAGCGGCACCGTGTGGTGCTCGACCTGGTCCGCCGCCACGCCGCCACGGTGCTGCGCCGTAACGACCCCGATGCGATGCGCGCCGACGCCAGCTTCAAGGAGCTGGGCTTCGAGTCCCTGACAGCTGTCGAGCTGCGTGACCGGCTCGCCGCAGCCACCGGCCTGCGCCTGCCGGCGGCCCTCATCTTCCGGTACCCGAGCCCCAAGGGCCTCGCGGACCACCTTCTGCAACGGCTGTCCTCCGGGGCCGCCGCTCCTTCCGACCAGCACCGGATGGACTCGATCCTCGACGAACTGGCCAGGCTCGAGAGCGCCCTGTCCGGTGTGGCCCCGGAGAACGGCGACTCCCGCGTGGTCACGGCCCGGCTGGAGAGCCTGCTGGCGAGGTGGAAGGCGGCGCACCGCCCGGCCGACGAGGCCAGCGTTGCGGAGCAGCTGCGGTCCGCGTCAACAGACCAGGTTCTCGACTTCGTCGAAAACCTGCTTGGGGTGGCGTGATGGCGAACGAAGAGAAACTGGTCGAGTACCTCAAGCGCGTCTCCGCCGACCTGCACGACACCCGTGAGCGCCTGCGTGAGGTGGAGGAGCTGTCGCGGGAGCCGGTGGCCGTGGTCGGTATGGCGTGCCGGTTCCCGGGCGGGGTGGCCTCGCCGGAGGAGCTGTGGGAGCTGGTTGTCTCGGGTGGGGACGCCATCGGGGAGTTTCCGGTCGACCGGGGTTGGGACCTTGCCGCGTTGTACGACCCGGACCCGGACCGCCCGGGTACGAGCTACACCCGGGCAGGCGGGTTCCTGTACGACGCGGACCGGTTCGACGCCGGGTTCTTCGGGATCAGCCCGCGTGAGGCGCTGGCGATGGACCCGCAGCAGCGGTTGGTGCTGGAGACCGCGTGGGAGGCGTTCGAGCGGGCGGGCATCAGCGCCGCCGCACTGCGGGGCAGCCGGACCGGGGTGTACGCGGGAGTGTCCAGTGAGGACTACCTGTCCCGCATGCCGCGGATACCTGAGGGGTTCGAGGGCCACGCCACCACGGGCAGCTTGACCAGCCTGGTGTCGGGCCGGGTGGCGTACACGTTCGGCCTGGAGGGGCCGGCGGTGACGGTGGACACCGCCTGCTCGGCCTCCCTCGTGGCGATGCACCTGGCGTGCCAGGCGCTGCGGCAGGGCGAGTGCACGCTGGCGTTGGCCGGGGGCGTGACCGCGCTCGCCACCCCGATCATGTTCACGGAGTTCTCCCGCCAGCGCGCGCTGTCCCCGGACGGCCGGTGCAAGGCGTTCGCGGCGGGTGCGGACGGCACGGGGTTCTCCGAAGGCGTCGGCATGGTGCTGCTGGAGCGCCTGTCGGACGCGCGGCGCAACGGCCGCCGGATCCTTGCGGTTGTCCGGGGCTCAGCCGTCAACTCCGACGGCGCGAGCAACGGCTTGACCGCACCCAACGATGTCGCGCAGGAGCGGGTGATCCGGCAGGCGTTGGCGAGCGCCGGGCTGTCGGTCACCGAGGTGGACGCGGTGGAGGCGCACGGGACGGGCACCAAGCTGGGTGACCCGATCGAGGCGCAGGCGCTGCTGGCCACGTACGGGCAGGGTCGGCCGGCGGGGCGTCCACTGTGGCTCGGCTCGGTCAAGTCCAACATCGGGCACACCCACGCCGCGGCGGGTGTGGCGGGTGTGGTGAAGATGGTGATGGCGATGCGGCACGGGGTGCTGCCGGCGTCGCTGCACATCGACGAGCCGACCCCGTTTGTGGACTGGGACAGCGGTGCGGTGCGGCTGTTGACCGAGCGGGTCGAGTGGCCTGGGTATGGCCGGCCGCGGCGGGCTGCGGTGTCCTCGTTCGGTATCAGCGGGACCAACGCGCACCTGGTTCTGGAGCAGGCCCCACCCCCGGCCGCCGAGCCGGCCGAGCCGGCCGAGCCGGCCGGGCTGACCGGGCCGGTCGGGCCGGCCGCGCCGGCCGGGGTGGTGCCGTGGGTGGTCTCGGCGCGTGGTGGTGCGGCGCTGCGGGGCCAGGCGGCGGCGTTGCTGGCTCGGGTGCAGGCCGACGCCGGGGTGTCGCCGGTGGATGTGGGGTGGTCGCTGGTGGCTACCCGGTCGGTGTTCGAGCACCGGGCGGTGGTCGTCGGTGGGACTCGTGAGCAGCTGCTGGCCGGGGTGCGGGCGGTGGCTGCTGGTGAGGTGGGTCCGGCGGTGGTGTCGGGTGTGGCCGGTGGGTACGGGGCCGGTCCGGTGCTGGTGTTCCCG
>DASSUC010000082.1:0-22920 GCA_035707405.1 Micromonosporaceae bacterium | reverse complement strand
CAGACCCCGGCCAGGAGGAGGACCACACCCACCAGGCTCGAGCGAGCCATCGTCGCCATGCGGTCCGGCGACGCCTTGACGATCGCGTTCCAGCCGGCATGCAACACCGCCGCGGCGAGCACGACAGCAATGATCATCCTTAGCGAGAGGAGCCCAGGTCGGCATCAGCCGCGCAGGGCGGCGGGCAGCGGCTGCTGGTGAAGGACGACCAGACCCGCGACGGCTCGGGTCAGCGCGACGTACAGCCGGTTGCGGCCACGAGGTTCGGCGGCGACGATGTCGGCCGGCTCCACCACGATGACATGGTCGTACTCCAGGCCCTTGACCAAGCTGGCCGGCACCACGGCGATGTCGGGCACGTCGATGAGCGGGGCGAGATCTTCCGCCGCGTCGTCGGTGGCGATGACGGCGATGGTCGCGTCCCGCGGAGCCTGCCGGACCGCTTCCCGGACCGCGGCGTGCAGGTCGTCGACCTGCCGCACCGACAATGTGCCGCCGGGCCGGTACGAGCGCGTCGGCGCGATCCCCGGGGCGAGGACCCGAGCCGCGTAGTCCGCGATGACCTCGGGCACCCGGTACCCGGTGTGCAGCTCCAGCGTCCGGGCCTCGCGCTTGCCGAGCCGGGTGAGCAGCTGCGACCACGAACCGGCCGCGAGCGGATGCGTCGCCTGCCCGAGGTCGCCGACGACGGTCATCGACGCGTACTCGGTGCGGCGGGCGATCATCCGGCACTCCATCGGAGACAGGTCCTGGGCCTCGTCGACTATCACGTGCAGGTAGGGGTCCTCGGCAGGCGGGTCGTCATCGGCCTCCGCAACCGGCAGCGGCTCGGCCAGCACCGGCACGTAGCCCTCCTCGCCGTGCGGGTCGAAGCCGTCGGTCCAACCGACCACCCGGTGGCCTTCCCGGAGGATGACCTTTTCGGCCCAGCGTTTGGCGACCACGACCGCGTCGTTGTCGACCGTCGGCCCGGCGAGGGCGATCGGGGTCGGGTGTCCGGGCGCGTACAGCTCCCACCCGTCCCGCAGACCGCAGCCGAGGACGAAGGTCGCCACGTGCCGGGTGCCGGTGGTCAGCTCACGCAGGCGCCACTCGGGCTCGGGTGCCTTCGGCGCGGCGGGCGGGGCGCCGAGCAGCTCGGCCAGCTCGTCGAGCAGCGGCACGTCGTCCACGGACCAGCCGGAGTCCACGGACCAGCCGGAGTCCACGGACCAGCCGGACCTGCCCCGGTACGACGCGGCCAGCGTCCCGGCCGCCCCGGCGTCCAGGCCGACCACCCGCGCGGTGTCGGCGAGCCACGAAAGCACCTTCGCCGGTGTCAGCGCGGGCCACCATGCCTGTAGGAACCGGTGGAGCTCGTCGCGGTCACCGACCTCTTCGGCGAACAGGTGCCGGTCGAGATGCCGGCCGTCCACCCTGGCCCATAACGCGTCCAGAAGGACCGCGGCGGCGGCCGTGCGTGCGGCGTTGGGCACCGTTCCAGTCGCTTCGCACCGGCTGCGTACGCGACGGCGCGCCTCCGCCAGGTCGTCCGCTCCGAGCGTGAGCACCTGTCCCGCGTACACCAGTCGTAGCCGGTCCGGGGCCGCCGGCGGCGCCTGCCACATCAGCTCGGTCAGCACCTCCCGCATGCGACCGCTGCCCTTCACCCGCGCGACATCCGGCGGGTCGCGACGGGTGGCGGTCACTCCCTCGACGAGCTCGCCGAGTGAGCGGAGGTGCACGCTGTCCTCCCCGAGCGAGGGAAGGACCCGGCTGATGTAGTTGGTGAACACCGTCGAGGGGCCCACCACCAGGATCCGCCCGCCGGTCAGCCGCGCCCGGTCGGTGTAGAGCAGGTACGCCGCCCGGTGCAGCGCGACCTGGGTCTTGCCGGTCCCCGGCCCGCCGGTGATGACGGTGACGCCCCGCGCCGGCGCCCGGATGGCCGCGTCCTGCTCGCGTTGGATGGTCGTGACGATGTCGCGCATGTGCGGACCGCGGGACCGCCGCAGCGCGGCCAGCAGCGCCCCCTCACCGAGCACCCGCAGGTCGCCGGCGTCGTCAGGAGACAGCACATCGTCGTCGAGGTCCATGACCTTCGGGCCCCGGCAGATGATGACCCGGCGGCGCACCACGCCCAGCGGCTCTCCCGAGGTGGCCCGGTAGAAGGGTTCGGCGGCGGGCGCCCGCCAGTCGACCAGGAGCGGTTCCAGCCCGTCACGCACGCCCAGCCGCCCGATGCGGTACGTCTCGCCGTCGTCGAGGTCGAGCCGGCCGAACACGAGGCCTTCCGCTTCGGCGTCAAGCGCCCGCAGCTGCGTCGCGGCGCGGTAGACCATCGCGTCACGCTCCACCAACCCGGTGACCGGGCCGGTCGCCGCCCTGCGGTGACCCTCGCCGGCGAGCGCATTCGCCTGCGCCCGCATCCCTTCGAGCCGCTCGTAGACCCGGTCGACGACCTGCTGCTCGGCGGCGATCTCCTGCGTTCTGACGTCGGGCACAGTGCTCCCCCCGGTTCCTGCCAGCCTGGGTCCCGACGAGCATATGTACAGGTCAGGGAAGGGAAATCAGCATCCGGGCCGATCCAGCCGGGTTGTCCCACCACTAGAATGAAAGTGGCAGCAGGAAATGTCCTAGCTGTGCATCAGCGGTGCACTCGCCGCCCAGCCATCTCCTCGGCAGTCTGGAACGCCACCCACCAGGGGAACACCGCCTGCTGGTCCGCGCCGGTACCGGGCGGATGCGGCTCCCAGCCATCGCCTGGACCGCACAGCACGCGAACGCCTTCCGTACGCAGGCTGGCGACCGCGCGCTGGAACGGGGTACGGGCGGCCAGCGCCGCGTTGACGAACGGCACCACCACGGTCGGGACACCGCGTCCGACCAGCTCGGCGACCGAGGTCAACGGGTAGGTGTCGGCGATACCGAGGGCGAGCTTGTTCACCGTGTTGTACGTGGCCGGCGCGACGACCAGGGCATCCACCGTCGGCAGCATCCGCCGGCCCTTGCCCGAGGCGTCGTACGAGGTACGCACCGGGCTCCCGGTCAGCTCCTCGACCGCCGGTACGTCGATGAAGGCCAACGCGCTCGCTGTCGCGGTCACCGCCGCCGTCCACGACCGCTCACGGGCGGCCTCGACCAACCGGCTGATGTCGGTCGCGGGTCCGGCGCCACAGGCGACGATCTGCAGGTGGCCTCCCCTCACAGGCGGACCCCCACGGTGGTGGCGAAGTCAGCCACGTGGGCGCGTACGTGACCTCGGGACAGGGCCGCCAGGTCGCCAACGACACGGCGCACCGCCGGCCGCGAACGGACCTCCTCCGGCGCGATACGGTACGCGGCCCGCAGCGCTGACAGCCCCTGCTCATGGCGGCCCCATTGCGTGTACGCCCGCGCCACGTCGACAAACAGCGATGCTTTCCGCTCCGCGAGAGCAAACTTGTCCAGCTGCACCTGCCGGGCGAAAGCGACCGCTGTACCGGCGTCGCCGAGGGCTAGCGCGATGTGGACCCGGTGCTGTAGCACATTGTTGGGACCGAAGCCGGTCCACCGGTCGTTGCCGTCGTGGCCCAACCGGGCACCGGCCCGCTCCGCCTCATCGAGCATGGCCCCGGCGGCATCCCGATCCTCAGACCGGGCAGCGGCCATCGCCCCGCGCAGCAGGAGCGCCCCGTAGACCGCCACGGAGTCCGCAGAACCGAGCCGGGTCGCCCGTTCCAGAGCCGCGGCGCCAGCCTGCGCCAGGTCGAGCGCCCGGCGGGTGTGGCCGTTGCTCATCAGCGCATGGGTCATGATCCGCGCACTGGCGCCGACCGCGACAGAGTCCCCGCTGTCCAACCCGCACCGGGTGCTGCGCTCAGCCGCCACTAGCGCCATCGCATGGTCACCAAACTTGAGCAGCACGCTACCCACCACGTGATACAGATCAGCAGCGAGCACCTCGAGCTGGAACCGCTCGTCACCGGCCACCTGTGACCTTGCCGCGACGAAGGCCGGCAGGAGCGTCCCGAGGCGGTCGAGAACGCTTTCGTAACGACAAGCCTGGTAGTCGCCCTTCGCCGCCGCGACCGCTGCGCCAAGACGCTGCACGGATGGCAGTACGGCGGCATTAACAGCGCGGCGGTCCGCCGAAAGCAGGGCGTCGAGCAGACGCGTCACAGCCGGAACGGCAGCCACGCCGCCCACCGTCACGTTCGTCAGAAGCTCCCTGCGCTGCACGGCACCATCCTGGCCAAGGCCACTCTGCCCGCCCCCACCAGTATCGACCGCGGACTCGATGCCCAGGACCGCGCGGGCATCCGAGAGGGCCATCAGTGCACCGCCAGTGCCAGCGCCGCGAAGCTGCTCGAAGCGCTCGTGAACCTCTCCAGATGCCCGTGCCAGCACGGTGTCCAGCGCCGCCTGCATCTCCGTACGCAGCTGAACGTCGCGACCTCGGCTGCTCCACTTCGCCACGGTCCGCCGCGCCGCGCCCAGATGCTCGGCGAAGTCGGTCACGCTCATCCGCAACGCCTTACGAAGAGCGTTCGCCTCCCAGCCGGTCCACGTCGTCACCGTGGTCATCGCGTGTCCTTCCCGGCCATGCCGCCAGTACCGAAGATCGTAGCCACGCGTGTGGCACCAGACCTGCACCGTTAGTGCCCCGCCCGGACATTCCCCGCTTGGCTGGGACTGGCCAGCCTGGATGCATCCTCCGCACCAGACATGCCAGCCGCCGAGCCGTGGCCGGCGGATCCTTCGTTTTGGAAAGGACTGATGATCCGTGCCGACTCTGGCCACCCACCCGCGAGACCGACTCACCGCCGAGCAGCAGGAGATGTACGACGGCGTGCTGACCGAAAGCGCCAAGGGCAGGCAGACCGCCGCGGCGGTGCTCGCCCGCTACGCAGACCTGGTCCAGGAACAGGCCCGCGATGTGGCCGCAGTCCGCACGGCGCTGCTGAACGCCGGCCTCGGAGCCACACGGCAGGCATGGGAGGCCCCCCACACTGGCCCGGCCGAAGCCCATCCCACCTGGTGCACCCGCTCCCACTCCCCAGACGCCGCGCACAGCGGCGTCACCGTCACCATCGAGCAGGGCCACCACCCAAGCCTCACCAACACGCGCCTGTACCTGTGGCAGCCACCCAGAAACCCGGTCATGCTCGCCGCTGAGCTGCACTCGGACGGCGACACCGACCCGCTTCTGTTCCTCTTCTCGGTCACGCAGGCCCGACAGCTGGGGCAAGCTGTGCAGCAGCTGGTCACAACCGCCACCGAAGCCCAGCCGTCATAGGCCGCAGACCGACCGTTCCGGAGCCTGCTGGGACCGCAGGACTGACGGCACCGCCGCGGTATGGATACCGTACGGTGCGGGCGTGGAACGGTCGGAGATCTATGTCAGCACGGACGTCGAGACGGACGGTCCGATCCCGGGACCCCACTCGATGCTGAGCTTCGCCTCGGCGGCGTACACCGCGGGCAAGGAGCTGCTGGCCACGTTCACCGCGAACCTTGTCGCGCTCCCCGGCGCGTGCGGCCACCCGGCCACCATGGCGTGGTGGGCGACCCAGCCACAGGCCTGGGCGGCGTGCCGGACCGACCAGCAGGACCCGGCGGCCGCGATGGCCCGCTACAAGACCTGGCTCGATGAGCTACCGGGGCGACCGGTGTTCGTCGGCTACCCCGCCGCGTTCGACTTCATGTTCGTCTACTGGTACCTGATCCGGTTCGCCGGGTCGAGCCCGTTCTCCCACTCCGCGCTGGACATCAAGACGTACGCCATGGCCCTGCTCGGCACCGGGTACCGCGCGACGCCCAAGCGCACCATGCCTCGTGGCTGGTTCGGCAGCTCCCCGCACAGCCATGTGGCGCTGGACGACGCGATCGAGCAGGGCGCGTTGTTCTGCGCCATGCTCGCCAGCAACCCGCGGGCCGCAGCCACCGGGAAGAGCCTCGGCACCTGACAGAGCGATCCGGCGATAACGCGGCCGGCAGAGGTGCCCGAGGCTAGTCTGCAAGACGGAACTTCGTTTCATGGAAGGAGAATCCGGTGGCATCCCGCCTCAACCCGTACATCAGCTTCAACGGCGACGCTCGGCAGGCCATGCAGTTCTACGAGCGCGTGTTCGGCGGCAACCTGACGATGAACACCTTCGGTGAGCTCGGTGCACAGGACTCCCCGGACGCCAAGAAGATCATGCACGCCATGCTCGAGACGCCCAGCGGGTTCACGCTCATGGGCGCCGACACCCCGACCGGCACCGAATACCGCCCGGGGACCAACATCTCGGTGAGCGTGAGCGGGGACGACGCCGACGAGCTGCACGGCTACTGGGAGAAGCTGTCCGACGGCGGCACCGTGACCGTCCCCCTGGAGAAGCAGATGTGGGGCGACGAGTTCGGCATGTGCGTGGACCGGTTCGGCGTGGCCTGGATGGTCAACATCGCCCAGCCGCAGGTCTAGGGCTGCCCTGGCAGCCGCAGGAGGTCGCTCCCCCCAACCGCCCGCCAGTGCGGTTGGGGGGAGGACCAGTCTCAGTCCGCCGCCACCGGCACGGCCACCTCGGTGACCCCACGCTCCGCGGTCACCGAGGCGGCGCCGGCACCGGCCCGGGAGAGCACCCGTACGGTCCACGAGCCGGGTGCGGCGAAGAACCGGAACTGTCCGGCCGGCGACGTGACCACCTCGGCGGTGAACTCGCCGTCGCGGTCCAGCAGCCGGACGTACGCCCCGGGCACCGGCTCACCGCTCTCCGCCGCCGTGACGACGCCGGCGATGACGGTCTCCTTCGCCAGGTCCACACCGGCCGGCAGGGCGGTCGCCTGGTCCGGCGCTCCGCAGCCGGCAGCGGCGGCGGCGGCAGCCGTGGCACCAGGTCCAGCAGTCGTGCTCATGTCGCCTCCCCCGGCTCGTCGCCGACCGCGACCGGCACGCCCACCAGCGAGCCGTACTCGGTCCAGGAGCCGTCGTAGTTCTTGACATCGTCGTGGCCGAGCAGCTCGTGCAGGACGAACCAGGTGTGCGAGGAGCGCTCCCCGATCCGGCAGTAGGCGATCGTGGACCGGGACCCGTCCAGGCCGGCACCCGTGTAGAGCGTCCGCAGCTCGTCGTCGGACTTGAAGGTGCCGTCCTCGTTGGCCGCCTTGCTCCATGGCACGCTCAGCGCGGTGGGGATGTGCCCGCCCCGCTGCGCCTGCTCCTGGGGCAGGTGGGCGGGGGCGAGCAGGCGGCCGGCGTACTCGTCCGGGGAGCGCACGTCCACCAGGTTCTTGGCGCCGATGGCCGCGAGCACCTCGTCCCGGAACGCCCGGATGGAGCGGTCCTGCTCGTGGGCCACGTAGCTGGTGCGCGGCCGGGACACCGGGTCTGTCGTGAGTGGACGGTTGTCCAGCTCCCACTTCTTCCGGCCGCCGTCCAGCAGCCGCACGTCGCGGTGCCCGTAGAGCTTGAGGTACCAGTAGGCGTACGCGGCGAACCAGTTGTTGTTGCCGCCGTAGAGGATCACGGTGTCGTCGTTGCCGATGCCCTTGGCGGACAGTAGCGCCTCGAGCTGGGACCTGTTCACGAAGTCACGGCGCACCGGGTCCTGGAGGTCCTTCTTCCAGTCCAGCTTCACGGCGCCGGGCAGGTGGCCCGCGTCGTACGCCGAGGTGTCCTCGTCCACCTCGACGAAGACGACGCCGGGCGCGCCGAGGCTCTTCTCGGCCCAGTCTGCGGAGACGAGGGCGGTGTCACGGCTCATGGATGCGCTCCTTCCGGCGGGTGTGCCGAGGTGGTCGAGCGGGATGGGTCCGGGCAGGCGGGCCGGGGCGTGCCGGCGCGGCACCGGGTTATGGCCGGACCCGGCACGGCCAGCCGAGTGCTGGGCCGGGGTCCGTTGAGATGAGGCAAGTGATGCTCCTGAAGACGACCGACGGGTACCGGATGCGTCGGGCGGCGCCGCAGCGCGCGGAGAGCGGGCTGCCTAGGGCAGGCGCAGGCGCAGGCGTCGCCGCCGTCAGGGGCGGCGACACAGGCAGGTGGCCACACGGCACAGGTCGACCGCGCGCCGCTTGGTGAGCACCTTGCCCATGGTTGGGCAGCCTAACACTGGCTAGCCGATCCGGCCCAGGATCGCCCGCGGCGGCCAGGCGGACCGGGACCGGTCTACTGGCCGGGCAGCGTGGCGCCGCCGGAGAGCGGCACCTGCTGCGCCGAGGCCGTGACGGCCAGCCCCTCCGGCCGTACCTGGACCCCCTCGACCTTCAGCCGGAACGGCAGCGGCGGCAGCGCGACGTCCAGCGCCAGCCGCCGCTTGTACTGGTCCAGGAACGCCTGCGCCTGGGACCCCAGGTTCAGCCCCTCGGCCCGGATGTCGGTGACCGCCAGCCGCACCCGGCCGCCGGCACTGGTGATCTGGCCGGTCGCCACCGCGGTGAGCTGCTGGCCGTAGACGTCGACCGGCAGCCGCAGCCGCAGCTTGCCGTTCTGCTCGGACAGCTCGATCCCGGGCTGGTCGAACAGCGCCCGGATGCTCGCGTAGCCGATGGTCGCCGTGCCCACGATCCGCCGGGCCACCACCTCGCCCTCGCCGGACATCAGCGTGTTCAGCTCCGCCTTCACGTCCCGGGCGTGCACGTCGAGCTCGGGCAGCACCAGGCCGCCCCGGGACACGTCCCGCAGCACGATGCGGATGTCCTCGTAGTTGCCGTCGACGACCTGCGTGAGGAAGGGGAAGCCGCCGACGCCGACCTCCGGCTCGGAGCTGGAGATCTTCATCTCCCTGATCTCGCTGGAGACCTTCTCCGTGAGGGTCCGCTCGGCGGCCCAGGCACCGGCCCGGTCGGCGGCGACGAGCAGCCCGCCCAGCACGAGCAGGAACACCAGCAGCGAGATCCCAAGCCGCCTGCGGCCTCGGGCCACGATGGCCTCCCCTCACAAAGGCGGGACTAGAAGTTCGGCACGAGAAAGATCACGCTGATCACGTACGCCGCCGGTGCGGCGAGCGCGAAACCGCCGAGGGGGCCCTGCAGGTGCCGGGCCAGCCACAGCGCCCCGGGCTCACCCGCCAGCACGCGGCCCGCCTCGGCGTACCCCACGGCAAGGTCCGCGAGCACGGCGGCGAGGGCGGCGACCAGGCCGACCAGTGCCCCCTTCTGGGGGTTGAACTCCACGATCAGGCTGCCCAGGAGGGCGGCGGCGAGGGTGCCGCACATGGCGCCGACGACGATGCCGGCGGCGCCGCGCGGCACGCTCGGGGCGAGCCGGGGGTACGGCACGATGGCGTCGGTCACCCGCGCCACCATCAGGCTCACCCCGGTCGCCGCCATCGTCACCACAATCGCCTGTGTACCCAGTGGCAGCCGGGTCAACACGATGAGCATCGCGAACGCGACGACACCGATCACCACCACCAGGCTGGTGCCCAGCGACTCGGTCACCCGGACCCGGCCTGGCGCGCGGCTGAGCTGCCCGAGCACGCCGGCGACGAAGCCGCCCGCGGCCACATACCCGATCGCCGCCGCGGTGGCCTCCTCCGGCCACACCGCCGCCACGTCCGCGGCGAGGGCGGTGACCAGCCCCACCACGGCCACGACGCGCGGCGCCGGCGGGCGCACCGCCACCGTCCAGGCGAGCACGAAGAGGACCTGCACCCCGAAGATCACGGAGGCGTACGGCACCCGGGCCGCGCCCGGGCCGGACGTCTGCGCGCCGAAGATCAGGCCGACCGCGAGCAGGCCGGCGAAGCCGGCGATGCCGAGCGAGAGCAGCCGGCGTACGGGCACCGGGTCCCCGGTCGGTCCGGCACCGGGTGGCGAGCCCGGCCCACGGCGCCCCGGGTCACCACCGAGCCCGCCCGGACCGCGCTGGCCGCGCCGGCCGGCGGGCCGCTCGCGGCCCTCCTCGAACAGGCCGTCGAGCGGGTCCCGGTCCGGGCCCGCAGCCCCGTACCGGCTGCCGGGCTCGCGGCGCGGACCCGCGTCGCGCGCGCCCGGCTCGCGCGGGCCGGCGTCGCGGGGAGCGCGGTCGCGCCCTGCGCCGCCCTCCCGCGGTGCGCGGGGCGCCCCCTCTCGGCCAGGGCCGTACCGGGAGTCGCGGGGAGCGGTCCCGCGACCGGGCCGGCCGGCTCGCGCGGGCCGGTCACCGCTGTCTGGCGGGGGTGCGGAGGGGAACACGCACCGATCGTGCCAGAGCGGGCCGGGCCCGGCACGCCGCCCTGGTGCGATCCCGTTCCGGCAGGTCAGCGCTCAGGTATTGTCACGCTTGACCGCCGGGAGCCCGCAGGAAAAGGCCGGTGTCCACCCGTCAGCGCCGTCGGGCCACGCTGTGCGAGCACCCGGGGTGCGGCGGCACCGTGACGGAGGTGACGGGTGGAGGTCCTGATTCTGGCGGTCGCACCCACCGTGCCGCCGGCCCACGTGCTTCCCGCGCTCGACCTGCTGACCCACTCGGCGCGCTGCGCCACCCGGGACGTGGGCACGCTGCTGCAACCGCCCAGCCCCGACGTGGTCCTTGTCGATGCCCGGACCGAGCTCGCCGAGGCCCGGGCCACCTGCCGCCTGCTGCGCGCCACCGGTCCCGGGGTGCCGCTGCTCGCCGTGGTGACCGAGGCCGGCCTGGCCGCGGTCCACGCCGACTGGGGCACCGACGACATCGTGCTGACCGGCGCCGGCCCGGCCGAGGTGGAGGCCAGGCTGCGCCTGGCCGCCGGCCGGGTGGCCGGCACGACCGCCGGGGCGGGCGGGCTGATCCGCGCCGGCGAGCTGGTCATCGACCCGGACACCTACGCCGCCCGGCTCAAGGGCCGCCCGCTGGACCTCACCTACAAGGAGTTCGAGCTGGTCAAGTTCCTCGCCCAGCATCCGGGGCGGGTGTTCACCCGGGACCAGCTGCTGCGCGAGGTCTGGGGGTACGACTACTTCGGCGGCACCCGTACCGTCGACGTCCACGTCCGGCGGCTGCGCGCCAAGCTGGGTTCCGAGTATGAGTCGATGATCGGCACGGTGCGCCAGGTCGGCTACAAGTTCGTGGTGCCGCCCTCGGCGCGGCAGCTGCCAGAGGCCGAGCGGGCGGTACGCACGCCGGTTCGCTGATCTGCCCGGGTAACCCCGGGAACGGTACCGTGAGTGGGTGACCGGGGACCTGACGGCGACGCCACGGGTGACCCGCGCGGTGGGGCGCACCAGCCACCTGTCCCGCACCGATGTCCGCGAGGTGCTGGAGCTGGCCCGGTCGGCCGGGGACGCGGACGGGGCGTACCCGCTCTCCGAGCACGTGGTGCTGCACGTGCGGCACGGTGGTGAGCCGGCCGCGGTGCACCTGCTGAGCCGCGACCCGTCCGGGACCCTCGTCGGCTACGCCCATGTGGACACGACGGACGAGGTGGACGGTCCCTCGGCCGAGCTGGTCGTGCACCCGATGCACCGGCGCCAGGGGCTCGGCCGCGCCCTGGTCACGGCCGCGATCGAGATCGCCCGGGAGAGCGACCCGGCGGGCCGGCTGCGGCTGTGGGCGCACGGCGACCACCCCTCGGCCAACGCGCTGGCGCTGCGCCTGGGCTTCGAGCGGGCCCGGGTGCTGTGGCAGATGCGCCGCTCGCTCTACGCGCCGATCCCCCCGCCGCAGCTCGCGGACGGCGTGGTGATCCGGGCGTTCCGCCCGGGCGAGGACGAGCAGGCCTGGGTACGCGTCAACGCCCGGGCCTTCGCCGACCACCCGGACCAGGGCCGGTGGACCCTGCACGACCTTCACGTGCGGATGGCCGAGCCGTGGTTCGACCCGGCCGGTTTCCTGCTCGCCGAGCGCACCGGGGAGCTGCTCGGGTTCCACTGGACCAAGGTGCACGGAGAGGTGCACACCCATCCCCTGCCGGACGGGGCGGCGCCGCACCAGCACGAGCCGATCGGGGAGGTGTACGTGCTCGGTGTCGACCCGCAGGCGCACGGGCTGGGCCTCGGCGCCGCGCTCACCCTGGCCGGCCTGCGCCACCTGCGTTCGCAAGGTCTCGACCAGGCCATGCTCTATGTGGACGAGGCGAACACCCGGGCGACCGGCCTCTACTGCCGGCTGGGTTTCGCCCGCTGGTCGACTGACGTGAGCTTCCGCCGTACCGGATAGACATGCCCGCGGTGCGCCGAGGAGGTCGCAGATGGCAAGGGACGGCAGCGCCCCGCCGGCGGACTTCGTCGCGTTCGTGGCCCGGCGCGCTCCCGGCGTGCGGCTGGCCGCGCACGCCCTGACCGGCAACGACCGCCTCGCCGAGTCCTTCGCCAGCGAGCTGTTCAGCGCCGTGGCGCTGCGCTGGCCCCGGCTGCGCCACGGCGGTGACGAGGCCACGGGCGGCGGCGCGGACGCGTACCTCGACCGGATCTTCATGCGGGAGGCGACGGCCTGGCGGCGCGAGGCGGCCGACCCCGGCGCACCCGCCGTTGACCTGAGCCTGCTTCGGCACGGGGACTACGGACCGGGTCCGGCCCGGCTGCCCGGGCCGCCACCAGCCCAGCTCGCCGCCGCCGCGTGGGGCGCGGCCCGGCGCACCCGGCGGCGCTGGGGCTACCTTGCGGTAGGGGTCGCCGCGGTGCTCCTCGCCGGTGTCCTGGTGCCCCGCGAGATACCGGCCGTTCCAGAGCCCGTCACCCCGCCTTCCGAAGCGGCCGGGCTGCCCGGCTGGGTGGACGTGCTGCCGCCACCCGCCACCTGGGTGGACCTGCCGCAGCGCGCGACGGCGCTGCCGGCAGTGATCGACCTCGGCTCGACCGCCCGGCTGTCGCAGCGGCCGGTCCGCCGGGCCCTGGCGCTCTTCGTGCTCAGCGACAGCCCGCCGCGGGTCCTCGCCGACGACGGCGGGGTCCGCGAGCTGGACGACCCGCTGCTCGCCGACATCGGGGCGACGACGCGCACCGGCCCGACAACCACGCGGGCAGCGCTGGCGCCGACCGGCGAGTGGGCGGCGTTCCCGGACAGCACCGGTGTCCTCGTCGCTGACCTGCACACCGCCCAGGTGCACCGGTTCCCGTTCCGGTTCCGGGTCTCCGGCGCGGTGTGGCTCGGCCCGCGGACCCTGCTCGCCGGCGGCTCGCGCGGCGCCGCAGTGCTGGACGTGGTCACCGGCGTGGCGACCGAGACCACAGTGGACGCCCGGCACGCGCTCACCGACCACGGCCGGACCGGGGGGACAGTCGCACCGGCCGGCCCGCCCACGCCCACCGGCTCGCCGGTCGGCCCGGTCCAGGTGCCGGTGTCCCTCGCCTCGCAGGTGGCAGAGCTGCTGCCCGTCGGCGAGCCGGCGACCGCACCAGCCCGGGTGCGCCGCTACCAGCGCTCGGGCTCGGACGTGGTCGTCCCGGTCGTCACCCCGGTCAGCGGTGACCGGACCGGCTGGATCGGCCCCTGGGTGGGCCCCGGCTTCCGGTACAACGGCTCAGCCGCGCGCGACTGCGACGCCCAGGCGCTGACGCTGCCGGGCGGGCCGGCCGCCCTGTCCGCGTCCGTCGTCATCGACCTCGCCACCGGCACCGTACGCCGGGCGCTGGCGGCAGGGCCGGAGGCGGTCACCGAGGGGCGGCCGGCGGTGCTGGGCTGGCTGGACCCGGGCACGCTCCTGATCGGGGCCGGTCAGTGGCTGCTCTCCTGGCGGCTGGCCGACGGCCAGCTGCGCCGGGTCGCCCATCTCACAGCGCGGGCCCTGGTCAGCGTCGCCCGCCTCGGCAACCCCTAGCTCACCAGCACGAAACCGGCTCATCGCAGGCCCCACGCGCACATCCGCCAAGATCGCTATTTAGCAGGATGCACCTGCGTGTTCACGCATCGTTCACGAAGGGCCGGCAGGCCGGCAACCTGCCGCTCCTACCTTCGGCCCTGTCGGGCCTGGAACGGACCGCAGGCCCACGGACAGAGAGGCAGTCACGGGGTGAACCGCAACGCGCTTTCGCGGCCGGTCGCCGCAGGCGCCGTCCTCACCGCACTCGCGCTCACCGTTTCCGCCGCGCTCGCCGGCTGTGGCGGCGACGGCGGCGCGGCCGGCGGGCTCGCCGGCTCGGTGCTGGTGGACGGGTCGAGCACGGTGGCGCCGTTGAGCAAGGCGGCCGCGGACATCTATCGCGAGGAGGAGCCCAAGGTGAACATCACCGTGGGCACCTCCGGCACCGGCGGGGGTTTCGAGAAGTTCTGCAAGGGCGAGACCGACGTCTCCAACGCATCACGCCCGATCAAGGACAGCGAGAAGGCGGCGTGCGCCGCCGCCAACATCGGCTACACCGAGCTGGTGGTGGCCAACGACGCGCTCACCGTGGTGGTCAACAAGGCGAACACCTGGGCCGAGTGCCTCACCACGGCCCAGCTCAAGAAGGTCTGGGACCAGGGCTCGAAGGTGCGCAGCTGGAAGGAGGTCGACCCGTCCTTCCCGGACCAGCGGCTGGACCTCTTCGGCCCGGGCACCGACTCCGGCACGTTCGACTTCTTCACCGCCGCCGTCAACGGCAAGGAGGACCGCAGCCGCGCCGACTACACCGCGTCGGAGAACGACAACGTGCTGGTCCAGGGCGTGGCCGGGTCCACCGGCGGGCTGGGCTACTTCGGGTTCACCTACTTCGAGGAGAACGCGGACAAGCTGAAGGCCGTCAAGGTCGACGGGGGCGGCGGCTGCGTCGCGCCGAGCGTCGCCGCCGCGCAGGACGGCTCGTACCGGCCACTGTCCCGCCCGCTGTACATCTACGTGAGCAACCAGGCGATGGCCAGCAAGCCGCAGGTGCTCAGTTTCGTCGAGTTCTATGCCGGGCACATCGACGAGATCGTCGAGGAGGCACGGTACGTACCCCTGACCGCTGCGCAGAAGGCCGAGCTCGGCGCGGCGCTGGACAAGGCGAAGGGCTGATGTGACGGCAGCTCGAACAGCTCAAGATGGCACCCCCGCCGCGGAGCGCGTGTCCCTGCGGCGGGGGCGGCGCCGGCCGGGTGAGCGGGTCATCGAGGCGCTGCTGGTGGCCGCGGCGGCGGTCTCGGTCGCGACCACGATCGGGATCGTGGTGGCGCTGGTGGAGCCGACCGTGGAGTTCTTCGCCGAGGTCGGCGTCGTCGAGTTCCTCACCGGCGACCGGTGGACGCCGACCCTGGACCCGCGCAGCTACGGCGTGCTGCCGCTGCTCACCTCGACGGTCATCTCGACCTTCATCGCCGTGGCCATCGCCATCCCGCTCGGCCTCGGGTCAGCCATCTACCTCGCCGAGTACGCGTCACCGCGGACCCGCAGGGCGCTCAAGCCGCTGCTGGAGGTCCTCGCCGGCATCCCCACGGTGGTGTACGGCTTCTTCGCGCTGTTCGCCCTCAACTCGGTGCTGCGCGGCATCTGGCCGGGCTCGGACCAGCCGGACTTCCAGAACATCCTGGTGGCGAGCATCGTCATGGGCATCATGATCGTGCCGACGGTGGCCAGCCTCTCCGAGGACGCGATGACCGCCGTGCCGGAGAGCCTGCGCGCGGGCGCGTACGCCCTCGCCTCCTCGAAGATGCAGGTCGCGGTCAGGGTGGTGCTCCCCGCGGCGGTCTCCGGGATCGTCGCGTCGTTCGTCCTCGGCCTGTCCCGGGCGATCGGCGAGACGATGATCGTCACGATCGCCGGCGGGCTCTCCTCGGACCACATCGAGCTGAACCCGCTGCGGGCGGCGGCCACCATGACCGCGTTCATCGCCAACATCGGCCAGGGTGACGTGCCGGTCGACTCGCTCGACTACCGCAGCATCTTCGCGGTCGGCTCGCTGCTGTTCGGCTTCACGTTCGCGCTCAACGCCCTGTCCATCCGGCTGGTACGCAGGTTCCGGGAGGTGTACGAGTGACGCCCGCCGTACTGGCCGCACCCGCCCCCAGCGACCCGGAGGTCGCGCTGACCCGCCGGCGGGTGCGGGTCGGCGAGACGCTGTTCCGGCTGGTCCTGCTGGCCTGCCTGGTGGTCGCGTTCGCGTTCCTGGCCTGGCTCATCGCCTTCGCCGTCTACCGGGGCTGGGACCGGCTGGACGCCCGGCTGTGGCAGAACATGCCGACCGGTCGCGTCTCGCGCATCGAGGGCGCCGGCGTGCAGTCCGCGATCACCGGCACCCTCTGGGTGATCGGCACGACCGCGCTGATCTGCCTGCCGATCGGCATCCTCGCCGCCATCTACCTCGAGGAGTACGCCGACAACGAGCGGTGGTACAACCGGCTGCTGGAGCTGAACATCCAGAACCTGGCCGGCGTACCGTCGATCATCTTCGGCATCCTCGGCCTCGGCGTGATCGCCCGCGCCCTGGGCCTGGGCTTCACCGTGCTCACCGCGGCGCTGATCCTGGCCCTGCTCGTGCTGCCGATCGTCATCATCGCCACCCGCGAGGCGATCCGGGCCGTGCCGCAGTCGATCCGGCAGGCCTCCTACGCGCTCGGCGCCACCAGGTGGCAGACCGTCTCCCGGCAGGTGCTGCCGATCGCGGTGCCGGGCATCGCGACCGGCTCGATCCTGGCCCTCTCCCGGGCGATCGGCGAGGCGGCGCCGCTGATCATGCTCGGCGCTGTCACCTACATAACGTTTAACCCCGACGGGCTGGACAGCGCGTACACCGTCCTGCCCGTCCAGATCTACAGCCTGGTCATCGAGGCGCAGGCGGGTTTCCAGCGGCTCGGCGCCGCGGCGATCGTGCTCCTGCTCGGCCTCCTGCTGCTGATGAACTCGCTGGCCATCGTGGTCCGCAACAGGTTCCAGAAGCGCTGGTGAGGACCGGTGCCATGGGCGACCTTCAGGAGGGACTCGACATGATCTCCATCGCCAGTGACCGCCCGACCGTCCGCATCGCCGCCCCGGGCGCCGACCGGACCGACCGCGCTGACCGCGCCGGCCACGCCGCGGCCGCCGGGCCCGCCGGGTCCGCGGATGGGCCGGGCGCGCCGCCGGCGGTGGTGGAGCTGGCCGGCGTCAGCGTGTTCTACAGCGGCTACGAGGCGGTGCGCGAGACCTCGATGCCGATCCGCCAGCACCGGGTCACCGCGCTGATCGGCCCGTCCGGCTGCGGCAAGAGCACGATCCTGCGCACGATGAACCGGATGAACGACCTCATCCCCGGCGCCCGGGTGACCGGCCGGGTCAGCTACCGGGGCCAGGACCTGTATGCGCCGGAGGTGGACCCGATCGAGGTACGCCGGCGCATCGGCATGGTCTTCCAGAAGCCCAACCCGTTCCCTAAGTCGATCTACGACAACGTGGCGTACGGGCCCCGGGTCACCGGGATGAAGGTCGGCAGCATGGATGACCACGTCGAGCAGGCGCTGCGCGGCGCCGCCCTCTGGGACGAGGTGAAGGGCAAGCTCCGCTCGAACGGGCTCGCCCTCTCCGGCGGGCAGCAGCAGCGGCTCTGCATCGCCCGGACCATCGCGGTACGCCCCGAGGTGATCCTCATGGACGAGCCGTGCTCGGCGCTGGACCCCATCGCCACCGGCCGCATCGAGGAGCTGATGCACGAGCTGGCCCAGCACTACACGATCGTCATCGTCACCCACAACATGCAGCAGGCGGCCCGGGTGAGCCACTACACCGCGTTCTTCACCGCCGAGGTCGACGCGGACGGCGTACGCCACGGCAAGCTGGTCGAGCTCAACGACACCGGCAAGCTCTTCACCGACCCCGACGACAAGCGCACCGAGGACTACATCACCGGCCGCTTCGGCTAGCCGCTGGCCGCTGCCCTCGCCGGGCTGGGGTTCAAGCTGCGTCGGGGGTACGCCGTGTGCTGCGAGAACTCATGCTCTGCCCCCCTCCGCCCGGATCGAGCTGGTGGGGCAGCCCACGGCACGGTAGCACCGCCGGTACTACCAGTGCGGTAGGCTCAGCGCATGACCGCGAAGCGCTCCATCAGCGTCCCGGACGACGTCGATGCCTGGCTCGATGAGCAGCCCAACGCCTCGGCCGCCATCACTGCCGCGGTGCGCGCCCAGATGGCCGCCGGTCGCCTTGAGGAGGCCCTGCGCCTGGCCGGCATCGAGGTCACCGAAGCCGGCAAGGCTCGCTGGCGTGACCGTCTGGCCGCACCGATCCCGGCTGACGCCCTCGCCGAGGGGCAGCGCATGCTCGACGACGCCGCGTGAACGGCGAGATCGCGGTCGTCCTGGACGCGTCCGCGCTGCTGGCTTATGTCGCGGGCGAAGTGGCCGTCGGTGAGCTGCTCGCCGAGGTGGCCGACGAAGGCCGCCAGGTCGGCGTACCGGCTGCCTGCCTGGCGGCCGCACACGCCGCCACCGCCACTGACATCGGCACCGCGCTGCTCGTCCTGCTGGTGACCGCGCCAGCGGTGCGGCTGCTTTCCCTCGGCGCCGACCCCGGCGTTGACGACGCCCGCCAGGCCGGCGCACTGGCCCGGGGCGCCGGCGGCGATATCGCCCTCGGTCACGCCGCGCGTGCCGCCATCGTCCACCGAGCCCACATCGCCACCACCGACCCCAAGACGGTCGCCCTCGTGCTGCCCGCGGGTTGGAGCATCCTCGACCTGAGCCAGGCGTAGCCGGGCAAGCTAGTACGGGTGGTCGAGTACGACGTGCCGGACCGGGCTGGTAACGGCACCGGAGAGCTGGTCGTGCTGTTGTCCACGATCCTGGACCCGGCCGACGCGCGGGCTGACGAGCTGGCCGCCGCCTACCACGACCGCTGGGAGGAGGAGACAGCCAATGACCAGCTCAAGACCCACCTACGGGGGCCGGGCAGGGTGCTGCGCTCACGGCTGCCAGACTCGTGTGTCAGGAGATCTGGGCCTGGCTGAGCGTGCACTACGCCCTGGCCGTGCTGGTCGCCCACGCCGCGCAGGCCGCCGACATCGACCCCGACCGCATCAGCTACACCCGCACACTGCGCCTGGTCCGCCGTACCGCCACCGGGACGGCGGCTTTCCCCCCTGAGGACTGGGACATGGCGATGCCCCAGGTCCTGGCCGAGATCGCGCAACGGCCCAACCCACACCGCCGGGACCGCAGCCGCCCCCGTGCGGTCAAACGCGCCCGCCACAACAGCTACCCCGTCAAGAAGACCGGCCAAGCCGCCAGCACCCGCCACAGCGGGCCGACGACCATCCGCTTCTGGCCCGTGACGACCCGGACACCAGCACACACCCAGGCAGATACCCCCGCACCGGCACCCACCGGACACCACAAGAACATCCCCAAAGGACAGAACCGGATGCCCAGCGGTCACACCCGACCACCGGTCAGACACCACCAACCCGGCCCCGTACCCGCCAGCCCACCACACCGCACCCGCCGACGCGACCATGACCCGCGAACACCACAAACTCGCACCTCAACACCATGATCCACTTAGGCTACGCGGCAGTGCCTCCCGGCCGGGTGGCACTGACCAGATCCGGCGGCAGTAATCGCCCCTCGGAAGCGCCTCGACTTATAGACTATCAGAATGACGTTTCCTTTGTCGCCGCAGCTGAGTATGAGCATAGACAAGGCGGCAAAAGAAATACAACACCACCGCTGAATCCACGACATAGAAGAGAAGCAGGTCCTCTGTGAACCTCATGGCTAGTGGCCATGCGAACAGAGCGGCGCCCATTAACACGAGAGACGCTCGCAGCCGGATGGTCTTTAGTTCGGATATCGAGGTTGGCATGGCCTCGCTATCGAGGACCCGATCGTCGGTTCGCCGCCTGGGCTTCCAATCGCCCGAATCGTGGGCGTCGCGAAACGCCTTGGCTGATTTTGGGTCAACCGGATTGATCGTTTTTCTATAGACGTCCTTGAGTAGGTCTTGGAGACGTGCATGCCGGAATTGGTAGACCGGGCCAACTGTCCTCAGGATGTGTCGCGCCCGGGCATCCTCGAATAGGCGCATAAGGCGAACCGGTCCGTCGTTGGAAAGCCACACCTGTAGGAAGGCCAGTCTTGTTGGCCAGGTGACCGGATAGGCGATGCTAATCGCAAGGCCAGCCCCGAGGCCGATGGAGATTGCACCCACCACGCTCTCGAGCGTCCCGTAGACGCGTCCGAGTCCCAACCCGGCCAATAGGCCCGTCACGAGCGTCATGATCAAGCCATATAGGAGCGCATACCGTTGGTCACGGCGCCAGCATATGATCGGGTCGATTGGGCTTCGTGCGTCTGTACTGGAGCGGGCGGCTGCGCCCACTAGGACGCCGACGAGGCCCAGGACCATTCCACTCGCCAACCCAACTGCGAAACTCCTAGTTCCACCTACAGCGGGGCCGAAAAGGTAGCCGCCAGCTAGCCCACCGATCATCGCGCATATGAGCGACATTGCTATTGGACCTGGGCTGATGAAGTATGAGATCCTCAACAGGCCAAGCTGCCGTGGAGTCCTGTAAGATGCGCCACTGAGTGCCCCAAGCGGCAATCCGTATGAAAGCATGGCCGCTATCGCGATTCTCAACCCGACGCGGAGCCCTGTCGGGTGACCCGCCAGCTGGACAACCAAGCCTGCCGCTAAGCCCATCACAGGCCCGGTCAATAGTCCCACCACGAGGGCAGACGCGATTGCCCGCGGCCCTCGCCGTTTCCAATGTGGGACCATCCACCAGGCGAGGTCGCGCGTGTTATGCTCACTCATCTTATGAGCGACGAATCCTAGCCAGGATTGAACCTCGTCGGGGGAGTAATCGGGTCCCGCTTGACCTGGTCCCGTCGCGTATGCGACCGCCACAACCCGACCCAACAAGTGGTCTTCTACGGCCTGGCGGGTAGGAAAGCGAGCCTTGTCCAGGAGCTGATCCACGGCGTCTGCACGCCTGTACGTGTCTCGAAGTAGGGCCAACATCAAAGGGTTATCGAGCGCCTGGCCGACTGGACTATCGCCGTCGCGGCGGACATCGTTAACCACGCGCCCCCATGATGCAGGCAGCGGTTGGATCTGGCAGCGTTCGAGGTAGTTGACTCCTTCACTGCGTTTGACCGGTTGTAATTCTAGCGCGGCGGCGCCAATCAGATGGCCCTCGGCTGATGCATCCACAACCTCACGACTACGCGACAGAAGGATCAGTCGGAACCGGGCGTGGTCGTTGATGACCCGCAGCGCTGAGGCGCGGAGTGCCGGTGGCATGTCATCCAATCCGTCGAGGATAACCGTGATCAAGCCGCGCTCAAGCAGCGCAGTCGCCGAAGTCGTGCCAGCGACACGATCCCGAAGGAAGGGGTAATCACGATGAAGGCGTTCTACAAGGTAAAGTGCAAACGGCTGGTGATGTGGATCCCAGTCGCTCATCGTGAATACGACCAAAACCGGTATCCCAACGCGACTGTCGTCAGTTTGCGCCGCCCTATGATCCAGCGCGTCGAGTAGTAGTCGGATTGCTGCACTCGTTTTCCCGGCCCCAGCGCCGCCCAAAATGACCATTCGTCCCGAGTCGAGCCCTCCGTAGACTTTCACGAGATCAGCCAGGTTGCCGCCTCTTAGCAGGGCCGTTGCCGTTACCGCAGTCATGCCCGGCAACGGCGCGAAGCGATGGCTGATCGTGGCGTTGTCGCCTATCGCTTCGGCAACAGGTCCAGTGACCGGGAGGTCGGTCCAACGCCAACGAACCGGAATTGGGGCGGGATGAATAAGTCGCCGGGCGTTGGCCTCGTCGCCCCATTGCTTTTGCACGTGTTCGGCCAGGTCGTCGAGGATTTGGCCGAGTCGCTCGGCCGTCTGTGGGCGCCCGGGTCGCGGGCGCGTCAATAGCACCCAAACCGACCCGAGTGTAGTCAGGACAGCAACCACTGCCTGTACGAGGCCACTGGCTTCCCCACGATCCGACGCTGTGAATACGTATAGCACCACTCCCGCGCCAACCAGAAGGAGCAAGGGCACGATGATAGACGAGGCTCGACGCCATGAACCTGGCACGAGCCCACAGTCTGCCAGCAACCCTGTGCGCTCGCATGCCCCTTCCGGCGGGAGCGCTTCCAACGGAGTCGGCCCGATGCGCCGCCGAGGACTGACTCTTGGCTCGGCCACCGCCCGGCTGCTGCAGGAGGGCACCGCGTCGGTGGTGGCGATGGCGTATAGCGTGTATGCAGTGGCCGCCGCCGAGTTTATGGCCGCGTTCTACGAACGACTGTTCGCCGGTGACCGGGTCGCCGACGCGGTCAGCGCCGGCCGGCGCAGGCTAGTCCTTCAGCAAGCGTGTCGGGCGCTGGACCAGCTGGGAGATAGATCAAGGGCCTTATCCTGCTGGGGTTTGCGACTCCAACGCAGCCCGGCAGGACAGGTCCCTTGTGGTGAAGAAGCTAACGCATGAGCAGAGCCGTCGGAACTCGGCACGTCGACGGCGCAAGGTCGAGGCGCGGCATCGGCAGGCGGGGCATTGGGGTGAGCGGTCAGAACCGATGCTCACCTCACAGAAGATCAACTATGAGATCGGTGGCAACGTCGAGGCGACCCCGTACGGCGGGTTGTTCGCGATGCACCGGCTGGTCACCCGGCTCGGCCTCGTGCGGGCGATCGACGCCAGCCTGGAGCTGTTGAAGATGCATCTGCCGTATCACGAGTCCGATCATGTGCTGACCCTGGCCTACAGCGTGCTGTTGGGCGGCACCCGGCTGGAGGACGTCGACCGGCTGCGCAACGACGTGCCGTTGATGAACGGGCTCGGCGCCAGGCTGCTGCCGGACCCCAACCACGGTGGGCGACTTCCTGCGCCGCTTCACCGAGACCGACATCGTCGCGTTGATGGACGCGATCAACTCGGTGCGGCCGGCGCTGTGGCGCGGCCGTGGCGCTGATCTGCTCAGCGAGGTGGCCTACCTGGACGTGGACGGCACGATCGTGCCGACCACCGGGCAACTCAAGCAGGGCATGGACATCTCCTACAAAGGAATCTGGGGTTAGGGCTTGCAGAAAAATAACCCGTAGCTTCGCGGGATTTTGTTCGTTGCTGTGGTATGGCCGTCATGGAGGAGACCCGGCAGGTGCTCGCGGCGAAGTTCCAGGCGATCTTCCCGCATCTGGATGAGCGGCAGCGTCGGCT
>DASSUC010000081.1:0-2718 GCA_035707405.1 Micromonosporaceae bacterium | reverse complement strand
ACACCGGCCCGGAGCCCGCGCGGTACATGCCGATCCGGTGGGGCAGCGCCAAGTACCACATGTTCAACTACCTCGGCATCACCAAGGACGTGAAGGAGGGCGGCGACCAGATCGAGTACGAGGACGAGGACCCGGAGATCGGCGCCATGTTCGCCGAGGAGCTGGCGGCGAACGGCGTGGAGAACCGGATGCCGGTCCGCGTCGCGGCTGGCGCCCGATGACCGCTGCGGACCCGGCGGGCGGGCTGGCCGGCGATCCCGGCCCGCCCGCCGACGGCACCGCGTACAACCTCGCCGCCGCGCTGCTGGAGCCGAACCTGGCCCGCGGCGAGGCGGTGGCCCTGTACGTCGCGGACGGCAGCAGCGTGAGCTACGCCGATCTTTCAGAGCAGGTGGCGCGCACCAGCGACGTGCTGCGCGGGCTGGACGTGCGGGCCGAGGAGCGGGTGGTGCTGGTCCTGCCGGACAGCCCGGAGCTGGTGGTGACGCTGCTCGCGGTGCTGCGGGTCGGCGCGGTCGCGGTGCCGCTGAACCCGGCGCTGACCGGGGCGGCGCTGGCGTACCAGGTGGCCGACTCGCGGGCCCGGCTCGCGGTGGGCGCGGGCGCCGCGCTGACCGAGCTCGCCGGGCTGGTCGGGGACCCCGGGTGCGAGCTGCGCACGGTGGCCAGCTGGGACGCGCCCGGCGGCGTCACCGACCTCGCCGAGCTCGCCTCGGCGGCGGACCCCACCGCCGAGGTGGCGGCGACCACCACCGACGACGTCGCGCTGTTCCTCTACTCCTCGGGCACCACCGGCCGGCCCAAGGCGGTGGCGCACGTGCACGGCGCCCCGGCGCACTCGTACCACGGGTTCGCCCGCGGCGTGCTGGGCATCACCGCCGCGGACCGCACCTTCTCGGTGCCGAAGATGTTCTCCCCCTCGGGCCTGGGCAACAGCGTGTTCTTCCCGTTCTTCGCGGGCGGGTCCAGCGTGCTGCTGCGCGAGCCGGCGGCCGGCCCCGCGCTCACCGGCGCGGTCCGCAACGGGCGGCCCACGCTGCTGTTCGGCCGGCCGGTCAACTACCGCGAGCTGCTCGACCAGGTGCCGGCCGAGCAGCTGCGCGCCCGGCTCGCGGTGTGCTCCGGGGAGCGGCTCGACCCGCGGCTGCGCGAGCAGTTCGTCGCCCGGTACGGCGTGGAGGTCCTGGAGGGCACCGGGTCCACCGAGGCGCTGCACATCTACCTCTGCAACCGGCCCGGGCGCGCGCGGCCCGGGTCCAGCGGCGAGGTGGTGCCGGGCTACGAGGCCCGGCTGGTGGACGAGGACGGCCGCCAGGTCTCCCCCGGCGAGGTCGGCGACCTGCAGCTGCGCGGCGGCTCGACCTTCCTGTGCTACTGGCGCAACCGGGCCAGGACCCGGGAGACGATCGTCGGCGAGTGGGTCAACACCGGGGACAAGTACCGGCAGGACGCCGACGGGTACTTCTGGCACGCCGGGCGCTCCGACGACATGTGGTTCGACGAGGGCTGGGTCTCGCCGGTGGAGATCGAGGAGGCGATCGAGACCCACCCGGCCGTACGCGAGGCCGCGGTCACCCGGACCACTGTGGACGACGCCGGCCCCGGAGTGCTGGCCTGCGTGGTGCTCGCCGCGCCGGACGCGGCCGCACCGGACGGTCTGGAGGCCGAGCTCGCGGACCTGGTCGAGAGCCGGCTCGACGGGCGTCGCCGGCCGCGCTGGGTGCGGATAGTGCCCTCGCTCCCCCGCACCGTCTCCGGCAAGGTGCAGCGCTACCGCCTCGGTGAGCTGGTGCGGGCCACGTGACCCAACCGCGCCGGGAGTCTGCGGTCCTCCTGCCGGTCTACCGGGACGACGCCGGCGTGCTGCGTATCGTGCTGGTCCGCCGGACCGAGCGCGGGCAGCACGCCGGCCAGCTCGCGCTGCCCGGCGGCGGCCGGGAGCCGGGGGACGCCGACCTGGTGGCCACCGCGCTGCGCGAGGCCCACGAGGAGATCGGGCTGTCCCCGGATGACGTCCAGGTGCTTGCCGAGCTGCCGGCGGTGGACACCCGCACCACCGGGTTCCGCATCGTGCCGGTGCTGGCCCGGATCACCTCCCCCGCGCTGCGCTGGCGGCTGTCCGCCGACGAGATCGCCGGCGTGGTCGACGTGGCGGTGACCGACCTCGCCGACCCGGCGCTGCGCAGGGAGGAGCTGATGTCGTTCCCGACCTGGCCGGAGCCGCGCAAGGTGCCGGTCATCGCGCTCGGCGACGAGCTGCTGTGGGGGGTCACGCTGCGCATCCTGGACCCGGTGGTGCCCCGGCTGCTCGCCGGCGAGTGGCAGGTCTGAGCCGCGGCAGAGGAGGTCCCGGTGGAGGCAGCGCAGCTGGTACGGCTAGGCACGCCGGACGCGGAGCGGGAGCAGCTGCGGGCCCGGGCGGTCGCCGGGGGCCCGCACCGCGACCTGCGGGACTGGCTGTCCATGGTGGACGCGCTCGGCGAGCTGCGGGTCGTCGAGGGCGCCGACCGGGACCGGGACATCGGGCCGATCACCGAGATGCTGCACCACACGGACGGCGCACCGGCGGTGCTCTTCGACCGGATCCCGGGCTTCCCGCCGGGGTACCGGATCCTGGTCAATGCCCAGGGGGAGCGCTCCCGGCTGGCGGTGAGCCTGGGCCTGCCGGCCGGCATCGGCACCTGGGAGCTGATGGACGCCTGGGAACGGCTGATGGAC
>DASSUC010000080.1:0-2819 GCA_035707405.1 Micromonosporaceae bacterium | reverse complement strand
GCCCGCGCAGACATCATTGCTGACCAACGCTGTCCAGAGCCAGCCGGACAGCCCGCAACGACCGGTCCGGCTGGGCCGTAACGGGCAGGAAAGCCTGGTCGCCGCCTTGTCCGGGGTGCCCGACCCGCGCGACGCCCGGGGTGTGCGCCACCGGTTGCCTGTGGTGCTGGCGATGGCGGTCGCGGCGGTCCTGGCGGGTAACACATCGTTCTACGCGAACCTGGCAGCAGGGTTCCGTTACCGCCATCCCCAGTGCTGGCGGTGGGCGTTGACTGACCACGCCGAGATCGTCGCCCAGTCGGGCTCGGCCGGCAGCGGCGTACGGCCATCGGCCAGCCGAGCTTCGATCTCCCGCCGCACGGTGTCCATCTCGTCCAGCACATCGGTCATGACCGGCACGTCGCCGCGCTTGACCCGCAGCACCCGTTCCCGCTCCGCCTGCGGCATCGGCAGGGTGAGCCGGCCGTCCCGGACGATCTCCAAGCCCTGGTAGGCCAGCCGTAGCGCGTGCGAGGCGTACTTGACGTCGTAGCCGTACCGGGCCACCAGCTCCGGCCGGTTCGGCACCCGGCCGCGCCGGCCCCGACCCAGCAGCCGCTCCCGCTGCGAGCTCATGTAGCCGACGAACCGGTGCACCGCCTTCTGCGACAGCAGCGCCGGCGCCAGCGCCACCAGCTGCTCACCCAGTGGCCGGCGCACCAGCACCGACTCCGTCGGCGCGTAGAGCACCAGCAGCACCGTCGGGTTGCCCTTGGCCGCCAGGCGCAGGTACTTGCGCAGCGAGTACATCACCAGATCGACATCGCCCGGTCCCGACCGAACGCCCTCCGGCTGCGTCCGGTACACGTAGTGGTCCACCGGACGCCGTACACCGATCACCGCCTCCGGCGGCTCCACGAACACACCCATCTCGTCGTGATCGTCCGTGCCGGCGATCGCGATGCCATGCACGCCGGAGCCCACCACCGTGCGCAGGATCTCCCCACCCACCGCGATGTCCCGGTCCCCGTGCTGCGTGTGCCGTACCCCAACCACCGAACGATCATGTCATCACACCGCACAGCGGTCAGCTGAGTTTCCAACGTCCGCGGTCCCTGATATCGAAGGTTGCGGGAACCACCCGTACTCATGCGGCAGGATCTCGTCCAGGAACACCTCGTGGCGTGCCGGTGGGCTCATTACCGGCAGCGCCGGCGTAGGCGTAAGGGACCGGCGGCATCGCCAGTGGCAGCGCCGCGAGCTGCAGCAACAGCAGCACATTGTCGTCCGCGGCGGTGCGGTTCAGCCGCAGCCGGCCGCAGTGCGTGCAGCGGTGGATCAGCACCCAGCGCCGTTCACCGCGGACGGTGACCGCGATCGGCTCCATGGCCCCCGGGCAGCCGGACCTGCGGTCGCCGGGGACGTTGCGGTCGAGGTGCCTCGACCATAGGCAGCTGGGGCAATGGTTGCGGTGCGACGTGCCGGGTGCGTCGAGCGAAACCTCTACGCCGCAGTGTCCACATCGGAATGAGCGAGGAAACGACAAGTCTGGAGACCCTTCTGGTGGGATCGGAGCTGGACAGACATCTTTCGCCTCCTCTCCTGCTCGTCGGCCGCCGGGAAGCTGGGCGGATCCGGTGACTACCAGCTACCAGACCAGTCGAGCCCCCACCCGTCAAGCAAATATGTCCCCGACCGCCTGAACCGGGTGGTACGCGGACAGCGGTTGGCCGCGAGCCGGCCATCACCCAGCGGTGCCGACGCAAACCCCGCTCGTACGCCTGGGGTCAGGCTGTTCGGCTGGCGACGCTGATGGCGACGCTGGCCTACGCCGTGATGGCCACCGGCGGCATCGCCGTCACACTGTGGTGCCCTTGTAGCCGCCGCCATGGCGGTCTACCTGGCCAGCCGGGCATCGCTTCGCCTATCCTGCCCGCTGCCGTGGTCGCTGGCGCTCGCGTTGCTCGCCCTGACCGCGCTCGGCCTGCGGATCGCGACGCTGGCCGACTACAACGGCACGGCGGAGGGCATGCCCTTCGTCATGTTCGTGCTGGCAGAGGTGACCGCCGTGCTGGCGTTGGGCGTACCGCTCGCGGTGCAGGCCATGCGCGCGCTGCGCAGGCTTCCACCGGCGCCTGCCGGTGCCCCGCAGACACCACACCCGCCCCGGTAGGGCGACAGGTGTCCGCGGTCTTCAGCGGTGTCTCGATCTGGCCTATGTCCGATGACGGGTCGGTCAGTTTCGTTGACCCTTGCTGCTGTCTCCGCTTCCTTGGGTGTGGCGCCATCGCCGGGAGGGGAGAAGTGTGATGCAACCTTCCACAGTGGCACCAGAGCCCGTGCCGCCCCGACAGCCGCGGCGGTGGCGAATGGCCGCAGTGGTGGCGGTCGCCGTGGTCGCTGCGGTTGGCGCAGGCATCGTCGTATGGCGCGTTACGGCCGCACCGCGGCACCGGCCGGTGCCGCCGGCGACCGCCACGGCGGGGGTGCTCACCGGCCTGCCGGCCCGGCTGCAACCACCAGCCCAGGCGGTGGACCTGCCCGGCGACCGCGCAGTGGGCCAGGCCGCGCTGATGTACCACCTGCATATCGACACCAGCCAGTACGATCCAGACCGGCGTACGTTCCCCCAGAATGACGTCTATATCGCGACCCGCTCCGGTGCGCAGTTCCGGGTCGGACGCACGCCGGCGCAGCCTGAGCCACTCGGTCTGACACTGTCGCCGGACGGGCGCTGGCTGGCCGCCAAGCGGGACGGTCAGTGGCGGGTGCGGGACCTCTCGGGCGTGGCTGAGCATAAGGTCCCGGACGGGTACGAGCTGTTGCTGTGGTCCACGGAC
>DASSUC010000079.1:0-25737 GCA_035707405.1 Micromonosporaceae bacterium | reverse complement strand
GGCGCTGAACCGCCTGTTCGGCGATGGCACGCTGCTGTCCCGGGCCCGCGCCGCGTCGAGCCGCCTCGGTGAGCGGCTGTCCTGGCCGGCGGTGGCCGGACGGGTGCTGTCCCACGTCACACCCCTGGCTCCGGCGGAGGCGCTCGCCCACCGCTGAGCCCCCACCGGCCGGCGTTCCCGGCGTCAATGGCCGGCTACCGCCCGGCGAAGCGGTCGGTGGCCGCGCGGAGCACCTCGGCCATGCCGGGATGGCCTGCACCGTGGCCCGCCTCGTCCACGAGCACCAGCTCGCAGCCGGGCCAGGCCCGGGCGAGCCGCCACGCGATGTCGGGCGGACCGCTCACGTCGAGCCGGCCGTTGACGAGCACTCCGGGGATGCCGGCAAGGTTGCCGGCATCCCGCAGCAGGGCACCATCCTCGATCCAGGCCGCATGCCGCCAGTAGTGCGTCACGAGGCGCGCGAACCCCATGCGGAACCGCGGGTCCGCGTACCGCGGGTCGGGCCGGTGGCCCGGCGCCAGCGAGACGTGGGTGTCCTCCCACTCGCACCAGTCCCGGGCGGCCTTGTCCCGCACCGCCGGGTCGGGGTCGCCGAGCAGCCGGGCGTACGCGTCAACGAGGCTGCCCTCGCGCTCCGCGGCTGGTACGCCGTTGCGGAAGCGTTCCCACTCGGCCGGGAAGAGCCGGCCCATGTCACGGGTCACCCACTCCACCTCGCGCCGGGTGGTGGTGACGACGCTGAACAGGACCACCTCGCTGGCCCGCGCGGGATGGCGCTCGGCGTAGGCCAGGCCCAGCGTGGAACCCCAGGACGCGCCGAAGACCAGCCACCGGTCGATGCCCAGGTGGCGCCGTACCTGTTCGATGTCGCCGAGCAGGTGATGGGTCGTGTTGGTGGACAGGTCCACCGCCGGGTCGCCGGCGTGCGGCGTGCTGCGCCCGCACCCACGCTGGTCGAAGAGGACGACGCGGTACGCGTCAAGGTCGAAGTACCGCAGCCACCCCGGGCTGCATCCCGACCCCGGTCCGCCATGCAGGACGACGGCCGGCTTCCCGTGCGGGTTGCCGCGGCTCTCCCAGTAGACGCGGTTGCCGTCACCCACGTCGAGCAGGCCGCGCCGCTCATCCATCGTGGACAGCCACCGCCCGGATGGGGAACGAGGCCGGGTCGTCGATGTTAAGTGAGTCGATGCCGACGAGCGCGGCGTTGGCGTCGATGAGCGCGCTGACGGCGTCGGCGGTCAGATGGGGGCAGTCCAGGTCGAGGTAGCGGGGCGTCCCCCAGCGCCGGGCCCAGCCGGTGTGTACGAGCACGGCGTGGCCCCACAGCCGCGACGGGTCGCCGAGGTCGGCCACCCCCACCTTCTCGTGGCCGAAGGCGCGGACCATCGCGACCGGCACGTTGACCAGCCGTTCGAGCGGCAGCTGGGCGATGTCGGCGCGGTCGGCGTGGTAGTGGTACGGAGCATCGATGTATGTGCCGGTATTGCCGGCGAGCGTCAGCGTCTCGATCTCAAAGGACGCGCCGCTCGCCAGCCGCTCCGCGGACGCCGCGCGGGACGTCGTGCCGGGTAGGCCCGGATGGGTCGCCATCCCGGCGACGATGTCGTGCGACAGGTCCACGATCACGGCCCGAGCGTAGCCGGTCCGCGGTAGCTTGATGATCTAATGCTACCGATATACGCTGTTGGTATGACTCGCAAGCTGAGCATAAGCGTCCCCGACGACGTGGCCGCGCACCTGGACAACGTCGAGAACGCCAGCGCCTACATCACCGAGGCGATCCGGCTACGCCGTAGGAGCGAGCGCACCCGGGCGATGCTGGCCCGGCACGGCATTGCTGTCACCGATGAGGGGGTTGCCGCTGCGGGCGAGCGGCTGCGCGCTGCTGAGCAGCGCCGGAGCGAGCGAAAGGTGGCCGGGTGAGCATCCGTGTCGTCTGGGACACGTCGGCCCTGCTGGCATACGTGGCTGGTGACACCCGGGCGGCAGGACTCGGCGAGCTGTTGGCCACTGTCGAAGAAGGTGGCGATGTCACCGGTGTCCCGGCCGTATGCCTTGTCGCCGCCTACCGCGGCGCAGATGCCGACCAGCACGCCAAGCTGGTGGAGCTGACCAGCGACGACGATGGGCCGACAGTGATCCTGCCGTTGCTGGCCGCAGACGTCGCCCCGGTCGCCGAGCTCACCCGCACCCTGCCGATCGACCAGGCCCAGGCCGTTACCGCCGCTTCCCGGCATGGCGCGCTGCTGGCCACGTACGAGCGGCCGAAGTATGCGGGCGCTGTCGATGATGACGACATGCTTGACCTGTGACGTGGAGAATGCGAGACGCCCGCGACATCCGGTAAGGCGAAGGTACTGTCGCGCTTGGCGTCGCGGGATCTGGCAAACTGGTGCGGGGTAACGACACGCCTGGTGTGTTCGTTCCCAACGAGGCATTCACGGTCCGGTGCTCGTAATGCCTCCCGCACCATGGAGGGCTCGCCTAGTGGCCGATGGCGGCGGTCTTGAAAACCGCTAGGGCAGGTGACTGTCCTCGTGGGTTCGAATCCCACGCCCTCCGCACTGATCAACGAGAGTCCGCCTGGCCAGCGTAAACGCGGCAGGGAGCTCTGTTGACGCGGCGCCGGTCCCGCCGGGCTTTGGCCGGCACACAGGCGCTCGTACGTCGTGACCGATACGGCGGCGTGTCGGCGGTCATACGCCGACCCGCGCCGGCAGAGATCATCTTGCTGGGCACAGGCCAGCGCGTTGCCCGTTTCTGTGTGCGCCGCCATCTGATTTGAAGCTGGCTCGTGTTGGACGTGCCCGGTTCGTCCTCTTTGTTCCCGAGAGTCTTCCCAAGATCACGATTGTTGCAGCAAATGTGCAGCGTGGCTAAACATTCGATGACCGAAATCGCGATCTTGGTCGTAGCAGGGGCGCTATGGCAGAAGACAATGGTCCGTACCATGACGGCTCGTGCGTATGTTGAGTCTGGCGTCGGCGGCGCACGTGCGGGCGACCCGCCTTGTCCGAGTTACCCTGCGGGCGTGATCGTCCTGCTCAACGGCGGCTCCAGCGCGGGCAAGACAACGTTGGCCAAGGCGCTGCAGGACGCGCTGCCAACGCCGTACCTGGTGGTCGGGATCGACACCGTGGTGTTCGCGCTGCCGCACCGGTACGTCAACGACCCTGCTCACTGGCGGGAGGTGTACCGCTACCGCTACGAGGACGGCCGCATCACCGGGATCACCATCGAGCCGTACGGAGACCGCCTGGTCCGCGGCATGCACCGGGCGGTGGCCGGGCTGGCCGGCTGCGGGCTCGACGTGATCGTGGACCACGTCCTGTCCGAGCCCGGCTGGCGGGCCGACATCGACCAGGCCTGGGCCGGCCTGGATGTGCTGCGGGTGGGCGTGCTGTGCCCGCTGGACGTAGCCGAGGAGCGGGAGCGCGCCCGCGGCAGCCGTACCCTGGGCTGGGCCAGGGCTCACGCGGACGTGGTGCACCAGGCGATCCGCTATGACGTGACCGTGGACACCTCGCTGGGCAGCCCGGCGGAGTGCGCGAAGGTCATCGCCGAGGCGCTGGCTGCCTGTTGACCTGACGTGACCGGCTCATACCGATCGGCGCTGGGGTATGGCCGGCCGGCACCGGCCGTCCTGGAGCGAGCGCTCGATGAGCCGTTCCACGTCGGCCCAGGTCGGTGCCGGTACGCCGTACTTGGGCACCGGCTGTCGCTGCGGGCCGAAGAAGAACTGGTGCACGACGCTGCCCTGGATGGCGGCGTGCACCTCGGGGTGGTCGTCGACGAAGTGGGTGAGCCCCAGCTCCTCGGTGTGGATGCGCTTGTCCGGTCTGGTCCGGCAGAAGCGGATGTGGTCGCGGGCCAGCCCGGTACGCCGGAAGAAGTCGTGCGCGTCGAGCCATCGCCGGGTGCGGACCTCGACCTCCTCGCCGCACTTGGAGACCAGCCAGACCCGGCCGTGGAAGCGGGTCACCAGGCGGGCGATCGCGTCGAGCGCGCCGGGCACCTCCGGGGTGGCCAGCATGGTGGCCTCATCACCGGTGAAGAACGCGGTGTCGCCTCCGCCGGGGTGGCTGGGCCCGTTGATGATCACACGACCGATGTCGATGCCCAGTCGGGGCTCGCGGCGCCCGGCGTACTCGTCCATGGGACCAAGCGTGCCCGACCGCACCCGGCGGCGGCAGGGCACGGCACGGCGCTGCGGTGATGGCCGCGGCGTCGGAGCTCAGTCGTCCGGCCCGGGCAGCCGCTCGTCGATGGCGGCCAGGACCGCTGCCTTGAGCTCGTCCGCCGTGGTGCCGGAGTTTGCGGCGACCGCCTTGGCCAGGTGGTTGATCGCTCCTTGCAGGCCCGCGAGCCGGGTACGCAGGTCGTGGAACTCCCGGTAGAGCCGCACCCGCGGGACGCCCCCGCCGAACGTGTCCACCCCGGTCGGGCTCTTGCCATCGAGGATCATCGCAAGGATCGCTGGACCTTCACCGGCCATGTCGTCCTCCACAAACGGGTCGTAGTCGCCGATGGACCGGTCGATCCAGTCGGACCTGATCGAGATGTGCAGGTGGTCGTCCGGGTTCGGCACCGGCTCCCAGTCCCGCTTGGTGTGGTACTGCTGAAGGCCGAAGTTCAGGTACTTGATCCACGGTGCCCGGCCCGCCTTGGCGTCACGGAGCAGCGCCTCCGCCATGCCTTTCTCGTGTTGCAGGTCGAGGGCGCAGACCACGTACCCGGGCAGTGCCACCGGCCAGGCCGTCTGCGAGAACGGGCAGTGGTCCTGGGGGAGGTCCGCCTGGAGGTGGTCGACGTTGTCGGAGCCGATGTCACCCAGGAACCCGATCTCATGCTTCCGGGCGAGCGCCTTCATCTCGGCTATGGGCGTAGCGAGCCGGAACTGCCGGCCGGCCGCGACCCATTCGTGGTACGCCGCTGTTGCCATCACGTCCCTTCCGTCGCCTTGGCCGTAGGCATACGCCACGTAGGGTTGAGACTCAGTCACCTAGCAGACGATCTACCGGGATCCTGTGCGATCATCCGGTGTTTGCTGGACGATCGGGGACAGGGCGCCGCCGAGACCATGAGCTCCGGCGTGGACGCGAAAGGGCCGTAGGTAAGCCATGACAGGGAGGGCGGTGACCGCGGAGGCGGTGGGCTATGCGGACGGGCCGTGCCGGGCGAACGTATTCGAGCAACCACCGGAGCAGCAGCCACAGGAGCCGCAGCCGCCTGAGCAACCAGCAGGACCGGAGCAGGCCGGGAAGCCGGCGGAACCCGAGCAGTCGGACCCGCCGGAGCAGTTAGCGCAGCCCGCACCGCCCGAGCCGTCCGAGCATCAGGAGCCGGACGGGCTGCAAGTCCAGGAACCGGACGGGCTGCAAGCCCAGGAACCGGACGAGCCACAGGTCCAGGAGCCGGACGGGCTGCAAGCCCAGGAACCGGACGAGCCGCAAGCCCAGGAGGCGGCTGAGGCGGACCAGGAACCGCAGCCCGAGCCGCAGGGCCGGCTCTGGCACCGGGCCTGGGCCCGGGCGCTCCTGAAGGACCTGCTGGCCGTCGCCGCGTACGCCGCTGCGGCGTTCTACGTCACCGCTGGCTACTGGGCCAACCCGGCCCGCCGTACCTCCGGCATCAACCCCGCTGACCAGGCGCTGTTCGAGTGGTTCCTGTCCAACGCCGCCTACAGCGTCAAGCACTGGGAGAACCCGCTGTTCAGCAACCGGCTGGACGTGCCGGAGGGGATCAACCTCATGGCGAACGGGTCGGTGCTCGGCATGGCCGTCCCGCTGACCCCGGTGACGCTGCACTGGGGGCCGTCGGTCGCGTACGTCGTCATGCTGACCTTGATCTTCCTGGCCACCGCCACAGCGTGGTACCTGGTGCTGTCCCGGCATGTGGTGACCTCGCGGCTGGCCGCCTTTGCCGGCGGCGCGTTCTGCGCCTTCGCGCCGGGCATGCTGAGCCAGGCGACCGGGCACGCGCACATCCTGGCCCAGTTCCTGGTGCCGGTGATCATCTGGCGTGGCTTCCAGCTGCGCGAGTCGACCCGTCCGGTGCTCGGCGGCGCGATCCTCGGGCTGCTCGTGGCGTACCAGGTGTTCATCGGCGAGGAGGTGCTGTTCCTCGCCGCGCTGGCGTGCGTCGTCGTGGTCGTCTGGTACGCCGCCGAGCGGCCGCGCCAGGTCGCCCGGCAGTGGCGGCCGTTCCTGATCGGCGTGGCCATGGCCGCCCTGGTGGCGGGCGCCCTGCTGGCCCACCCGCTGGACTTCCAGTTCTCCGGTCCCCGCCACTACTCGGGCGTGCCCTGGTTCGCCGATCTCAATGCCGACCTGAGCAGCTACCCATCCTTCTCGCCGCTGACCGTCGCCGGCGACCCGGACCTGGAGAAGATCGCGCTCGCCCGGGACCGGACCGAGCTGAACGCGTACTTCGGCTGGCCGCTGCTGGTGCTGGCCGGGCTCATCGTGCTCTGGCTGGGCCGCAAGCGCACGGTACGCATCACCGCCGGTGTCATGGTCGTCTTCGCGGCGCTCTCCCTGGGTCGGGAGGTCAGCTACTCCACGGAGCCGACGGGCGTCACCGGGTTGTGGCACTACCTCGCCGGGCTGCCGGTGTTCGACGTCGTGGTGCCGACCCGGTTCGCGCTGGTCGTGACGGGCGCTCTGGGCGTACTGCTGGCGGTCGCCGTTGACCACGCGATGCGGCTGCGGGGCCCGGCCGTCCGGTGGGTTCCGGTGATCGAGCGGATCCGGGTGGCCCGCCTTGTCGTGCTCGCCGTGATCGTCCTGGCGCTGCTGCCGCTCGTCCCCAGGCAGCTGCCGGTGGCCGATGTCCCCGCGGTGCCCGCGTTCTTCACCAGCGGGACGTGGCGGCAGTACGTCACCGGCGACGGGGCGGTGATGCACGCGGTGCCGAACCAGAAGAACCAGCTCGCCCTGATGCGCTGGGCGGCGTCGCAGGGCAACGAGTTCCGGATCACCCACGGCTACTTCATCGCGCCGGACCCGACCAGCCCGGAGCGGCACGGCACGATGTCCCGGCCGCTGACCCCCGGCATCATGCTGCTGACCGGACCGGCCGCCCGAGGCCGACCGACCCGCGTCGGCGGTCCGCAGCGGGCGCTGGCCCAGGCCGAGCTGGCCTGGCGCGAGGTAGCCATCGTGGTGATGCCCCCGGAGCAGCTCAACGCGGATGCGGTGCGGACCACGCTCGACCGGCTGGTCGGCCCTGGCCGCTTCATCGGCGGCGTCTGGGTGTGGGATGTACGCCACCTGCGCTGAACAACTACGACCGGTGGCGGCCGGGCAGGCCCGGGCCGCCACCGGCGGGGCGGGTCAGTGCTGGGGCACCATCTCGTGCTGGAGCGTGGCCAGCGCCTTGGCGAGCAGCCGGGACACGTGCATCTGCGAGATGCCGACCTGCTCGGCGATCTGCGACTGGGTCATGTTGCCGTAGAAGCGCAGCATCAGGATCCGCTGTGCGCGCTCGTCAAGGCGGGACAGGGCGGGGGTCAACGCCGAGCGCAGCTCCGCGATCTCGTACCCCTGGTCCTCCGCGCCGATCAGGTCACCCAGCAGGGCGCCGCGGTCGTCGTGCTGGGTGGGGGTCTGCAGCGACACCGCGTTGTAGGCGCGGGTGCCCTCCAGGCCCTCCTGCACCTCCTCGATGCTCATGCCCAGGTGCTCGGCGATGTCCGCGGTGGACGGCTCGCGGCCGAGCTCCTGCATGAGCTTGCTCTTCGCCTCCACGATCGTCAGGCGCAGCTCCTGCAGGCGCCGGGGGACCCGCACGTCCCAGGTCCGGTCGCGGAAGTGCCGCTTGATCTCCCCGACAACCGTGGGTACGGCGTACGCGGTGAAGTCAACGCCCCGGCCGGGGTCGAACTTGTCGATGGCCTTGATGAGGCCGATGGTGGCCGTCTGGATGATGTCGTCCAGCGGCTCCCCCCGGTTGGCGAACCGGTTCGCGAGGTTGTGCGCCAGCGGCAGCCACGCCTCGATCGCCTGTTCCCGCAGCGTCCGGCGGGACGGGTGGGCCGGTGGCAGGGCTGCCATCGTACGGAGCAGCTCTGCTGCGCTGTCGTCGGCGAGACGCCGTTCGTCGAGCAGGGCCTCGTCGACCCGTCTGGCGCCAGGTCTACCCGTGGGCATGGACGGCAGGACTGCGCGGGTGTGCTGTACGAACGTCGGGCTCATTGTGTCCTCCTCCAGCAAGCTGACTCATGGGACCCAACGGATGAGCCGGCATCCCCTGTACGGCTATCTCAAGGTAGCCAATCATCCAACCAAAGTCCACCCGTTCGGAGGATGTCGTCGTGAATATCAGTGTGCAGTCCCGGCGTTCAGGTCGAAACTCGACACCTCAGATAACGCCCTAAAGGGACCTACAGGGAAAATGTCAGTCGCCGGGTCGGCGTCGCAGCCCGTACGCCGCGGGTCAGTGTCCAGCGGGGAGGTCGGCGCCCGCGGCCAGCGCGGTGCGGCGGATGCAGCAGCCGGAGCAGATCTTCGGCTCGGGGAGGGTGAACGCCAGGCAGCAGGTGCGCCGCCAGACCGTCACCGCGCCGGAGGGCGCCTGGTCCAGCTCCACCAGATCGGCCACGCCGAACGCATCCAGCAGCCGGTGCACGGTCGCGACCGTGACGTCGGGCCGGCCCGGGTCCGGCAGGGCCGGGACGGTCCGGACCACCGCGTACGCCAGCCCCGACGCGACCGAGCCGAGCAGCGTACGGCGGCCGATGTTGACGACCGAGCGGACCTGCTCCAGCAGGGGCAGCAGGTGACGGTCCAGCAGCGTCTCGCGCAGGGCCGGCAGCAGTGCGGCGGAGCTGGCCACCGGCACCAGCCCGCCGGCGTACGGGTCGGCGGGCTGGGGGGTGACGGTGTGTAGGCCGGTGGGCCGGGTAGGGGTTGGCACGGCGACCCGCGTGCCCGGGCGCAGCCCGAAGGTCAGGAACGGCTGGCGGGCATGGAACCGGACCAGCACGTCCTCCGGGACCAGCAGGGGCACCTGGCGCACGGTCACGTAGCCGAGCACGGCTGGCAGGGCAAGCCAGTACGTGTAGGACTTCCAGGCGAGCGCCGCGGCGGCGGGTGGCTCGGCCTGCCAGCGCAACCGGGCCGCGTCGAGCATCTCGGGCAGTGCGGCGCCGTCGACCAGGCGGGTGGCCGGCGTCCACCCCTCCTGGTCGGTCACCACGAGCCCCGGGTGGAGGCCGGCCACTGCGGCGTGCCCCCGCCGCAGGCGCAGGACCTCCAGTGCCCCCTGGACCGCTGCGAGCGCCGCCGGCACCAGGCCCGCAGAGATGAGACCCGCAGGCGTCAGGGCGGGCGGAGACACGTCCTTGGCCCTCCTGATCGCCGGCGGATGCGCGGGTCATCACGTTAGCTTGCTAAGGATAGCCTAACTACCTGGAGCGAGGTCTGCGCTGTCAACCCTTTTGTCAGGTACCCGTCAGCCATTCGTCGTCGTCCCTCTCCTCGGGGACGATAAGTGTCTGAATAGATGCGTACGGGAGTCGGGGCCGATGGTGCCGGGCGAAGCGTCCGTCCAGCGGGCAGCCGAGGCGTTCGCCGAGGAGCTGACTCGCTGGCGGATGGAGCGCGGCCTCACCAAGAAGCGCCTCGCCACAGAGATGAATTTCGATCCTTCGTACGTGAGCCACGTCGAGGGGGTCCGGCACCGGCCGACCGAGGACTTCGCCCGCCGCGCCGAGGCCGTACTGCGGACCGACGGGGCGGTGTGGCGCCGCTACCTGGAGTACGAGGAGGCCCGGCGGGGGCGGGTGGGCAACGCCGCCAGCCGGGACCCTGCCTCCCCTGAGCCGTGGGTGCCGCCCGGCACCGGCCTCGTGGTGGACCAGGAGCAGGCGGAGCTGTCCTACCGGGACGGTCGCTACCGGTGCACGGTGCGCCGCTCGCTCTACAACGCCGGTGCCGAGCCGATCACCCGGTACCCGATGCGGATCGCGGTCGACCGATACCCCGACAACTCCCAGCGGTCCAACCAGCACCACCACGAGCACCCGCTGCACTGGGACGAGCTGGGCCTGCACGCGTGGTATGCGGCCGGTGACCAGGCGGCCCGGGAGCCGATGCGGTGGCGGCCCAAGCTCGACCGGGACGCGGTCAAGGAGGTATGGCTGCTCTTCGAGAACGACCACGGCCGGTTCCCGCTCTACCCCGGTGACCGGGCGACGATCGAGTATTCGTACACCGTCGGTGAGGACAAGTGGGGAGCGTGGTTCCAGCGCGCGGTCCGGCTGCCAACCCGGCGCCTGGACATCCGGCTGGACCTGCCGATAGTGCTCGCGCCCAGCGTATGGGGCGTGGAGACGTCCCTGTCGGCCGAGGAGGCGCCGCTGCGTACGCCGATCGCCCAGCGGGTTGAGGGCGACCGGGTGGTCTACGAGTGGTCCACCCAGGCGCCCTCGCTGAACGCCCGGTACCGCCTGGCGTGGCGGTTCCGGGCACCGGCCGCCGGCCCGGCGGCGGAGGCGGGCCCGGCGGGAGAGCCGGGCGGGCCGGGTGAGCCGGCACGGGTGAGCGAGCCGGGGCGGGCGGCCGAAGCCGGCCGGGCGAGCGAGCGGATGGCGGCGGCCGGCATCCTCCAGCGCGGTGCCGACCTGCTGCGCACGCCGGCCCGCCTGTTCGACCTGCCGGCCGATGCCCCGCTCGCCCGGGACGTGGTGGACCGGCTGCACGCCACCCTCAGCCGGATCGTCGAGCTGCACGTGTTCGGCAAGGGGCTGGGCCTGGCCGCGCCGCAGATCGGCCTGGGCTGGGCCGCGGCCGTGGTGCGCCTGCCCGCTCCCGGCGCCGAACCGATCGTGCTGCTCAACCCGCGCGTCATCGGCACCTCCCCGGAAGGGGACGACCAGTACGAGGGCTGCCTGTCGTTCTTCGACTTCCGGGGCCTGGTCCGCCGCCCGTTACGCATCGAGGTGGAGCACACCGACCTCGCCGGCGCCCGGCTGATCACCACCTACGAGCGGGCGGTGGCCCGGCTGGTGGCGCACGAGATCGACCACCTTGAGGGCCGGCTCTACGTCGACCACATGGCGGCCGGTGCCGCGCTGGTGCCGGTCGAGGAGTACCGCGACACCGGGCGCCCGTGGCGCTACTAGTAGGACTGCGGGTTCACACGTCGCCGAACGCGTCGTACTTGATGCGTACCGAGGGGATCTGCATCTCGGCGAGGGTGCGCAGGGTGGCGCGGACCATGCCGGGTGAGCCGGAGACGAAGAAGTCGTGGTCGGCCCACGGGCCGTAGCGCGCCACGACCTCGGCGATGTTGCCCTGCTCCCCCGAGTAGCCCCGGTCCTCGCTGCACGCGGGCACCACCGACAGCCAGGGGTAGCGGCCGGCGAGGCGGTTGAGCTCGGCCAGGTCGTAGAGGTCGTCGCGGTCCTTGGCGCCGAAGAACACGTGCACCCACCGGGTGCGGTTATACCGGGTCAGCTCCTGCACCAGCGCCTTGACCGGCGCCAGGCCGGTGCCGCCGGCGATGCACACCACGTCCTTTGTGGACTGCCGGTCCAGCGTCATCGAGCCCATCGGCGCGGCCAGCCGGATCATGTCGCCCGGCTTCAGCCGCCGGACCAGCGCACTGGACACCCACCCGGCGCCGAGCGCGCGCACGTGGAACTCGAGCGTGTTGTCCTTCTGCGGGGCGTTGGCCATCGAGTAGACCCGCCACAGCCGCGGCTGGTAGCGGCACTCGATGCTCACGTACTGGCCGGCCTTGAACTCCAGCGGCTGGAGCGGGCGGCAGGTGAACACCGCGATGTCGCGGTTGCGCCGCTCGTGCGTGATCACCTCGGCGTGCCAGTACGGCGGGTTCGTGTCCGCCTCGGCGCCGGCCAGCATCTTCCGGGCGATCACGTCGTACGCGTCCCGCCACGCCTGGTCGTACTCGATGGACCAGCTCTGGCCGGCGAAGGTGCGCAGCGACTCCAGCAGCGCCGTACCGACCACGTCGTAGTGCTCGGGCTGGACGTGGAACTTGCGGTGGTCCCGGCCGAGCGAGCGCAGGTACTCCTCGAACCGCTCCGGGTCGTCGAGCGTCTGCACCGCGGTGACGATGGCCCCCAGCAGGCGTGCCCGCTGCACGTCCATCTGGATGGGGAACAGGTCGCGCAGTTGTGGGTTGGATAGGAACATCCGCGCGTAGAAGTAGCCGGCGACCTTGTCCTGCTGCTCCTCGACGAGTGTCCAGCTCTCTTTTAACAGTCGCGACAGCGTGCCCATAGGTGCCCTTACGTCGGCCGAACCCGGTGCCGTCCGGCCGGGCGGCATCGAGGATCGAGATGGCGTGTTGCGCTGGGTGTGTGTGGCTGTGCTACCTGTGCACGCCTGCTCAGGGTGGCTACGGCGGGTCGGTGGGCATCGCACAGGCTGTGCGACTTGTGCGGCCCTCGCTGTTGCCCGCCGACCTGCCGTGTGAAGCTGGACGACGTGTGGTTATGGGCCTGGCACGCCCGGCGTTAGACGGACCGTCCATGGGGTACGGGACCTGGGGAGTGTCATGCAGCGACTGAGCGTCATCGACGGGGGAGCGACCGTCATCCAGTGGCCCGGCTCCAGGGGCGAGCGCGTGCTCCAGTCACGCGCGGGCACGGCGGAGCGGGCCAGCCGCTTCTACGAGCAGCAGGTGCTGGACCACCTCAACGTACGGATGCGGGAGTTCGTCAGCCGGCAGGAGATGATGTTCCTGTCGACCGCGGACAACCGCGGCGAGTGCGACTCCTCGTTCCGGGCCGGGCCGCCCGGGTTCGTCCAGGTCCTCGACCGCTACAGCCTGGCCTGGCCCGAGTACCGCGGCAACGGCGTCATGGCCAGCCTCGGCAACATCATCGAGAACCCCAACGTCGGCCTGCTCTTCCTCGACTTCTTCCGGGACGTGGTGGGGCTGCACGTCAACGGCCGCGCCGAGGTCGTCGAGCACGAGGCGATGCTGGCCGCCTACCCCGACCTGCCGAGCGACCCGGTGCCGGGCCGGCGGCCGGAGTGGTGGGTGGGCGTGCACGTCGAGGAGGCGTACATCCACTGCTCAAAGCACCTGCCCCGGCTGCTCAAGCTGCCCCGCGACCGGGCCTGGGGCACCGACGAGGTGCGGCCCAGGAAGGCCGACTTCTTCGGGGTACGGGCGACGCGCCGGCCCAGCGGCGGCTGAGGCGCAGCGGCGTACCGACAGAATGGGCCGGTGGAGCGCCGGCGTGTGCTACGGGACGAGATCCTGCTCGTGCTCGGCGTGTCGCTGGGCGCGAGCGCGGTCTACTCGGTCGTCACGATCGTCGCCAGGCTCACCGCCGGCCGCCCGCTGTCGGAGCAGACCGCCACGCTCAACCCGTCGCAGGCGCCCGGCCGGCCCTGGCTGGACCTGACCCTCCAGCTGCTCGGCATCGGGTTCGCCCTGGTGCCCGTGCTGCTCGCCGTACACCTGCTGCGGCGGGACCCGGGCGAGCCCGCACCGCAGCTCGGCCTGGACCGGCGGCGGCCGTGGTTCGACGTGGCGTCCGGCGCCGGCCTCGCGGCGCTGATCGGCATCCCCGGTCTCGGCCTCTACGTGCTCGCCCGCGAGCTGGGCATCAACGCCACGGTGGTGCCCGCGGCCCTGCCCGGCGTGTGGTGGGCGGTGCCGGTGCTGCTGCTCTCCGCGGTGCAGAACGCGGTGCTGGAGGAGGTGGTCGTGGTCGGCTACCTGATGACCCGGCTGCGCCAGCTGGCCTGGCGCAGCGCCACCGTCGTCGCGGCGAGTGCGCTGCTGCGCGGCTCCTACCACCTCTACCAGGGCTTCGGCGCGTTCCTCGGCAACGCGGTGATGGGGGTGGTCTTCGCGCTGTTCTTCCTGCGCACCCGCCGGGTCGCCCCGCTCGTGCTGGCGCACGCACTGCTCGACGTGGTGGCATTTGTCGGATACACCCTTGGTGGTGACCGGTTCGAGCTCCTGCGCTAGGCACAGCGGTCGATGTAGGTCCTTCCCAACCCGGTAACGGCCCAATAGGCTGCCGGCCATTGTGGGCATCCGCCCACGCCGAGGCACGGAGGTTCGCAGCCAGTGTCGTTGTCAGCAACGGCCGGGCGAAGGCGCCCGGTCACCATCGCGCTCACCACCGCGGCGATAACCGCCCTGGCGCTGGTGGGCACCGGCAGTGTCCAGGCGCGGCCCGGCGGGGCCGCGGACGGGACAGCCACCTACATCGTCCAGGTCGCCGGGGCGCCCATCGCGTCGTACACCGGCGGCGTCGCGGGGATCGCCGCCACGCAGCCGGCGCAGGGTGACCGGGTGGACACCCGCTCGGCCGCCGCGGCGGCCCTGCGCGACCGCATCGAGGCGCAGCACGGCGACGTGCTCCGCCGCACGGGCGTGGCGGCCAGCCAGAAGGTGTACGACTACTCGGTCGCGTTCAACGGGTTCGCCGCCCGGCTCACCGCCGGCCAGGCGGCCCGGCTCAAGAGCGCGCCGGGCGTGCTGCGGGTCTGGCAGAGCGAGGTGCTCAAGGCCGACACCATCTCCACCCCGCGCTTCCTCGGCCTGGATGGCTCGGGCGGCGTCTGGGACGCGAAGTTCGGCAGCCCGGCAGAGGCGGGTCTCGGCGTCATCGTCGGTGTCATCGACACCGGCATCTGGCCGGAGAACCCGAGCTTCGCGGCGCTGCCGGAGCCCCGGCCGGACCAGCGGGTCATCGACCGCAAGTGGCACGGGACCTGCGTCACCGGCGTGGAGGAGCCGATCGCCTGCAACAACAAGCTGATCGGCGCCCGGTACTACAACGCCGGCGGGCTCGCGCCGGAGTGGGAGTTCCAGTCCCCGCGCGACTACGGCGGGCACGGCTCGCACACGTCCAGCACGGCCGCCGGCAACCACGGCGTGACCGTGACCATCAACGGCCAGCCGGTCGGCACCGCCTCGGGCGTGGCTCCGGCGGCCCGCGTCGCCATGTACAAGGCGCTGTGGGAGCAGCCGGGCGGCGGCGGCAGCGGTGCCACCGAGGACCTGCTCGCGGCCGTCGAAGCGGCGGTCGCCGATGGCGTGGACGTGATCAACTACTCCATCTCCGGCTCCCGGCTCTACGTGGTGGACCCGATCGAGATCGCGTTCCTCAACGCCGCGGCGGCCGGCGTGTTCGTCTCGGCGTCGGCCGGCAACTCCGGCGCGACGGTCGGGGCGAGCAGCGTCGCGCACAACTCGCCATGGATCACGACGGTCGCGGCGAGCACGCACGACCGCGGTTCGCGCAAGACGGTCACCCTCGGCAACGGCGCGTCGTACACCGGTGCCGGCGTCGGCGCCGGGGTCGGTCCGGCCCCGCTGGTCGACGCGGCCACCGCGGCCCTGGCCGGGGCCGACCCGGTGCAGGCGGCGCTCTGCTTCATCGGCACGCTCGACCCGGCCAAGGTGACCGGCAAGATCGTGCTGTGCCAGCGAGGCTCCAACGCCCGCGTCGACAAGAGCCGGGCGGTCCAGCAGGCCGGCGGCGTCGGCATGATCATGTTCAACCCCGGCCCCAACACGACCGACGCCGACTTCCACTTCGTGCCGTCGATCCACGTCGACCACGTGGCCGGTCCGGCCATCAAGGCGTACGCCGCGACGGCCGGCCCGACAGCGACCATCTCGGCGGCCACCCCGGTCACCCTGCGGGCGCCCGCGATGGCCGCGTTCTCGTCCTACGGGCCGGCCCTGGCCGGCGGTGGTGACCTGCTCAAGCCGGACGTGACCGGGCCAGGCGTGGACGTCGTCGCGGCGGTCGCCCCGCCCGGCAACGCCGGCAACAGCTGGTCGTCGTACGCGGGCACGTCGATGTCGGCCCCGCACGTGGCGGGCCTGGCCGCGCTGCTGATGAGCAGGTACCACAAGTGGAGCCCGATGTGGGTCAAGTCGGCGATCATGACGACCGCCGGCACGACCGACAACACCGGCGCGGCGATCCAGCGCGGCGCCGCCGCGGCCACGCCGCTGGACTACGGCAACGGGCACATCAGGCCGTTCGCCGCCTTCAACCCCGGCCTGGTCTACAGCTCCACGCCGACCGACTGGCTGCGCTACGCGTGCGGGATCAACCAGCTCCAGCTGGTCACCGACCCGTCGTTCTGCCAGCGGGTCGGGTCGATCGACCCGAGCAACCTGAACTACGCGTCGATCGCAGTCGGCGACCTGGCCGGCGCGCAGACGGTCACCCGTACCGTGACCAACGTCACGGACCAGGCGTCGACGTACGACGCGCGCGTCGTGGCGCCGGCCGGCTTCACGGTCCGCGTCTCGCCGTCGCGTCTGGTCGTCGCGCCGGGGCATACCGCCACCTTTACGGTGACCATCACGCGTACCGACGCGGCGATGGGCCAGTGGAAGTTCGGCTCGCTGACCTGGCAGGACCGCAGGGGCCACAGCGTGCGCAGCGCGATCGCGGTGCGGCCGGTGGCGCTCGCGGCGCCGGTCGAGGTCACCGCGTCCGGGACCAGCGGCTCGACCTCGCTCGCGGTGAAGGCCGGGTACGCCGGCACGCTCACCGCGGCGCCGGTGGGCCTGGACCCGTCCACAGTGACCCGGTTCCACCTGGTCGGCACCAACACCGGGTTCGACAGCGCGAACCCGCAGACCGGGCCGGCCGTGGGCAGGACGACGGTCACCGTACCGGCCGGGACGAAGCTGGCCCGGTTCGCCATGTTCAACGGCGACCACCCGGCCAGCACCGACCTGGACCTGTACGTCTACCGGGCCGGCACGACCACGCTGGTCGGGTCGAGCGGTGGCGGCACGGCCGAGGAGTCGGTCACGCTGACCGCCGCCGGCACGTACGACGTGTACGTGGTGCAGTACGCCCTGCCGTCGGGTGTTACCGAGCTGGACGTGCGGCATCACCACTGGGCGGTGGACGACGCCACGGGAAACCTGACCGTGTCACCGGCCAGCCAGACGGTCGGCACAGGCCAGGCCACCTCGGTCACCGCCTCGTGGAGCGGGCTGGTCGCCGGCTCGCGCTACCTGGGGCTCATCGAGTTCGGTGACGGCACGGCGGTGGTCAGCCGTACCGTGCTCGGGGTCAACGGATAGCTGGGTAACGGGGGGTGCCCCGGACGCCGGGTCTCCGGTGGCCGGGGCACCCGCCTTTCCCTACCTACCCGCACCGGCGGCGGCCGGGCGCGCGAGCCAAATACCGCGATATGGTTCGTTGTCGGATTTTCGGTCGACGTCGATGGACACCCGTGTCCACCATGGAGGTTGATCTATGACTACTCCGCTGTCCCGTCGCGGTCTTCTCGGCTACGGCGCTGCTGGCGCCCTGGGCATCGTCTTCGCCGGCAGCATCGAGGCGGTCGCCGGTCCGGCGTCCGCGCTCGCCGCCGGCCGGGCCGGCGCCGGCTATGGTCCGCTCGTGCCGGACCCGGCCGGGCTGCTGTCCCTCCCGGCCGGCTTCTCCTACAAGATCGTCGCTGCGTCCGGCGTGACGCTGCTGGAGACGGGCCAGCCGACCCCGAGCGACCCCGACGGCGCCGCGTGGTTCGCCAGCCCGACCGGGGCGACTGTGATCTACAACCATGAGATCGGGGGCACCGAGGCGTACGGCGTGCCGCCGCTGCCCGGGCTGACCTACGACCCTGGCGCCCGCGGCGGGACCACGAACCTGGACGTCGACGCGCAGGGCAACCGGATCCGCGAGTATGTCAGCGTCGCCGGCACCCACAACAACTGCGCGGGCGGCGCCACCCCGTGGGACACCTGGCTGACCTGCGAGGAGACCGAGCAGCGGGCCGGCGGCAGGTTCCAGAAGGACCACGGGTACGTCTTCGAGGTCGACGCGTTCGACCGGCAGGCGAACCTCGACCCGGTGCCGCTGAAGTTCCTCGGCCGGTACGCGCACGAGGCGGTGGCGGTAGATCCGGTCACCTCGGTCATCTACCTGACGGAGGACGCCGCCGCCCCCAACGGCCTGTACTTCCGCTGGCTCCCGCCGGCCGGTTTCACCGGTGGAAAGGGTGCGCTGCGCGCGCTGGCCACCGGCGCGGGCGGCGCCACGGCAGGCCGGCTCCAGGCGATGAGCTGCTTCCTCGGCGACAACCACATCGCGAACCTGTGCGAGGCGACCCGCCCCGGCACGCGGTACCGGGTGCGGTGGGTTGACGTGCCCGACCGCGACGCCAGCACCGTGTCGGTGCGCAAGCAGTTCGCCGACGACCAGGTGACCCGCAGCCGCAAGCTCGAAGGCGCCTGGTGGGGTGACGGTGGCGCCTACTTCGTGGCGAGCTTCGCGCGCAACAGCGACGGCAGCGTCAACGAGCACGACGGCCAGGTGTGGTTCTACGACCCGCACACCGAGAGCGTCACCCTCCAGACGATCTTCGGAGTCAACCCCGACCCGGCACAGGAAGGCAACCTCGACGGGCCGGACAACATCACCGTCTCGCCGCACGGGGGCGTGATCCTGGCCGAGGACGGCAACGGCATCCAGTACCTGGTCGGCGTCACCGACCAGGGCAAGTCCTACCTCCTGGCGCGCAACGACCTGAACACCGCCGAGTTCGCCGGCCCGACGTTCAGCGCCGACGGCCGGATCATGTACGTCAACATCTACGCGCCGGGCCATGTCCTCGCGGTCACCGGCCCGTGGGGGCGCCCGAGCAACGCAAGCGTCTGACCTCAGGAGCGTGACAGCGCCTGCCGGACGGTGCCACCGCGCCGCCCGGCAGGCGCTGCCCGGGCTTGGCGATGCGTTTAGAGGTAGAGGCCGGTCGCGTCGGGCTCGACCCGGCGGGCGGCGACGGCGTGCACGTCACGCTCGCGCAGCAGAATGTACTCGCGGCCGTGCAGCTCGACCTCGGAGCGGTCGTCCGGGTCGAAGAGCACCCGGTCACCGGCGACGATCGACCGTACGTGCGGACCGACCCCCACCGCGGTGGCCCAGGACAGGCGGCGGCCCACTGAAGCGGTGGCCGGGATGACGATGCCCGCGGCCGACCGCCGTTCTCCTTCGTTGCCTTCGAGGCGCACCAGGACTCGGTCGTGCAGGAGCCGGATCGGCAGCCCCTCGGCACTGCCTGGCAGTGCCTCGGTGGCCACGGTGTGGGTGGGTACGGCGGTCACGACGTGACGGTACCCGGCCGGACCGGAAGACCAGTATGGGGCGGGCGTTCCGTGGATGCGCAGCGGCGTCGGGCGACTACGGTGGGGCTGAGGATTTCCGGGGAGGGACTCTTGGGGCGCTTGGAGCAGGTCCGCGTGAAGGCCCGGCGTGCGTACGTGGCCGGGCGTGAGTCCCTGCGGGCGGCTCGGGCACAGGCTAAGGCGGCCGAGACGGCGGTCGACACCCCGGTCGACCCCGGCCCGCCGGTCCCGCCGGAGGCGTCGGTCTCGACGACCAGCCGCGACGACGCCGACGTGCCGCGGGGGCTGCGCATCGTGGCCGCCTGGTCGTGGCGGCTGCTGGTGATCGCGGCCATAACCGTGCCGATCTTCTACGTGGTGGCCCGGCTCAAGCTCGTTGTCGTGCCGCTGGCGATCGCGCTGCTGCTCTCCGCGCTGCTCGCCCCGGCGGTCGAGTGGCTGCGGGGCGCGCGGGTGCCACCCTCGCTCGCCACCGGTCTCGTCCTGGTGGCCGGGCTGGCGGCGGTGGTGGGGACGCTGACCGCGGTGATCCGCGAGTTCGTCGCGAACGTGCCGGAGCTGTCCCGCAACGCCAGCGAGGGCCTGCGGACCATCCAGAACTGGCTCAAAGAGGGGCCGCTGCACCTCTCCGACAGCCAGATGGACGACGTGCTCAGCTCCATCGAGAAGTGGGTCGACGACAACCGGGAAGGCCTGACCAGCGGGGCGGTGGACACGGCCACGGCTACTTTCGACATCCTGACCGGCCTGTTCCTGGTGCTGTTCGCGACGTTCTTCTTCCTCCGCGACGGCGGTCGTATCTGGCGGTGGGTCACCCGGATCCTCCCGGCTCGGACCCGGGGGCAGGTCGCCACGGCCGGTGAGCAGTCCTGGCTGACCCTGGTCGCGTACGTGCGGGCGACCGTGCTCGTGGCGTTCATCGACGCCCTCGGCATCGGGCTCGCCCTGGTGATCCTGCGCGTGCCGCTGGCCTTCCCGCTCGCCGCGCTGGTCTTCCTCGCCGCGTTCATCCCGATCGTCGGCGCCACGCTCTCCGGTGCGGTCGCGGTGCTGGTGGCCCTGGTCACCCGGAGCCCGCTCATCGCGCTGATCCTGCTCGCCGCGGTCATCGCGGTGCAGCAGCTGGAGGGGCACGTGCTCCAGCCGTTGATCATGGGACGCGCGGTGGCGATCCACCCGCTGGCGGTGATCGTCGCGATCGCCAGCGGTGTGGTGCTCGCCGGGATCATCGGCGCACTGGTGGCGGTGCCACTGGTGGCGGTGCTGAACACCGGGATCCGCCACCTGGTCTCGGCGCGCGCGGTGCCGCCTCCGGACGCCGTCGTGGTCAAGGCGCACCCCACCTGACCCGGGCCGGGCGGTCAGGTCGCGGCCAGCCGTTGCAGGGCCGCATACACCACCTCGGGCTTGGTCGTATACCACAGTGGGGGCAGGCTGCGGCGCAGGAACGGGCCGTATCCGGCGGCCCGCTCCAGCCGCGAGTCCAGCACCGCCACCACGCCGCGGTCGGTCCGCGAGCGGATCAGCCGCCCCGCCCCCTGCGCCAGCCGGATCGCGGCGATCGGCACGCTCACCGAGCTGAAACCGGACCCGCCGGCCGCGTCGACCGCCGCCGCCCGGGCGGCGGCCAGCGGCTCGTCCGGGCGGGGGAACGGCAACCGGTCGATGACCACCAGCTGGCACGCGTCCCCGGGCACGTCAACGCCCTGCCATAGCGACAGGACGCCGAACAGGCAGCTCTCCCGCTCCTCCCGGAAGCGGCGCACAAGCAGCGGCAGCGCCTCCTCGCCCTGCAACAGGACCGGCAGCGAGGTCTTCTCCCGGACCACCTCCGCGGCCCGCTCCGCTGCCCGTCGCGAGGAGAAGAGCCCGAGGGTACGCCCACCGAGCGCGACCACCAGCCGCAGCAGCTCCTCGGCTGCGGCGTCGGACAGGCCGGACTGGGTCGGCCGGGGCAGGTGCGCCGCCACGTAGAGGATGCCCTGCCGGGCGTAGTCGAACGGCGACCCGACGTCGAGGGAACGCCACTCCTGGCCCGCCTCTGCGGCGTCACCTTGTTTAGGGGCGCCGTTGCCCGGCGCGGGCAGCCCCAACGCCCGGGCCACGGTGTCGAAACGGCCGCCCAGGGCGAGCGTCGCCGAGGTGGCGACCACCGTGCGTTCCGCGTACAGGTGGGTGGTGAGGGTGCCGGCCACCGACAGGGGGGCCACCACCACGGCCCGGCGCTGCTCCTTCTCCACCCACGCCACGTCCTCATCGGACTCGTCGAGCAGCCGCTGGGCGGTGGTCGACACCTCGGCGAGGACCGCCTTTGCCTGCTGCTTGCGCACCGGGTCCGGGTCGTCGCCCTTGACCTCGCCGATGCCGGTCAGCGCCGCCCGGGTCGCCGAGTCCACCAGCGTGCACGCCTCCCGCAGCGCGGCCGGCAGGCCGGCCACGATGCGGCCGGCCGGCGCCTCGGCCAGCCCGACCGTCAGGGCGTCGCCCGCCTCGCCCAGCATCTCGGCCACGTCGGCCTCCACAAAGGAGCGGGTCCGCCGGGCCGCCCGGTCCAGCAGGTCGGGCGTCAGCTCCGCCTGCGCGGCCGACGACACCCGGTCGGCCAGCTCGTGCGCCTCGTCGACGACCAGCAGCCGGTGCGGTGGGACGATGTGCCGGCCGGCGAGCATGTCCACCGCGAGCAGGCTGTGGTTGGTCACCACGATGTCGGCATCCCGGGCGCGCGCCCGGGAGGCCTCGGCGAAGCAGTCGGCACCGTACGGGCAGCGGGCCACGCCGACGCACTCGCGCGCCGGCATGGAGACCAGCCGCCAGGCCCGGTCGTCCACGCCGGGGTCGAGCTCGTCCCGGTCGCCGGTGGAGGTCTCCAAGGCCCAGTCCCGCAGCCGCTGCATCTGCTTGCCGAGCCGGCCCGCCTCGCCGAGCCAGGTGACCCCGCCGCGCGCTGTCGTGCGGCCCTCGAACAGCGCGTCCTGCGGCTCGTCCTCGGTGGAGGTCTCCAGCCGGGCCAGGCACAGGTAGTGATGGCGGCCCTTGAGCACCGCGAACGTCGGGCGGCGGCCGAGCAGGGGCTGCACCGCCTTGGCGAGCCGGGGCAGGTCATGGTCGACCAGCTGTGACTGGAGCGCGAGGGTCGCCGTGGAGACCACCACCGGACCGTCCACCAGCAGGGCGGGCACGAGGTAGGCCAGGGACTTGCCGGTGCCCGTCCCGGCCTGGACGAGCAGGTGCTCGCCGGTGTCGGCCGCCTGCGCAACGGCCTCGGCCATGACCTGCTGGCCGGGGCGCTCGATGCCACCGGGCACCGCCTGGACGGCCGCGGCGAGCAGATCCGGCATCGTGGGGCGGGTCTGGGTGGCGGCGGTCACGGGTCTGACCGTACCCGCCGGCAAAGCCCCGACGCGGGTTGTCCACAATCCCGGCCCGGCGTGGCGAAGTTATCCACAGGGGTGGCGCCTGTCCACAGAGCGCGGCTTACGCTCTGGCGCTATCAGGCCCGCGGGGCAGGTTGGCGCGGTGACCGTGGAGGAGGCACGATGGCTTTCGTCATGGCTATGGATGCGGGGCCGGCCGAGCTGCGTACGCAGGTGCCGTTCGAGCTGAGGGTGGTCCCGGCGGACCTGGTCCGGTGACGGGTCCGGCCGGCCCGGCGGCGGTGCGGGTGGTCTACCGCAAGTACGACGGGGCGCTGCACTGGCACCAGAGCATGCGGGCGCTGGGCGAGGACGAGCACGGGGTGTGGCTCGGCGCCCCGGCTGGCTTTGAGGCCAGGCGCGGGCACGACTTCTCGGTCGTCCTGGAGCAGGCGCACGTGCTGCTGTTCCCGCGCGACGCGTGGTGGACCGCGGCCTTCAACGCCCCGCCGCGGCGTACCGAGATCTACTGTGACGTCACCACGCCGCCCCGCTGGCCGTCGCCGGACCAGGTGACAATGGTCGACCTCGACCTGGACGTGATCCGCCGCCGCACGGGCGAGGTCCTGGTGGACGACGAGGACGAGTTCGCCGAGCACCGCCTGCGGTACGCGTACCCGCAGCACGTGGTGGACAGCGCCACCACCGCGACGCGATGGCTGGTGCGCGCGCTGGGCGACGGCACGGAGCCGTTCCGGTCGGCGTACCAGGAATGGTTGGCGCTCGTGGCCTGAGCGGTTGTCACGCTTCTGCGGTGCTGGCACGTCCAAGGGGTATGTCGCGGATCTCTCTGCTGCGTGATGACCAGGTCAGTCCGCTGCTGCGGTGGGTGTTCCGGCTGCTCCGGCGCCGGTACCGGGAGGTGCCCGAGCCGATGCGGGCGGCTGCGGTCCACCCCGGCCTGATGTGGGCCGGCGGCCTGCACGAGCTGGCCGTGGAACGGGCCAACCGGCGCGGCCGGCTCGCGCCGGAGCTGCGTGACCTGGTGGTGCACCGGGTCGCCACGCGGGTCGGCTGCTCGTGGTGCGTGGACTTCGGCACGATGCTGGCGCTGCGCGCCGGGTTCTCCGTGGAGCGCCATCGCGAGCTGGGGCACTACCGGACGTCTGCCGCCTTTACGCAGCTGGAGAAGCAGGCGCTGGAGTACGCCGACGCGATGACCGACCTGCCGATGACGGTCACCGATGCGCAGGTGGCGGCGCTGCGTGCGGAGCTGGGCGATGCCGGGCTGTTCGAGCTGACATATGCGATCGGGTTGGAGAACCTGCGTGCCCGGGTCAACCACGCGCTGGGCCTGACGGCTCAGGGGTACACCAGCGGAGATGCCTGCCCACTGCCCTGGGCCGAGCAGATCACCGCCGCAGCGCCCGCCGTTGCCGTCAGACCCTGTCCTCTGCCCGGTGCTGGTCGGGTGCCGGCACGGCCTGCAGCTTCGCCGGGTTGAGCTGGTCGTAGACGGCGGTGACCCGCCCGTCCGCGATCGCGAAGGCCATCACCACCCGCACCGTGCCCCACTGCCGGTCGCTCACCTCCACGAGCAGGCCGTGGTCGCCGTTGACCAGCACCGGCTCGGCGACGCCCCGTTCGGCCTCGGCGAGGCGCCGGAACAGCACGACCATGAGGCGCGCCACCCGGTCCGGCCCCTCGACCGGGTGCCGGCCGGCGGGGAGCAGCCCGCCACCGTCGCCGGTCGCCGCCACGTCGGGGGCGAGCACCGCGAGCAGCCCGTCGAGGTCACCCTCCTCGGCGGCGGCCAGGAACGCGGCCAGCACCCGGCGCTGCTCGGCCCGGTTGCCGCTGTGCCGGGCCTGGCCGTCGGCGACCGCGCGGCGGGCCCGGGAGGCGAGCTGGCGGGCGTTCACGCCGGTCGTGCCGAGGACCGAGGCGATCTCGTCGAACGGCACCGAGAACACGTCGTGCAGCACGAAGGCGACGCGCTGCTCCGGGGTGAGCCGGTCCATCACCACGAGCAGCGCGTAGCTGACCTGCTCCCGCCGGCTCGCCTGCTCACCCGGGTCGGCCGCGGCCGGGTCGGCCGCCGCCGGGCCGAGCCGGGTGACCACGGGCTCGGGCAGCCACGGACCCGGGTACGCCTCCCGGCGTACCCGGGCGGAGCGCAACGTGTCCAGGCAGATCCGGGCGGTGGTCGTGGTCAGCCAGGCGCGCGGCTCGCGGATCTGGGACCGGTCGGCGGCGGCGAACCGCAGCCACGCCTCCTGCACCGCGTCCTCCGCCTCGGCGACGCTGCCGAGCATCCGGTACGCCACCCCGGTCAGGTGCCTGCGGTACGGCTCGAACTCCTGCTCCCCGGGCATGCCCATGCCGCCATCCTCCGCTCCGTGGCCGGTCCCGACGCCGGTTCCGTGCCCGCGTGAGATGTTTCCCACCCGGCAACCGGATGTTTCACAACTGGCAACGAGATGTTCCGCCACCTGCGACGAAATGGGCCGGGAAATGTGACAGACGTACGCGGGCGCGGTCCTGCCACGCCGGGCGGCACCGGCGATCCGGGCGCATCCGGTGCCGGTACGGCATGATCCGTTGGTGTGAACCGCGACCCACTTCGATGTCGCAGCGGAGCGGCGGCGGATGGCACAGGACCGGATCGGGTAGACAGGCACCTGACGCGGCCGGCGTTGGCCGGTGCCGCCACCCGGGCCGGCCGGTGCCACACCGGGCGCCGCCGGCCGGGACCGGTCCGCTGCCCCTACCTAGCGAGGTGCGCGTGAAATTCTCCCTCCGCCCCACCGCGGGCGCTTTCTACGACTTCTTCACCCGGGCCGCGGAGAACCTGGTACGCGGGACCGAGCTGCTCACCGAGCTGTCACTGTCCGGCGCGGACGTGCAGTCGATCAGCGAGCGGCTGATCGAGGTGGAGCACGACAGCGACCAGATCACCCACGACATCTACAACAAGATCAACTCTACCTTTGTCACGCCGTTCGACCGGGAGGACATCTACCGGCTCGGCTCCGGCCTGGACGACGTCATGGACCACCTGGAGGCCGTCGGCAGCCTGCTCTACCTCTACGGCCTGACCCGGCTGCCGTCCCTGCCCCGGGAGATGCACGAGCTCGTCGACGTGCTGGGCCAGCAGGCCCGGCTCACCGCCGAGGCGATGCCCCGGCTGCGCGTGATGAAGGACCTGAAGGAGTACTGGGTCGAGTGCAACCGGCTGGAGAACGAGGGCGACCGGGCCTACCGGATGCTGCTCGTC
>DASSUC010000078.1:0-2778 GCA_035707405.1 Micromonosporaceae bacterium | reverse complement strand
GCGGTTTCCCGAGCGCCGGTCGGCCGATAGGGTCGCGGCCAACGGTGACCCATGTCACCGGTGCGTCCGTTCCCAGAGGACATGAGGTGAACCCCATGCGTGCACCAAGGCTAAAGGCCGTGTTCGCGGTCGCTGCGGTCGCTGCCCTAGGGATCGCCGGATGCGCGCAGAGCGAGCGCGATTCGGGGACCCAGGGCAAGAAGGACACGCTCGTCTTCGGCGTGGCCGGCGATGCGAAGGTCCTCGACCCCGCGTTGGCCAGCGACGGCGAGTCGTTCCGTGTCGCCCGCCAGGTCCTGGAGACCCTGGTCCGCCCGGAGGAGGGTGGCGCCAAGCTCGTCCCCGGGCTGGCCGAGAGCTACACCCCCGACTCGACCGGTCTGGTGTGGACGTTCAAGCTCCGCAAGAACGTGAAGTTCCATGACGGCACGGACTTCAACGCCGCCGCGGTCTGCGAGAACTTCAACCGGTGGTACAACTTCACCGGCCTGATGCAGAGCCCCGACGTGTCGGCGTACTGGCAGGACATCTTCGGCGGGTTCGCCAAGAACGAGAACGCAGACCTGCCGCCGAGCCTGTTCAAGTCCTGCACGGCCAAGGACGAGTCCACCGTGGACATCGGGATCACCCGGGTGACCAGCAAGTTCCCGGCCGCGCTGGCGCTGCCCGCGTTCTCGATCTCCAGCCCGAAGGCGCTCAAGGACTACAACGCGGACAAGGTCGGCGGCACCGCGGACAACATCACGTACCCCGAGTACGCGACCGCGCACCCGACCGGCACCGGCCCGTACAAGTTCGTCAAGTGGGACACCGCCAACAAGACGATCACGCTCGAGCGCAACGAGAACTACCACGGCGACAAGGCCAAGATCAAGACCCTGATCTTCCGGACGATCTCCGACCTCAACGCCCGCAAGCAGGCGCTGCGGGCCGGCGAGATCCAGGGGTACGACCTGGTCGCGCCCGCCGACGTGCCGGTGCTCAAGGGCGAGGGCTTCAGCGTGCTGACCCGCCCGGCGTTCAACATCCTCTACCTGGCGATCAACCAGGCCGGCAACCCGGCGCTGGCAAAGCCGCAGGTGCGGCAGGCGATCGCACACGCGATCAACCGCGACGCGATCGTGAAGTCGAAGTACCCCGAGGGCTCGACGGTGGCGGTCAACTTCCACCCGCCGTCGCTCGAGGGGCACAACGACTCGGTCACCAAGTACGACTACAACCCGACCAAGGCCAAGGAGCTGCTGGCGCAGGCCGGCGCGGCGGGCCTGACCCTGCGGTTCCACTACCCGACCGAGGTCACCCGGCCGTACATGCCGGCGCCGAAGGACATCCACGAGCTGATCAAGGCTGACCTGGAGGCCGTCGGCATCAAGATCCAGCCGATCGCGCTCAAGTGGAGCCCGGACTACCTCAACGCCACCACCGTGGGCAAGAACCACGACCTGCACCTGCTCGGCTGGACCGGTGACTACGCCGACGCGTACAACTTCATTGGCACCTTCTTCGACCGGCCGAAGGACGAGTGGGGCTACAACAACGCCGAGCTGTTCGCCCAGTTCAAGGCGGCCGACTCGGAGCCGGACGCGGCCAAGCGCGCCGAGCTCTACAAGGCGCTCAACGCCAAGCTGCTGGACTTCCTGCCGGGTGTGCCGATCGCGCACGGCCCGCCGTCGATCGTCTTCGCCAAGGACGTGACCGGCGTGAAGCCCAGCCCGCTGACGGACGAGAGGTACTCGACAGCTGAGTACAAGTAACCCTGACTGACCGACCGCGGTCCACGCGGCCGGGCGGGTGGCGAGGCTAGCCCTGGCCACCCGCCCGGCCTCCACCGTCCTCCGCCCCTGCGCAGCCCCGTCCCCTGTTGGGGGTCAGCCGATGTTCCGCTTCATCGTCAGACGACTGCTCCAGCTCATCCCGACGCTGTTTGGCCTGTCCGTCCTGCTGTTCATCTGGCTGCACCGGCTGCCGGGCGGCCCGGAGACCGCGATCCTGGGCGAGCGCGGCACGCCTGAGCTGCGGGCCCAGATCCGCAAGAGCATGGGGCTGGACCAGCCCCTGTGGGTGCAGTACGGCCGCTTCATGCGCCGGCTGCTCACCGGCGACCTGGGTAACTCGATCAACACCAAGCGCCCGGTCACCGACGAGTTCCTGGAGCGGTTCCCAGGCACCATCGAGCTGACCCTCACCGCGCTGGTGATCGCGATCGGGGTCGGCATCCCGCTCGGCTACCTGGCCGCTCGGCGCCGGGGCAGCTGGCTCGACCAGGCCGCGGTCGGTGGTGCGCTGCTGGGCATCTGCATTCCCGTGTTCTTCCTGGCCTACCTGCTCAAGCAGTACTTCGCGGTGAAGCTCGGCTGGTTCCCGGCCACCGGCCGGCAGGACGTCACCATGGCGGCGACCCGGGTGACCGGTTTCTTCGTGCTGGACGGCCTGCTCACCCGCGAGTGGGACGCCGCCGCGGACGCGCTGCGGCATCTGATCCTGCCTGGGCTGGCGCTGGCCAGCATCCCGCTCGCCGCGATCGTCCGGATGACCCGGGCCAGCGTGCTGGAGGTGCTCGGCGAGGACTACGTGCGCACCGCCGAGGCCAAGGGGCTCACCGAGGCGGTGGTACGCCGCCGGCACGTGCTGCGCAACGCCATGCTGCCGGTCGCCACCACGATCGGCCTGCTCACCGGCGGCCTGCTCTCCGGAGCCGTGCTCACCGAGACGGTGTTCGCCTTCACCGGCATCGGCCAGTTCATCGCCGAGGCGATCGACCGTCGTGACTATCCGGTG
>DASSUC010000077.1:0-14813 GCA_035707405.1 Micromonosporaceae bacterium | reverse complement strand
CCGCCGCGACCCGCGACACCGTGGCGCGGTCCCGCTCCACGCGGGAGGCGGAGCTGTCCGAGGTACGGGCCTTAGCCAAGCAGCTCGGCGGCGACCTGGAGCGGCTCACCAGCGAGGTGCACCGGGACGAGGTGGCCCGCGCTGAGCAGCGGCTGCGGATCGAGCAGCTGGAGGCCAAGGCGGCCGAGGACTTCGGGCTGGACGTGGCGACGCTGCTCGCCGAGTACGGGCCGGACCAGCCGGTCCCGCCCACCCCGGTAGAGGTGGCCGCGGCCGAGGCGGATGACCGCCCGGCGCCCGAGCCGGTGCCCTTTGACCGCGCCGCGCAGGAGAAGCGGGCTGGCAAGGCCGAGCGCGAGCTGGCCCTGCTCGGCAAGGTCAACCCGCTGGCGCTGGAGGAGTTCGCCGCGCTGGAGGAGCGGTTCAAGTTCCTCTCCGACCAGCTGGAGGACCTCAAGGCCACCCGCCGGGACCTGCTCACCGTGGTCAAGGACGTGGACGAGCGCATCCTCGAGGTGTTCTCCAGCGCGTACGCCGACACCGCCCGGGAGTTCGAGGAGGTGTTCCGGGTGCTCTTCCCGGGTGGGGAGGGGCGGCTGGTGCTGACCGACCCGGAGGACCTGCTGACCACCGGTGTGGAGGTGGAGGCGCGCCCGCCGGGGAAGAAGATCAAGCGGCTGTCGCTGCTGTCCGGCGGGGAGCGGTCGCTGACCGCGGTGGCGCTGCTGTGTGCGATCTTCCGGGCCCGGCCCAGCCCGTTCTACATCCTGGACGAGGTGGAGGCGGCGCTCGACGACGTCAACCTGGGCCGGCTGCTGACGCTGCTGCGGCAGCTGCGGGAGAGCAGCCAGCTGATCGTCATCACGCACCAGAAGCGGACGATGGAGATCGCCGACGCGCTCTACGGGGTGACGATGCGCAGCGGCATCACCGAGGTGATCAGCCAGCGCCTGTCCACGGAGGACAGAGAGCCGGTTGCCGCGTGACTACGTGTGCTGGACGTGACGGATGCTGTGCGCCACAATTGTGGTCATGATTACCGAGCCCTTGCGTAGCGTTCGTGACCACCTGTCGGAGTTCGTCGACCGTGTGGAGCATGAGCATGAGCGTGTCGTGCTGACCCGCAACGGCCGGGCAGCAGCCATCTTGATCAGCCCCGAGGATCTGGCGCAGCTGGAGGAGACCATCGACGTTCTGCGCGATCCGCAGGCTCTGGCCGACATTCGCGAGGCCGACGAAGCCTACGCCCGCGGTGACGTGGTTCGTGGCATCGACGCGGTGCGCGGCCTGCGCAGGTGAGTGACTACGAGTTGGTCATGGCTCCGCCCGCCGAACGGGCCATCGCTAAGACCCTGCCCGAACCGGTCGCCGCCGCAGTGATCGAGTTCCTCACCAATAGCCTGGTCCATAACCCACATCGTGTGGGCAAGCCGCTTCGGATGGACCTGGCCGGGGTATGGGCAGCGCGCCGTGGCACCTACCGGGTCCTCTACCGGATCAACGATGACAAGCGTGAGGTCGTCGTGTTGCGCATTGAACACCGCCGCGACGCCTACCGGACGATGTGAACGGCATGCCGGTTGACGCGTAACGGATGCACCAAGATCCTGCCGTAAGCCGTGCCGGTCGCGGCCACCGTGGCTCAGCTCCGCACCAACAGCCTGGTCCACAGCCTGCATCGAGAGAGCCAGCTGGTTCGGCTCGGCCAGCCGGTGGATTTGCTTCAGCGGGAGCACTGGTTGAGGCTGCTCGTGGGGCGCTGCGGCACTACGCTGCGGCCAACCCTGTGCGGGCCGTTCGCTACCATCAGCTCCCACGGCAGCGCCGCCGCACCGTCCACATCGGCACCGACCTCGACCCGCACCTGGCCGAGCCGGTTACGCGCCGACGCTCATGCCTCACGGGCGTTCGCTGACGCCCTCGGCCGGAGGGGCGTCATCCTCCAACCGCACCGCGGACCGCCAGCCGACCACCCAACCCAACCATTCACAGTCACCAACCAGACGAAACCACCTACTCGAGTGACGTTGGTGCGGCTCATCTGGAGGGGACGCGCCAGCCGCTTACGGCGCCGCCCAATGACTCTAAAGCGGAGGATGGTCATCAAATCGGATTCTGAAGGACAATAGTGGTGTAATGGTCACCCCGCATAAGTTCCGCCGAGGGAAGGGCGACGTTGGGCGAGCGGGGCCTGCTGCGCCTACTGGGCCCGGTACGTGATAAGGCCAGAGTGGGGAAAGGGGCGAGAGATTATCGTGATCGTCGCTGGTCCGGGCCGGATCATCCGGACCACCAGGACCGCGGTCCAGGACGAGGTGTGGTCTGCGGCCCCTGCCGATGGGACCGCCGCGGACGTACGGGCCGAGCGCGACGCGGACAACGCCGTCGTTGCGGCGAAGCGGCGGCGGACGGAGGCCCGCCTGGCTCAAACCCCCACTGACGAGTCCGATCGGATCGGGTCGGCGTTGCTAACGCGGTTCGGCGCGTGACATGTCGGATCGGCGAGTCGTCATGGCTGTACTCGAGGCTGGAAGCCTCGTGCGCGGTCGTGGAGCCGTTCCTGGACACGGATGCGCCGCGGGCCGCCGAGCTGCTCCTGTTCGCCGACCAACAGCCCAACGCGCAACTTGTCGCTCGGCGACGCCTGGTACGCCGCCGAGCGCTGGACCTACTCATTAGGAACGAATCAGCGACCCTACCGCCGTTACCTGGGCAGTGGATCTAGTCGTCTTCGCCGGCGTTGTCGAACCAGTTCAGCGTCCGGCGCCAGACCTCCGCCGCGGCGTGCGGGTTGAAGCGGGTCCCGGTGTCGTTGAAGAACGCGTGGTTCGCCTCGGTGAACATGACGAGCTCGTACGTCAGCCCGGCCGCCTCCAGCGCCGCCTTGGCGGCAGGCAGGGTCGCGTTGATGCGTGAGTCGAGCCCGCCGTAGACGCCGAGCACCGCCGCGCGGTTGCCCGCGAGGCTGCCACCCTCGGGGAACGGTCCGTAGAAGGGAGCGGCCGCGACGAGGCGTGGCTCGCCGGAGGCGAGCAGGCGCCAGACCATGCCGCCGCCGAAGCAGAACCCGACAGCGGCCAGCTTCTTGCCGCTCACGCGGCGCCGGAGCTCGGTCACGCTGGCCTTCATGTCGGCGACGAAGCGCTCCGGCGGGATCTGCGCCAGCGCAGCCGCCACCGCGGCCTCGTCCGGGAACGCCCCGGTGCCGCCCTCCTCGGAGAGCAGGTCCAGCGCCAGTGCCGAGTACCCGCTGGCGGCGAGCCGGCCGGCGACCGTACGGATGTGCTCGGTCAGCCCGCGGTTCTCGTGGATGACGAGCACGCCGCCGCGCGGCTTGGCAGCGGCGGCCCAGGCGGCCATCAGCGTCCCCCGAGGGCCGGCGAACGTGATCGACTCGCGCGGCACCGGCGCCCAGGCCGTCTCGCCCGAGTCGTCCTCGCTGAGCTGGCTGGTCGTGGCCTGCGGCCCGGCCGCAGCCGCCTTGCCGGTCGCCACCGCAGCCAGCAGGCCGGTCGCGGTCGCGCCGGTCACCCCGAGCAGGCCCAGGCGGCGTACCGCCTCCCGCCGCGTGATGATGCCGTCAGCGAGGTCCTCCGCGACCTCCTCAGCGAGGTACCGCTGCATCTCCGTCATGGCCCCTCCAGAGACTTATGAGAGCGGCGCCGGTCGATGACCGGCTGCCCGGATCTGCCAGCAACAGCATAGGCCGGCCTGGTCCTGAGAAGGTCAGGACCTTCGACCCGGTGTACCGGGCCCGCTACGCGGTGCAGACTGGTCATATGGAAGCTTCAACTGCGCTTGTACCAACCGCAGTTGAACCGTCCGCCCTGCTGGCGGTGGCCGCCGACCCGGTGCGGTGGCGGCTGCTGGGCCTCCTCGCGGACGGCACCACCCGATGCGTGTGCGACCTGCAACCGGTCGCGGCGGTGCCGGCCAACCTGCTGTCGTACCACCTCAAGGTGCTTCGCGGGGCCGGCCTGGTGCGGGCCGCCCGGCGCGGTCGGTGGATGGACTACACCATCACCCCGGACGCCCTGGACCGGCTCCACGCCGCCGTCCCGGGCGCAGGAGGGAACGCCGGGGCGGATCTGCTGTCAGGAGGCCCGATCCATGAGTAGCACTGGGAGGCCCGCCGGTCGGGATGCGGTCGCTGTGGCCGGCACCGGCGCCGTGGTCGCCCGGCTGTCGACGGTGAACCGGTTCCTGCCGGTGTGGATCGGTGCGTCGATGGCCGCCGGCCTCCTGCTCGGCCGGCTGGTGCCGGGCCTCGACGACGCCCTGGACGCGGTGAAGGTCGGGCAGACGTCCCTGCCGATAGCGCTCGGGCTGCTGCTGATGATGTACCCGGTGCTGGCGAAGGTCCGTTACTCGGAGATCGGCCTGGTCACCGCCGACCGGCGCATGATCACCGCCAGCCTGCTGCTGAACTGGGTGGTCGGCCCGGCGGTGATGTTCGCGCTGGCCTGGCTGCTGCTGGCCGACCAGCCCGAGTACCGCACCGGAGTCATCCTGGTCGGCCTGGCCCGCTGCATCGCCATGGTGCTGATCTGGAACGACCTGGCCCGGGGCGACCGGGAGATGGCCGCCGTGCTGGTCGCGCTCAACGCCATCTTCCAGGTCCTCACCTACGCCGCGCTCGGCTACTTCTACCTTGAGGTGCTGCCCGGGTGGCTCGGACTCGCCACCGCCGACCTCGACGTGTCCATGTGGGACATCGCCCGGACCGTCCTGGTCTTCCTCGGCATCCCGCTGGTCGCCGGCTACCTCACCCGCACCATCGGCGAACGCGCCCGCGGCCGGCAGTGGTACGAGACCAGGCTGCTGCCGAGGATCGGGCCGATCGCGCTGTACGGGCTGCTGTTCACCGTCGTCGTGCTCTTCGCCCTGCAAGGCGAGACCATCACCGGTGAGCCCCTCAACGTCGTACGCATCGCCCTGCCGCTGCTGGCCTACTTCGCCGTCATGTGGTTCGGCGGCCTGGCGGTCTCCCGCTGGCTGAAGCTGACCTACCCGCGCACCACGGCGCTGGCGTTCTCCGCGGCCAGCAACGACTTCGAGCTGGCCATCGCGGTCGCGATCGGCGTGTTCGGCGTCACCAGCGGCCAGGCCCTCGCCGGGGTGGTCGGCCCGCTCATCGAGGTCCCGGTCCTCGTCGCCCTGGTCTACCTCGCGTTGTGGCTGCGCCGCCGCCTGGCCTGGCCTGACGCGGGCACCCCGCGCCTCGTGCCGGCCCGGATCGAGACTCCGGTGGGCGACCGGCCCGGCGCCGGTTGCTGACGGCTGCCGCGTGGCGGCCGGACGCCCGCGTGCCGCGGGTCGGTCAGCCGCTGGCGAGCGGTACGGAGGCCACCGTCTGGAGGCCGGCCCGCGGGTCCGTACCCTCGATCGTGACGTGTGCGGACCGTCCGTTGTGGACGAGCGTGGCCACGGCGTTGCCGAAGTACGGGCCGGCCAGCCTGCGCCAGGACACGCCCGGCCGGCGTAGGCCCGCCAGCCGGGCCAGTCCCCGTGCCGCGGCGGCTGCCGTCCCGCCCCAGCCCACCCGCAGCACCGGCCGCAGCGCGGCGGGGAGCTGGTTGTGCAGGGGTGAGCAGGTCAGCTGGTGCACCGGGCTGCGCACGTCCGGCCCCAGGTCGGCCCGGGCGACATAGGAGTGGTGCACGTCGCCGGAGACGACGCTGAGCGAGGCGAGGGACGGTCCGGTGGCGACCTGGCCGAGGACCGCGCTCAGCTCCTCGAACGAGCGGCCGAAGGCGGCCCAGTGCTCCAGGTCGAGCCAGCGCCGCAGACCTTCCGCCGGACCCGCCACCCAGCGCCGCGGCGAGCCGCAGAGCCGCTCGTTCCACGCCTCGATGTGGTGCACGGCCGGTGCCATCAGCCACGGCAGCGACGTGCCGACAACCAGGTGGTCCACCCCATCCAGAGGATGGAGGAGCTGGTCCAGGAGCCACTGCCACTCGCCGGCAGGCAGCATCGCGCGGTGCGCCGGGGCCAGCACCCGGCTCGCCCGGGTGTCCAGGACCACCACCCTGGTACGCCCGATGTCCAGGGCGAAGCTCCACCGGTACTCGGACTGCCGCCAGAGCAGCGGGTCGTGCCCCACGTCCGGCTCCACCTCCACCCGGGAGGCGAACTCGTGCAGCAGCCCGGTGGCGTCCCCGGCCGACGCGACCTTGGCGTAGACCGGGTCCGCCGCCAGCTCGTCCGGGTCAAGGTTGCCCAGGTGCTGGTAGACCCAGTACGACGCGAGCCCGCCCGCGATCCGCTCGCGCCACCAGGGCTGGCTGCGCATCTCCGCCCGCCACGAGGCCGACGTGTTCCAGTCGTCGATGATCTCGTGGTCGTCGAAGATCATGACGCTCGGCACGGTGGAGAGCAGCCACCGGATCTCCGGGTCGGTCCAGGACTCCAGGTAGAGCCGGGTGTACTCCTCGAAGGAGACCACCTGCGTGGACGGCACCTGCCGGGGCCGGCGCCGGCGGCGCAGCCACCGGCGTACCCGGGGGGAGGTCTCGTCGGCGTAGACCTGGTCGCCGAGCAGGAGCAGGCTGTCCGGCCAGTCGCGCAGCGGGTCGGCCGACCGGGCCAGCCGCACGGCGTAGGAGTCCAGGGCGTCCGGGGGGTAGCTGCGCTTGGAGGCGCGGCTGGTGGCCTCGCGGCAGGAGCCGAAGACCAGCCGTACCGGCGCACCGGGCGGCCGGGTCCGGATCACGCTCGGCGGGTACGGCGAGCCGGCCGCCGGCCACACCGCCCGCCCGTCGAGGAGCACCTGGTACGGGGTCACCGCGCCCGGCGGCAGCCCATCGACCACGACGAGTGCGTAGTGGTGGCCGAACGCGGTGAAGGTGCGCGCCGCCCCGCCTGCGGCGCCGGTCCCTGCGGGGCCGGTCCCGGCGGCGCTTGGACCGCACGCCGCGCCGGCTGTCGCGCCCGGGGCGCCGGTCCGGACCTCCACCGTGGCCGGCTCGCTGGTCTCCACCCAGATGGTCGCGCGGTCGCCGGAGACCCGGCGCAGCAGCGGGCCGACCAACAGCCGCACGACGGGCTCCTCTCCGGGCTGGGCGCGAGGCAGGGCGCGCGGGTGGCGGCCGGTGCGGCATCTGCCAGGATCTGGGCATGGATTACCTCGTCCTGGCGATCGTTATTCTCGCCGTCGCGCTGCTGGGCGGGCTCGCGCTGGTGGCACCCCGGCTGCGCCGCCCACCCGTACCGCCGGCCGGGCCGGGCGCGCGCGCGGACACCCGTACCCAGGATGTCCTGGCGCCGGAGCGCACGGTGCCGGCGCCACCGGAGGTCGTGCCGGCGCCGCCGGTCCCGGAGCTGGAGCGGCCGGAGCCGACCGCGGGCCGGCTGACGCGGCTGCGGGCCCGGCTGGCCCGCTCCCAGAGCACCCTCGGCAAGGGCCTGCTCACGCTGCTGGCCCGCGACCGGCTGGACGACGACGCCTGGGAGGAGGTCGAGGACAGCCTGATCACCGCGGACGTCGGGGTGGACGCGACCCGCGAGATCGTGCAGCGGCTGCGCGAGCGGACCCGGGTGCTCGGCACCCGCACCCCGGACGAGCTGCGGGCGCTGCTCACCGAGGAGCTGGTCGGCGCCCTGGAGCCGGAGCTGGACCGCGGCCTGAAGGCCACCCCGACCGACGGCAAGCCGGCCGTGCTGCTCGTGGTCGGGGTCAACGGGTCGGGCAAGACCACCACCTGTGGCAAGATCGCCCGGGTGCTGGTCGCGGACGGGCACAGCGTGGTGCTCGGGGCCGCGGACACGTTCCGGGCCGCCGCCGCCGACCAGCTCGCCACCTGGGCCGGGCGGGTCGGGGCCGAGGTCGTGCGGGGCAAGGAGGGCGGCGACCCGGCCGCGGTCGCCTTTGACGCGGTACGGCGCGGGGCGGAGTCAGGCGTTGACACGGTCCTGATCGACACGGCCGGCCGGCTGCAGAACAAGGTCGGGCTGATGGACGAGCTGAGCAAGGTCAAGCGGGTGGTGGAACGGCAGGGCCCGGTGGCCGAGACGCTGCTGGTGCTCGACGCCACCACCGGGCAGAACGGGCTGGAGCAGGCGCGCGTGTTCACCAAGGTGGTCGACGTGACCGGGGTGGTGCTGACCAAGCTGGACGGCACCGCGAAGGGCGGCATCGTCATCGCCGTCCAGCGCCGCCTCGGGATCCCGGTCAAGCTCGTCGGGCTCGGTGAGGGCCCGGACGACCTGGCGCCGTTCGAGGCACGGGCGTTCGTTGACGCGCTGCTCGGCTGAGACCCGTTAGCCTCGGGGGCTTGAGACCTTTGGAGAGCCGTGACCGCTGACCTGAGACGTGACCCGAGACCACCACCCGGAAGGCCCCGCGTGACCCAGCAGGAGATCCCCCTCCACGGGGGGAACGTCAGCACGGTGGTGCGGGTCGGCGACACGGTGCGCCGCAACGCCGGGCCGTGGACGCCCGCGGTGCACGCGCTGCTGCGTCACCTGGAGTACGTCGGCTTCACCGGCGCCCCGCGGGCGCTCGGCATCGACGAGCGTGGCCGGGAGGTGCTGTCCTACCTGCCGGGCGAGTGCGGGGAGTATCCACTGGCCGCGCACTGGACCACCGACGAGGCGCTGGTGACGGTCGCCACCATGCTGCGGATGTTCCACGACGCGCAGTTCGGCTTCCAGCCGGCGCCCGGGGCGGTGTGGCGCTCGTTCGGGCCGCCGCCGCCCGACGCCGAGGTGGTGTGCCACCACGACGCCGCACCGCATAACGTGATCTGGCGGCCGGACGGCACGCTCGCCCTCATCGACTTCGACCTCGCCTCACCCGGCGCGCGCATCTACGACGTGGCCTACGCCGCCTGGACCTGGGTGCCGCTCTTCTCCGACCGGGACTCCTACACGCTGGGCTGGAAGCGCCCGCACCGGCCGCGCCGGCTGCGGCTGTTCGCCGACGCGTACGGGCTGATCCCGCGGGACCGGCACCGGCTGGTGCGTACCGTGCGCAAGCGCATCGTGGACCACGTCGAGGGCATCCGGCGGATGGCCGCGGCCGGCGACCCGGCGTTCGTCCGTATCGTCCACAAGGGACACCTGCGGCGGCCGATGCGGGACCTGCGGCTGATCGACCACGAGCGGCACGTCCTGGAGTACGCGCTGCGCTGAGCCGGGCAAGCGGGCCTAGCTCGCGCCGCCGTCGACCGGGTCCAGCCGGAAGATCCGCAGGTGCCGCCCTGCCGCCCGCTGCTCGTACGTGGCATAGGCGGGCCAGCGCTCGAGCAGCAGCCGGCGCAGCCGCTCCCGGTCGGCGCCCTCGACCAGGGTGGCCCGCACCGGCACCCGCCGCCCCTTGACCGAGACCACGGCCCGCGGGTCGGCGATCAGGTTGCCGGACCAGGCCGGCTGGCGCCCCTGGCCCCAGTTGGAGCCGATGACGACGAACGCGCCGCCGTCCTGCGCGTACAGCAGCGGGGAGGTGCGCGGCTGCCCGGACCTGCGCCCCGTCGTCGTGAGCAGCAGGCTGGGCGCCAGGCCGAGCGCCACCAGCCGCCCGCCGGTGAGCCGGCCGATGAGCCGGTCCACCGGCACCAGGGCCCGCCCGAGGCGGGCGAACCACGGCTTGTGCCCGAGCCGCTGGACGTATGAGGTCACCGACATCCGCCCATTGTGGTGCCGGCACCGCCGGGTGGGGAGCCCGACCCGCCGCGGCCGGTAGAGCCGCCGGGGCGTCAGGGCGTTCAGGGCAGGGCCACGGTCGCCGGGGAGACTCCGGCCAGCTTCCGCCAGCGGGTGGCCCGTACCGCGCAGTCGACCAGCGCGTCCAGCGCCAGCCGCCGGGTCGGCCCGGTCGTGCCGGCGACCGCGCGGCGCCAGACCGCCGCGGCCCGCTCCTCGATGTGTACGCCGAGCCGCGCCGCCGCGACGGCGCCGGTGACCGGGAACGGCAGCGCGTACGCGGGCTCGGCCGGCGGCGCGGACGCCCCGTCGGCGGCCAGCCGGACCAGGAGCACGTCGCGCCGGGTCCGGTGCGCCGCCTCGGCCTGCCGGGCCGCCTCCTGGGCCGCTCCGGCCAGCTGGGCGCCGGCGACGCCGTACCCGAAGATGGCGGCGTGCTCCGCGGCGAGCGCGTCGACCAGCTCGCCGGTCACCGGGGCGCCCTGGGCGCGGGAGCGCCGGCCGGGCGGGAGTGGCCGTCCGGTGCGGTCATCGAAGCACCTCCACGTGGGTGGCGCGGCACGCCGTGATCGCGCCCAGCAGCCCCGCGCGCCGCGCCGGTGCGGCCAGGCACGCCTCGGCGGCGGTGCGCTGGGCCGCCTGCTCGGCGCCGCGCAGCTCGGCGATGGCCCCCGGCACGGCGGCCGTGCCCGGGGTGGTTGGCGTGGCGGTGGCCGGGTGGGCAGTGGCGGGGTCGGCGGTGGCCGGGTGGGCAGTGGCGGGGTTGGCGGTGGCCGGGTCGGGCCCGGTGGCGGTCGGCGGTGCCGGTGGGGTGGTGCCGGTCGTGGGTGTCCGCGGCGCGGGGGCTCCGGCCACCGGGGGCGGCCGGCCGATCAGCGCCGCCAGCTCGGACACGTGGACCAGGTGCGCGTCGCGCAGCGGGGTGAGCCGCCCGGCCAGCTGCGGCAGGCGCGCGATCACCGCCTCGTACCGCTTGACGAGCGCCACCGCTCCGGTGAGCAGCGGCTCCAAGGGGTCCGGGCTCGGCGTGGGGGTCGGGTCGGGCCGCAGCAGGTCGCAGCCGGGCACGCCGGCGAGCGCGGTCACCGCAGCGCCGGCACCGGCCCCCAGCAGCCGCCGCCGGCCCGTCGTCGCGGCGCCGCCGGCCGCCAGGCGCCGGCCCGCGCCTGCGGGACCGTTCTGGTCGTAATCCCTGCTCTGCATCGCCGACCAGTGAACACCATGGCTGGACGCCGTCGCGTCGATGGTCGGGAGGGGCGGGCCATCAGCCGGCGGCCCGGTCGGGCTCGGCCGGTCGGCCGGTTCGGGTTCGGTCGAACCGGTGGGGTCGGGTGGACCCCGGACCTTGACCAGCACGGCGCCCGGCAGTGGCTGGTCAGTCGGGGTTAGGCTCTGCCCAGCCGCCGTAGCGAGGCCCCGGCGGCGCGTCAGCATGGCGGCGGTCGGGCGGCCCTACTCTGGGAGGTGCGCAGCGGTGGTGCAGCGCAACCGGACCGGCCACAGCCAGCCGTCGCCAGCGGGGGAGGCGTCCCGGGCCGAGCGCCCGCCTGCCGCCCGTTCCGGCGGTCGCCGGGCCGTCGGCGCGGCGCGGCGGGACACCTCGTCCGGTGCCGCGGCGACCCGTGGCACCAGCGGGATCCGGGCTCGGCTGCGGGAGGTGGTGGAGCCGGTGCTCACCGCCGCCGGCTGCGACCTGGAGGAGCTGAGCGTCTCCCGGGCCGGGCGCCGGCTCGTGGTGCGCGTGGTGGTGGACGGGGACGAGATGCACTCGGGCGTGATCGGGGAGCTGTCCCGCGAGGTCTCCACCGCCATCGACGCCGCGGAGGCCGCCACCGGCGAGATCATCAGCGGGGAGTACGTGCTGGAGGTCAGCTCGCCCGGGGTGGACCGCCCGCTGACCCAGCCGAGGCAGTGGCGGCGCAACATCGGCCGCCTGGTCGCGGTCCGGGCTGGCGAGCAGCGGCTGACCGGCCGGGTGGCCGCGGTGGACGACGATGGTGTGACCATGCAGGTGTCCGGCCGGCCGATCACCGTGCGCCATGCCGACCTGGGGCCGGGCCGGGTGCAGCTGGAGCTGTCTCGGGCGGAGGAGGTCGGCGAGGCGGAGCTGGCCGAGTTCCGCGACGACCAGGCCGGCATCGACGAGGCGGGCAACGACGAGGCGGGCATCGACGAGGAACTGGAGGACGAGGCGTGAACATCGACCTCGCGGCGCTGCGCGCGCTAGAGCGCGAACGGGAGATCCCGTTCGACACCATCCTCGCCGCCATCGAGACCGCACTGCTGACCGCGTACCGGCACACCGAAGGGGCGCAGCCGCACGCGCGGGTGGAGATCGACCGCAGGACCGGGGCGGCGACCGTCTTCGCCCAGGAGGTCGACGGCGACGGCGGCGTGGTCCGGGAGTGGGACGACACCCCGCACGACTTCGGCCGCATCGCCGCGATGACCGCCAAGCAGGTGATCCTGCAGCGACTGCGGGAGGCCACCGACGAGGTCCACTTCGGCGAGTACGCCGGTCGCGACGGGGACCTGGTCACCGGCGTGGTGCAGGCGCACGACGCGCGGTCGGAGAAGGGCATCGTGACGGTGGACCTGGGCAAGCTCGAGGCCGTGCTGCCGGCCGCCGAGCAGGTGCCCGGTGAGCTGTACGAGCACGGCCAGCGCATCAAGTGTGTGGTGGTGCACGTGTCCAAGGGCTTCCGCGGGCCGCAGATCACCCTGTCCCGGTCGCACCCGAACCTGGTGAAGAAGCTGTTCGCGCTCGAGGTGCCGGAGATCGCCGACGGCACGGTCGAGATCGCCGCGGTCGCCCGGGAGGCGGGCCACCGTACGAAGATCGCGGTCCGCTCGACGGTGCCCGGCGTGAACGCCAAGGGCGCGTGCATCGGCCCGATGGGCGCGCGGGTCCGCGCGGTAATGAACGAGCTGCACGGCGAGAAGATCGACATCATCGACTGGTCCGACGACTCGGCCTCGTTCGTGGGTAACGCGCTCTCGCCCGCCAAGGCGCTGCGGGTCGAGGTGGTGGATGCGACCAGCCGCGCCGCCCGCGTGATCGTCCCCGACTACCAGCTCTCCCTCGCCATTGGCCGGGAGGGGCAGAACGCCCGCCTCGCCGCCCGGCTGACCGGCTGGCGGATCGACATCAGGGCAGACACCGCAGCGGAGGAGACGCCGGCTCGGCCGGGCCGGGAGTAGCCCGGGTACGCACGCAACCGTGCTTGATCGGTAGGGTGGGGAATAGTCGGAGAACCCGGGCGCACAGGGTAGACTCTGGCAGTGGTACGTCGCGCGTCGCCGACCCGCACATGTGTTGGCTGTCGGAGACGCGCGCCAGCCTCCGAGTTGTTGCGAGTGGTCGCGGACGAGCACGGCGTCGCTGTGCCCGACCCGGCCCGCAGACGACCGGGCCGGGGGGCGAGCTTGCATCCCGATCCGGCATGCCTCGCGCTGGCGGAGCGCCGCCGCGCCTTCGGGCGCGCGCTGCGTCTCACCGGTGTCGTCGACACCGGTCCGCTCGCCGAGCATCTGGCCCGGCAGCACTCGGAACCGCCGCTGGTGGGGCGCGGAGCCTCACCCGGACAGCAAGGTTAGGACGACCGACATGAGCACACGATGAAGTTCCTGAGATGACCAGGCTTCAAGTGCACGAGTGAGGTCGCCGCGGGACACCCTGCCGCGGCCTCGGAGTGAGGAGTGCAGTGGCAGGCAAGGCCCGCGTACACGAGCTGGCGAAGGAGCTCGGGGTCGAGAGCAAGGTCGTACTCGCCAAGCTCAAGGAGATGGGCGAGTTCGTCAAGTCCGCATCGAGTACGGTCGAGGCTCCGGTCGCTAGACGGTTACGGCAGGTGTTCGTGGCCGCCCCGGCCGTTCCGGCGTCGGCGCCCCCACCACCCCCGGCCGCCCCCGTCGCGACCGCTGGCGAGGTGCGGGTGGCGCCCGCCAAGCCGGCGCCGCCCAGGCGGGCGGCGAGAGCGGTTCCGGCGCCGCCACCGGCCCCGACCATCAAGCCCGCGAGCGCGCACGACATCGAGGTCGCGGCCGCCGAGGCGCGCGCTGCCGCGCTCAAGGCGGAGCAGGAGGCCGCGGTCAAGGCCGCACAGCAGGCCAGGCAGCGCCGCCAGCCCCCGACGGAGGGCGGCGGCAGCACCATCCCCCGGCCGGGGCCGAGCATCATGCCTCCGCGCCCTGGCACACCCGCCGCGGCGGCGGCCAGCGCGCCGACGGCGCCCCGTCCGGCCCCGCCCAGCGCACCCGGTGGGCGGCCCGGCCCGCGCAGCGGCGGCAACAACCCCTTCGGCATCACCCCGTCCGGGCAGCGCTCGGGCGGTCCCGGCATCCCCCGGCCCAACCCGGCCTCGATGCCGCCCCGGCCCAGCCCGGCCTCGATGCCGCCCCGGCCCAACCCCTCCCAGATGCCTGCCCAGCGCCCCGGGCGCCCCGGCGGTGGCCCGGGCGGTCCCGGCCGTCCCGGCGGTCCGGGCGGTGGCGGTGGCCGTCCCGGCGGTGGCTTCCGTCCCGGCGGTGGGCCCGGCGCCGGCCGTCCCGGTGGCGGCGGCGGTGGCGGCGGCTTCCGTCCGGGCGGTGGCCCGGGCGGTGGCGGTGGCGGCGGCGGATACCGTCCCGGCGGCGGTGGTCCGGGCGGTGGCCCAGGCGGTGGTGGCGGCGCTGGCCGTCCCGGCGGCGGTGGCCGTGGCCGCGGCGGCGGCGCGGGTGGCGCCTTCGGCCGTGGCGGCGGCAAGCCGGCCAAGGGCCGTAAGTCCAAGAAGCAGCGCAGGCAGGAGTTTGACAACCTGTCCGCCCCGACCATGAGCTCGGGTGCGCCACGGGGCAACGGCCAGGTGGTCCGGCTGCCGCGCGGCGCCTCGCTGTCGGACTTCGCCGACCGCATCAACGCCAACCCCGGCTCGCTGGTCCAGGAGATGTTCAACCTGGGCGAGATGGTCACCGCGACCCAGTCGTGCACCGACGACACGCTGCTGCTGCTCGGTGAGCACCTCGGCTTCGAGGTGCAGATCGTCAGCCCGGAGGACGAGGACCGCGAGCTGCTCGCCCGGTTCGACATCGACCTCGACGCGGACATCGACGAGGAGCGGCTGGTCACCCGCCCGCCGGTGGTCACCGTCATGGGCCACGTCGACCACGGCAAGACCAAGCTGCTGGACGCG
>DASSUC010000076.1:0-8038 GCA_035707405.1 Micromonosporaceae bacterium | reverse complement strand
GTCATCGTCGGGCTGACGAGGCTGCGCTGCCTGAGCTGACGTGCCGGGCTAAAGGACCACCCGTTGCGTGACGACAGGGTGGGACAGGCGCACGGAGCTTCCTGGCGTCGGATGGATCTCTAGGTGGACCGGCCCCGATGGGATCGACTCGAATGCGAACCGCCCCCCTTCATCGGATCGCGTCTCCAGCCGCGCATCTGGTGTGACCAGCGCGACGCGCAGAATGCCGGATGGCTCGATCCACCCGTCCAGGTAGCTCTTGCTGCCATCAGGCACCGCGATCGTCACCCGAAGACTGCTGCTTTCGAACGTAATGGTACGGGTACCCTCAGTGCTCCTGGTACCCATCGATCCGACCAGCTCTTCAACAACTGCCGCAAACTCGATATCGATCTGATCGAGGTCAAGTGCGAACAGCACGCGTGCGACCATGTCCGGCGCAGGGTCGATCGTCGAGTACATGGTCCGAAGCTCGTTCAGTACGGCGATGTCGTCGTCGTCAAGCGGGTCATGCTCATTGAAGGTCATGGGGAGCTCCAACCAGGATCCGCGGCCAGCAGGCGCCTGAGCTTGCTCAGACAGCGACCACGCGTCGGCCCGATGCTTCCCTTGGGCATCCGTAGCTCGTGGCTGACCAGGTCGTAGTCTGGGCGTTCGACGAAGGCGATGATCCGGAGCAGCTGGCGGCATCGTGGCGGGAGCCGCTCCACGTTCGACCACAGGCGTCGGTGCCGCTCGTCTTCGACCATCCGCTCCTCGGTCGACGGATCCTGGCTGGGCAGGCCGGTCAGCAGCTCCGGGTCGACGGTGCGCTGTCGCGCGTGGCGGATGCTCAGCTCCCGCGCGGCTCGCCGGGTCACTGTCAGAAGCCAACTGGTCAGGGCCTGTGGTGAGCGGATGTTGTCGCTACTGCGGACCAGGCTCAGCCAGGCGTTCTGCACGGCGTCCTCGGCCAGCTCCCGGTCCAGCCCCTCGGCCCGTGCCGCGTTCCACAGCAGCGGTGTGAGCGCCCTGACCAGCTCGCTGATCGCCTCCCGGTCACCGGCACGGGCGCTGACGAGCAGCTGCGCCAGCCGCCCGTGCCAGTCGCGGCTGTTGTTGGCCTGGGTGCCGAAGGCCACGCGGGAAGGAGGGTCGTCCGACCCGGTCATGGCTGCGCTCCTAGCGAGCTTATTACCCTCTTTGTACGTTCAATGACCGCGTAGGGGTGGAGCGCCGAGATATCCGCCGCGGACAGCTCGGACAGGGCGTGGGCGAGCTTGGCGGCGTAGACGGCTGCGGCGAACGATGTCCCGTGCCACAGCCCGAACCCGGCCGTGAAGTCGTCCGGGTCGAACGACTCCCGGGCGGGGTCGAGACCGCTGCTCTGTAGGGCGGGGGAGCGGGCGCCAGCGAACGTCTGCGGGAAAGTGCTGACGATGGCGACACCACGCTCCCACTGGGTCACCCAGTCCGGCGGCGGCTCGCCGATCGCCTCGTTGCTGAAGATAGCCCGTGTCCCGTTCGGGTTGAGCGCGCCCACGCCGTTGACGGGAACAGGCCAGTCCTTCCGGGAGAATGCCGCCGGATAGGACTCACGGGTGGTGGCGTCGTTGCCCGCCGCCGCGACGACTGCGACCCCGACGCTGGCCAGCTGTTCGAGAACCGGTTCCAATATCAAGGACGACGATGTCTCTGAATAGCAGCCGAACGCGAGAAGGACCACGTCGACGAACAGGTCGGGACTCGGAGTGGAGCCCGGGGGCGCCACTCGATCGAGAATCTTCTCAAGCGCCGCTGCCACGGCAAGCTCCCGCCCGTACCCGTCGCTATGCATTACGGGGAGGGACAGCACCGTTGCGTCAGGAGCGATCTGCCGGATGATGCCCGCGATGAAGGTGCCGTGACCCGCATGGGAGCTGAGGCGGCCGACGAGCGGGTCCATGAGGCTGCCGGTGTCATCAGATCCCAACGTCGGGTCAAACGCGGCAGGACTGAGTTCCTCGACCACGTAGTCGTGGGGGTTGTGGCTCTTGGTCGGGAGCCAGGCGTGGGAGCCGATCGGCGTATCGAGAACCGCGACGACCGGTCGACGTTTGGTCATCTCGTGCGGTGGCGTCCGCGTCGGGGCCGACGCGAGGACCGCGACCGGGACCCGACCTGGACTTCCGCTTTCGTCGTCTCCGCCATGCCCCTCCGAGCCTGGGTGGCCATGAACCCCACCGCTGGCTGGAGCTGTCGCACTCCACAGGATGTGCTCCAGTGACATGCGCTTGGCCCGCTCGCGGAACTTCGAGTTGCCCCTGCGCGCAGCCTCGAACCGCACGTGCTGCAGGGCCCGCCACGCGTCCACCGGCGCGTCGGGTGGTGCGTCCCAGTGCGGTCGTAGGCTGATCACCTGAGGCACGCCCAGGGCCAGGCGTGCCTCTGCTCGCCGCAGAGACGAGTCATGGCAGCCCGGCGGCGGCATGACGACATCGAGGCCGATGCCCCGCAAGGTGCGCTTGACGAACGTGTCGAAGCCGTTGGCCCAGTCCTTGCTGAAGACCATCAGCGTGTCGTACCGGTAGATCGTGCTCTGCACCGGCTGGCCGTCGGTGGCCGGAACGGCGTCCTCGGGCCGGAGCACCTTCGCGGGATGCCGTGGCCGGGGCTCCTTTACGCTCTTCACCTGGTCCCCCCTTGAGCGTTCGGTTGGCTCTGCCAGACATGAGTCGTCGGCGTCTCTCGTGGATACCTCGAAAAATTTCGATCATCAAATGCTATTCACGCATCCAGCCTCAGCGCTCATCGCTGACCGACTGTTTCCAAAAGGGGTGCGGAGCAACCGGAACCATCGGTGATGGTTCAGCGCCGTTATCACGTTAGTCGGATTCTCGACAGACGCGCCAGCCGCAGCCGGTGAACCGCCATCTCACTACGCAGGCACCTGGACCGACGAGAGGTATCTGCGCTTCCCGGTACGGCCACTGGACAGGTGCCCGGTCGACAGGCGCTCACCGTTCGGCAACCAGCCAACGACCTGTCACCGGTCGAAAGGAAGTCATGTCCGAGGGCAAGAACCATCCGCACGGACGCCAGGCGGGCTGCGAGCCTGGCCTGACCGCCTCGCTGGAGTACCGCCAGAGCATGCATGTGCTGCTGGCCCAGCAACCGAACTACTTCGGCAACCTGCCGGAGCTCGGCATCCCACCAGTCGTGGAGATCGTCGGCAACACGTACTTCGAAGAGGTGACGTGTGTGGCGCTCAGCCCCGGGGCCGATGTGGTCGAGGCGACGGTCGAGGTCAAGCGCTCCTCCGGCTACGGCGGCGACCTGTGCAGCACCGGCTCCACGGAGTGGGTGCGTTTCTACCTCTCCTACGACGAAGGGGCGACCTGGGAGGATGTCGGCCTGTCCGCATTCACGGCCCACGACATCCCTGACGCACAGGACTGTGCGCAGCGGCTCACCAAGCCGCTGACCTACACCGTCGCGCATCCGCTCCCCGACCCCAGACGGCGGGCGTGCACAGCGCCGGTGCTGCCGCTTGTCCGGGCGATCCTCTCCTGGCAGGTCGTGCCGCCGCCCAGCCAGCCCGGCTGGTCGCCGATCTACGGCAACTCGCTCGATCGCCATGTCCAGCTGCGGCCACGCCGGCTCAAAATGCAGGACGTCATCGATATCCTCGGGGTCAAGAAGATCCCCGCGGTGCTCGAGCCGCTGCTGCCGGAGCAGCTGCCGCAACCGCCTCTGCCGCCGGTCACCCTGGCCGATGCCGCGCAGCTGGGCCACCAGGCGGACGTGCCGCCACACCGCTTCGCCGCCAGCCTGATCGCGGATGTGGCGTCCCCGAGCGGGCTCTCCCAGCCACGCATCCTGCAGATAATGGACGAGCTCACGCCGGTCAAGGTCGACTGGGCGAAGGCGGTCCTCGACTACTACGGGGACACCGGCGACACGACGTATGAGGAGCTGAGCTGCCTCGGCCTGGACTACAACCGCGACCTGCTCGTCGCCACGTTCGCGACCAAGCGGCCCAGCGGGTTCAGCAGCGCCCTGTGCGGCCCCGGGAGTACCGAGTACGTCGCCTTCTGGGTCGACTACGACGACACCTGCCAGTGGTCGTACGCCGGCACCGCGCAACAGCCGGTGTTCAACCTCGACCCGCTCCCATCCGGTGGGCTGCACTACTGGGTGGCCGTGCCGGCACGCCTCGCCGAGCACTACCGCGGCTGCCAGCAGCCGAAGGTGGCGCGCGTCCGGGCCGTCCTGTCCTGGGACACCCCACCGTCCACGACAGACCCCTACGCCATGCCGCGCTGGGGCAACGCGGTCGAGGCGCACATCGAGGTCGCCCCGAGCCGACCGGCCTCCGGTGGGCCCGAGATCGACCTCATCGGCGGGATCCCGATCGGCCAGATCGACACCTCGGCCTCCGGTCTCACCCTGCCCTGGGCGAAGTTCGGGCAGTGGGGGTCCTATGCCGACCCGTGGGTGCCGTCGCGGCAGTGCCCATTCGGCGGCAGGGTCACCGTGAACGCCGACGTGCCCGACTCGTTCAGCGGCACCGGAAAGCAGTACCGCCTACTGTGGCGCCCGGCCGGCAGCTCCTCGGCCGGCAACCCGGTCACCGACTCCTTCATCACCACCGACGGTCAGGCGGTGACCGTCAACTCCCCGGATCCGGTGACCGGGCTCACGCCGTACCTGCCGCCCGACAAGAACATCTACAACGTGCTCGGTTCGTGGCGGACAAGGGGCGTGGTGACCGACGGCCGGTACGAGATCCGCCTGGAGATGGCCGACCCAGGCGGGACCCCGATCGGCAGCACCGGGTGGTTCGTCGTGTGCATCGACAACACCCCGCCGCACGCCGACCTCACCCTGACCAGCGGGACGCCGTGCAACAAGGCGGCGCCGGGCGACACCGTCACCGGCACCTTCCAGGCGACCGACGCCCACTTCGGCGCATACCAGCTGGACACCCTGCCGGCCAGTCTCAACCCGCCGGCCCCGACCCACTTGCCCCTGTCGAAGACCGTCGCCGTCCCGGCGGGCACCTGGTCGCTGGCGACCAGCAGCGACTGGGCCCAGTGTGGCTATGTCGTGCGACTGCAGGTCTGGGACCGGACGGTCGTCGATGGCAACCCGTTGGCTCGCAACCACGGGTACGACGACGTGGGTTTCTGCCTCGGCCTGTAGGGCAGGACAGCTCTGGCCGTGCCTGGGGCAACCCAGGCACGGCCAGAGGTCCATGGGCAGGCGGGCGCCTCAGACCAGGCTGTCGCGCCACTGCTGGTGCAGCGCGGCGTAGTGCCCCGTACCCTCGATCAGCACCGCGGGCGGCCCGTCCTCCACGATCCGCCCGTCCTCCAGCACCAGCACCCGGTCCGCGATCTCCACAGTGGACAGCCGGTGCGCGATGACGATCGCCGTACGCTCGGCGAGGATGGTCCGCAGCGCCCGCTGCACCAGCCGCTCCGAGGGGATGTCCAGTGAGGACGTTGCCTCGTCCAGGATCAGCACCGCCGGGTCGGCCAGGAACGCCCGGGCGAACGCCACCAGCTGGCGCTGCCCGGCGGAGAGCCGGCCGCCCCGCTTGTGCACCTCGGTGTCGTAACCGTCCGGCAGGGCGCTGATGAAGTCGTGCGCGCCGATCGCCGCCGCGGCCTCCACCACCTCGTCATCGGCGGCGGTCGGGCGGCCGAACCGGATGTTGTCGCCCACCGTGCCGGAGAACAGGTAGTTCTCCTGCGTCACCATCACCACCGCGCGGCGCAGGTCGGCGTCGGCGAGCTCGCGCAGGTCGATGCCGTCGAGGGTGACCACGCCGGTGACCGGGTCGTAGAAGCGGGCGACCAGCTTGGCGACCGTGGACTTGCCGGCGCCGGTCGCCCCGACCAGCGCCAGCGTCTGCCCGGCCGGGATGTGCAGGTCCAGCTCGGGCAGGACCAGCCGGTCGCCGCGGTAGCCGAAGGAGACCCGGCGGAACCGCAGCTCGCCACGGGCGCCGGCGGCCGGCAGCGGCTTCGGGTGCGCCGGCTCCGCCACGGCCGGCTCCTCGGAGAGCACGCCGGAGAGCTTCTCCAGCGCCGCGGTCGCCGACTGCAACGCGTTGTAGAACTGGCTCAGCTCCTGCATCGGCTCGAAGAACCGGCGCAGGTAGAGCAGGAACGCGGCGAGCACGCCGACCTCGATGTGCCCCTGGAGCACCCGGTAGCCGCCATAGGTGAGCACCACCGCGATGGCCACGTTGCCGATCACCTTGATGCCCGGCGCGAAGATCGCGATGAGCCGGAACGCGCGCAGGTTGGCGGACCGGTAGTTCTCGTTGACCGCGTCGAAGATCTCCTGGTTGCGCGGCTCGCGGCGGAACGCCTGGACCGCCCGGATGCCGCCCAGCGACTCGACGAAGTGGACGATCACCAGCGCGACCGCCTCCCGGGTGCGGCGGTAGGCCACCGCGGACGAGCGGGCGAACCACCGCGACAGCAGCAGCAGGAACGGGAACGAGAACAGCGTGGCCACGGCCAGCGGCGGGTCGAGCCAGAGCAGGATGCCGGCGACGGAGACCACGGACAGGCCGGCCAGCACCAGGTCGTCGATGCCGCCGTCGACCAGCTCGGCGATCGAGTCCATGTCGGAGGTGAGCCGGGACACCACCCGGCCCGAGGTGTAGCGCTCGTGGAAGCCGATCGACAGCCGCTGGAAGTGGTTGTAGACGCGCTGGCGCAGGTCGAGCAGGGCGGCCTGGCCGATCCGGCCGGACAGGGTGAGGAAGCCGCGCTTGCCGGCGTACTCCGCGGCGGCCGCGAGGGCGAACGCGATCGCCACCCCGATCAGCACCCCCGCGTCGCCGGTCGTGGCCAGCGGCGGGATGCCGCGGTCGATGCCGAGCTTGACCAGGTACGGCCCGGCCATGGCGGCCGCGTTCTGCAGCAGCAGGAGGAGGACCATCAGCGCGATCAGCCGCCGGTGCGGGCGTAGCAGCGAGCCGAGCAGCCGGCGGGAGCTGCTGCGCAGCCGTAGGACCGCGGCCTCGTCCGGGGCCTCGGCCGCGGTGCGGTCGGCGTCGGCCTCCGCGGCGATGCCCCGCCACGCGTCGATCTTCGTGGAGCTGGTCTTCGCGGTGCTGGTCATGGCGCCGCCACCTCCGCCTCCGCCTCCTGCGACAGGGCCGCCCGGTACGCCGGCACCGTGGCCAGCAGCTCCGAGTGCGTGCCGACCGCCACGATCTCCCCGTCCTGGAGCAGCGCCACCCGGTCGGCGAGGGCGACGGTGGACGGGCGGTGGACCACCAGCAGCGCGGTGGTGCCGTGCAGGACGCGGCTCAGGGCCTCCTCCACCAGCGCCTCGGTGTGCACATCCAGCGACGACAGGGGGTCGTCCAGCACCAGCACCTTGGGCCGGCCGAGTACGGCCCGGGCCAGCGCCAGCCGCTGCCGCTGCCCGCCGGAGAGCGAGAGGCCCTGCTCACCGACCCGGGTGTCCAGCCCCCACGGCAGGTCGTACACGAACTCGGCCTGGGCTACCGCGAGCGCCTCGGCGATCTCCTCGTCGCTGGCGTCGGCCCTGCCCAGGGTCAGGTTCTCCCGGACCGACATGGAGAACAGGGTCGGCTCCTCGAACGCGACCCCGACGACCTGGCGCAGCGAGTCGAGCTGGATGTCCCGTACGTCGCGCCCGTCGATGGTGATCCGCCCCGCGGTCACGTCGTAGAGGCGCGGCACCAGGCTGACCAGGGTGGTCTTGCCCGAGCCGGTCACCCCGACGATGGCGACCGTCTCCCCGGGGCGCACGTCCAGGTCGATGTGGCGCAGCACCGGGGCGGCGGTGTCCGGATAGGTGAACGCCACCCCCTCGAACCGCACCTGGCCGATCACCTCCCGCGGCGCGACCCGCACCGCCCCGGGCCGGTCGGCGATCGACGGCTCGGTGTCGAACACCTCGTAGATGCGGTCGGCGGCGGTCATCGCCTCCTGGCCGTTGGCGATGATCCAGCCGAGCGAGTCGATCGGCCAGATCAGCATCAGCTGGAGCGAGACGAAGGCCACCAGGCCGCCCAGGGTGAGGTCCC
>DASSUC010000075.1:0-2718 GCA_035707405.1 Micromonosporaceae bacterium | reverse complement strand
CACCAGCCGATGCGGGCGACCGCCTCGGCGTGGGCGCCGTGCCGGTGCAGCATCTGCGGCGCCAACCCGCGCCCGAAGGGCGTCTTGCTGAACCCGTAGGTCGACTTCAGTTTCTCGATCATGCGGGCATCTCGCCCGTCTCGCCGTTCACGGCGTCGTCCCCGGTGCCGGGCAGCGGGAGCTGGCCACGGACGTGCCCGCCTGGCACCGGCTCGTCCGGCACTGGCTCGTCCGGGCCCTGGTCGTCACGGAGTTGGGCGTACTGGACCCGGTCGGCCAGTTCGGCGGTGTACTGCTGCTCGACCAGGTGCAGGTAGTCGATCCCCGTCCGCACCGGCTCCGGCGCCGTGGTGTCGTCGGGGCGAGCTTTGGCGTGCACGTGCCGCCCGATGACGTGCGGCACCGCGTGCCCCATCGAACGGCCGCGCCAGCGGACCTCGATGCGGGTGAGGTCGAACGGGTCGAACACCAACTCGACTTTGCGGCCGACCAGCACAGCGTCGACTTCGTAGGTGTTCCCGTGCAGCCCGACGGTGCCGGTCTTGGTGACGGTCCGCCATTCCGCCCAGAGGAAGGCCTCGCGCAGCTGCGCGGTCGACGGCAGCCGCGGGGTGATTACCGACCACCGTTCGATCGGCGCCTGCCCGGTCTCGGAATGCTGACGGCGGTGATAGACGGTCTCGACCCAGGCGGTGAACAGCGTGTTCAGCTGGGTCATGTCGTCCAACTCGCGGCCGGAGCCGATCTCGACGAGGAACTGTTCCCGCACGGTGCGGAAGAATTTTTCGATCTTCCCGCGACCGGCCGGCTGCCCGGGCCGCGAATGAACCAGACGGATCCCCAGGCACGCGCAGGCCCGCTGCAACTGCTTGTCGATCATCGCCGATCCGTTGTCCAGGTAGATCGAGTCCGGGATGCCGCGGGCGGCGAGGCCGTTGCGCAGCGCGGCCTGCAGCCGCACGGTGTCCTCGCGGCGGGCCCACCGATACCCGGGCAGCAGCCGGCTGTTGTCATCGATGAACGCGAACAGGATCGCCCTGCGGCCGCGCACGGTCGGGCCGTGCAGCGCGTCGCCGGTCCAGCGCTGGTTCGGCGCGTCGGCCTCGAACCGGCCGAACGCCTGCGCCGGCAACCCGTTCGGTCGCGTGTTGAGTTCCAGGCGCACGAAGTGGCGTTGCAGCGTCCGCTCGTCCGGTGACCACCCGGAGTGGGCGCGCAAGATCGCCGCGATCTGCACCGCGGTCCGCTCCGGCACCTCCTTCTTCAACGCCACGGCCAGCTCGAGCACGTCGGCCGGTGTCCGCGGTGACACCTTCGGCGGCGTCGGGACCAGGGCGTCGAACCCACCGCGGCGCCAGTCCCGCAGCCACCGGTCCAGGGTGGCCCGCGAGACCCGCACCGGCTTACCGAACGGACCTTCGTGTTCCCGCGCGGCGATCGCCCGGACCAGCCGGCCCCGCTGCCGGGTCGACAGCCTGGTGTCGGCCGGCTCGCAGATCAGCGCATACCGGAACAGGCCGATGGCGCGGGCCCGTTCGGCCCGCACACGTTCTTCGTCATGGCTGAACGCCACCTATTTCTCCTTCACGACTCGAAAATGCACACGAGTCGCGAGGGTCGTTGATCAAACGGCGTCGCCCAAGGGTCGACTCGTGTTGATCGACTCCGTCGATAGCCCCGTCGCGAGCAGCAGGCCGCCGGTGACCGCCGACGCGAGCTGCCACGGCGACACCGCGCCGATGACGCCGAGGCGGCGGCGGGCCGCCGCAACGCACGCCCCGACCGCCTCGACAGCGTCAGCCACCACGCTCGGATGGACCGGCAACGGGCCGGTCAACGGGTCCAGCTGCACCAGCAACGCGGTGAGCATCGCCCGCACCGCCTCGGCGTTCCGGCCGAACGAGCGCAACCAGCCCCGCACCGTCGACACCGGCCGACCCAGCTGCATCGCGATCGGGCGGTGTCCGGCACCTGACACCTTCGCCCGCAGCGCCGCGCCGATCACGTCGGCGCCGTCTGCCCGGCGCAGCAGGCACGACACCGCCAGCAGCACATGCGTTGCCAGGCACCTGCCACAGCGGGCCCGACGCGGCCGAAGATCACCAACACCACGGATCGACCGCTGCCGGGCATGCCCCCACGGCGCCAGCCCACCACCGCACGGACACGACAGCTCACCAGCCCGAAGACGCCGTTCGACCTCGACAACGTCGCTACCTACCATGACCACCGGTGCCCTCCACGCACCAAGCACCGGCCCTCCCGTCCGGCCAAGGAACTGGGGAGGGCCGTTGCGCTTCCAGAACGTGGTCAGGCTGCCGTCGCACACGAACAAGGGGCCACCCGCAGCCAGCCCCTGTGACCATCATCGCGGCCAGCGCCGCTCCACCACCACGCCCTCATCAGACGAGGTGCCGTTCAACACCCGCCTCGCAACCCCGGCTGACCCCGATCGTCAAGACACCCACCGGCCCCGCCCCGTACGGGACCCAGGCATGGGCGGTTGTTGCGGCGGCCCACTGGTCCGGGATGCTGATGTCGTGGCCGGTGCGTTGACCTCGTTGCTGGGCGCGGTCGTGGGCGGCGTGCTCGTTCTGCTGGGAGACGGCGTACGTCGCCGCGCCGAGCGGAGAGCAGAAGACCGGCGTCGACTCTTCGAGGCCTCGGTCGCTCTCGCGTCAACGTTCAACCGGATCGCCGGCGCCCTGGCGGACGGTC
>DASSUC010000074.1:0-4905 GCA_035707405.1 Micromonosporaceae bacterium | reverse complement strand
CGCCTGCTCCAGGCTGACCGCGCCGGTGGCCAGCCCGTCGCGGACCACCGCGGGGCCGGTGTCCACCGCGGCGGCCAGCTCGACCATGCGCCGCGCGGCGCCGATGGACATGTGCATCCGGCCGCGTAGCCACACCGCCGTTGACGAGGCTCCCTGCGCCACCGCCAGCCCTCGCCCGTCCAGCTCCCGCACCAGGGACAGCTGCACCGCGGCCAGCCGCCGCTGCGCGACGTGCAGCTCGTCCAGCCCGTTGACCAGCTCGTCGTCTGACAGCGCCCACGTTGTGGTCGCCTCCCATGCGTCGACGGCCTCTGCGATCATCGCCGCCGCCTGCATGCCTCATATTCTAGAACAGAGGTTCTAATTTGTCTACTGTAGACCATCGATATTCGATGGGAGAGTTCCCTGCGTGAAGGCGGGTTTGGGCTGCGGTGGCGGGGTGACTGCGGCCGGGGTGTGCCTTCGGCTACCCGGCCGGCTGCTGCTGCGCCGGGCGCTCCTGCATCAGCGCCAGGCGGTGCCCGTCGGGGTCGCGGAGGAACGCCATCCACAGCTCCGTCGTACCGTCGCGGTGGACCACGTGCGGCTTGTCCATCATGGGTACGCCGGCCGCGGCGAGCCGTGCGTGCTCGGCCTCGATGTCATCCACCCGGAAGTAGTGCACGGTGTGGCTGGTGAGCTCCGCCGACTCGGGCACGCCGAGGTAGAGCCGCACGTCGCCGGAGCGGAAGAAGGCCATCGGCTGGCCGGGCACCCGGAACAGCAGGGGGATGCCGAGCACGTCCCGGTAGAACGCGACCGCCCGGTCCAGGTCGGCGACGCTGATGTGGATCTGGGCCAGTGGACCGAGTGCCATGGCGCGCTCCTATCCTGTAACTATGGTGAAAGGTTAACCATGGTGAAGCGATCGGGGCAACTTCCGGCCAGGCCGGCGGGCACGCCGGCCGATGAGCGGCACGAGACCGCCAACGCGCTGCACTCGGCCGCGCTGCGGCTGCTGCGCCGGGCGCGTACCGCGGACACCGGCATGGACCTCGACGGGCCGCGCGCGTCGCTGCTGTCCGTGCTGGTCTTCGCCGGACCGCAGCCGGTCACCCGGCTGGCCGCCATCGAGCAGGTCACGCCGCCGGCCATCACCAAGCTGGTCACCGCGCTGGAGGCGGCCGGGCTGGTGGAACGGTCACGGTCGGCGCAGGACCGGCGGGTGGTGACGGTGTCGGCCACCGCGGCCGGGCGCCGGCTTCTGGAGCGCGGCCGGGCGGCCCGGGTACGCAGCGTCGCCCGGCTGCTGGACGGCGTGCCACTGGAGGAGCTGGCGGTGCTGCGGCGGGCGGCCGGCATCATCGCCGACCGCCTGGCCGCGGGGTAGCCAGCGCCACGCGGGTAGTCAGGGACACCGAAGACCGGTGCTACCGGACCGTCCCGGTGATCCGGCAGAGCGGGTCGATCTGCACCTGTGGCCGTACCCGCCGCCCGATGGCGCGGAGCAGCGAGTCCTCGACGTGGTAGCCGCGGACGAGAGTGGTGAACCTGGGCAGCTCCTCCGGGGTGCCGCAGAGCACTGTCGAGCGGACGTCGTCGGTCGGGACGTAACGGATCCCGCCCCGTTCCCGCAGGAGGACCAGGTGCACGTCGTCAACGCTGACGATGTGGCCGCGCAGGAACTCGACCTCGTTGCCGGTCCCCGGTGCGGCGTTGGTCTTTACCTCGGTGACGACCAGCGGCAGGATCGGGGTCTGTACGGCCGCCAGCACCGCCCACGTGGCCAGGCCGGTGATCGCCAGCTGCGCGACGACGCTGAAGACGCGGGCGAACCAGTCCGGCGCCGGCCCGGCGATGCCGCACGCCACCAGGGGCGACAGGGCGAACAGCAGGGCGATGAGCCGCTCCCCACCCGTCCAGGCCGCCCAGGCGGCCGGACCTACGAGGTAGTAGTAGCCGGCGAGGGCGAGCAGGCAGACGCCCACTCCTATCTGCCACCGGTCGTGCAGGCGCCACGGCTGCCGCTGCGACACGGCCACCGCCGCGGGCACCAGCAGCGGCAGGTAGTAGATCTTCCAGGTGAGGACGGCCAGTATGAACGTGGTCACCACGAACCACGGCGGGGCGGCCGCCACGACCCGCGCCACCCGCGGAGGATGCGCGCGCAGCCGGCTGCCCTCCGGGGCGCCCTCCACCGCGGCGCGCAGGACCGCACCGGTCGTGAACAGCGCGACCAGGATGATGGTGGCCAGCTGGGTGAGGGTGGCGAAGAGCGCGGCGCTCAGGTTCAGCGGGCCGACGTTGGCGACCAGCAGCAGCGTGGTTTGCAGCTCGCCGCCGGACTCCACCCACAGTCGCAGGACCGACAGGGCCGCTGGCGCGCCCACGGCAAGGGTCCAGAACGCCTCGCGGTACTCCGAGCGTGCTGTGCGGGCCGGCTCCGGGCTCGTCACCTCGGTGCCTTGGACGTCTCGTCAAGCAGGTCAGGTGGGGCGTCGACGCGCGGTTGGCTGCGGTACCTGGAGTCCAGCGGGGTCAACCCGAGCGTGCGGTCGTACGCGCGCAGCCACGGGTTGGACGAGTCCTTGGGGCCCTCCTGCCACCGGTTCAGGAAGTACTTGACCAGGTTCCGGAAGGCCTCGTCCCCGTCGGGGACCGCGACGCCGATCTTCTCCTCGTAGGGGGCGATCGTCAGGTCGAGGATCTCGAAGGTGTCCTCCGCCCCGCGCAGGAAGCCGGCGAGGATCGGCAGGTCGGTGCTGTACGCGTCGTACTTCTTTGACTTGAGGCCTTCTATGCACTGGATGCTGGTGTCGACCGACGCAGGGAAGATCCGGTGCGATCTCAGCACAGCCTCCGAGGTCGAGCCGGTCCCGGTGCACACCTTCACGCCCGGCGCGCTCAGGTCGGCGATTTCCCTCAGCGGCTTCGGCCGGCCGCGCAGCACCATCACCGCCTGCGGCACCAGCAGGTACGGCCCGGCGAAGTCCAACCGCTTCTCCCGGTCATCGGTCATCGAGAGGTTGGCCAGGACCATGTCGGCCCGGTTGCTCTGCAACGCGGAGATCCGGTCGGGCACCGTGGTGACCGTCACCCAGTCGATCTGGTTCTCCGCGAACCCCAGCTCACCGGCCAGCGCCTTCGCCAGCTCGACCTCGAACCCGGAGCGCACCTTCGTCTTCGCGTCGAGGTAGCCCAGGTAAGGGACGGTCTCCCGGACCCCGATCCGCAGCCGGTCCTTTCCTTGCAGCGTCCGTGACTTGGCACGCAGCGACGCCACAGTCTCCTTCTGCGGCTCGGGCTTGCACGCGGCGGTGCCCACCAGGACGAGCATGGCGGTGAGGCAGATCGCGGTGAGTGCGCGGCGCCCTGGGCGGGGCGACGGGTAGCCGTCGGAACTGGTGTCAGACATGGGGTCCGGCCTTGGTGTAACGAGGGGTGAGGACCGCTCACTGTAGCGGGTGCCGGCCACCGTCCCGGCCGGGTTGCACCCGTTCGGGTTAACCGCCCCGCGCGCCCGGCGCTGGCAAGATCTGCCCGCCTGGGAACCAACCGGTGGGGCGCCGGCCGTACGCTGAGCATCATGCGCCAGGAGTGGCACGAGTTTCGTAACCCCGGTCTGGAGACCGGACGGGTGGCGGGTCCCCAGGTGGACGCCCGGTCGTTGGGTCTGGACCGGTGGCGGGAGCTGCCCCGGGCGCAGACGCCGCCGTGGCCGGACCGGGCCGTGGTGGACGAGGTGTCGGCCGTGCTGTCGGTGGTCCCGCCGATCGTGGCGCCGTACGAGGTGGAGCAGCTGCGCTCGCGGCTGGCGCTGGTGGCGCAGGGGCAGGCGTTCCTGCTCCAGGGCGGGGACTGCGCGGAGACGTTCGCCGACAACACCGAGGCGCACCTGCTGGCCAACGCGCGCACGCTGCTGCAGATGGCGGTGGTGCTGACCTACGGGGCGTCGCTGCCGGTGGTGAAGGTGGGCCGGGTGGCCGGGCAGTTCACCAAGCCCCGCTCGCAGGACACCGACGCGCTGGGGCTGCCGGCGTACCGGGGTGACATGGTCAACTCGCTGGAGCCGACCGCCGAGGCCCGGGTGGCCGACCCGCAGCGGATGATCCGGGCGTACGCGAACGCGTCCAGCGCGATGAACATGCTGCGGGCCTACCTCGGCGGGGGCATGGCCGACCTGCACCAGGTGCACGACTGGAACAAGGGGTTCGTGCGGGACTCGCGGGCCGGGGAGCGATATGAGGCGATCGCCCGGGAGATCGACCGGGCCCTGGCGTTCATGCAGGCGTGCGGGCTGGACGAGGACGCGGCGCTGCGGGTGGTGACGCTGTACTGCTCGCACGAGGCGCTGGCCCTGGAGTACGACCGGGCGCTGACCCGGGTGGTGGGCGACCGGGCGTACGGGCTGTCCGGGCACTTCCTGTGGGTGGGGGAGCGCACCCGCCAGACCGACGGCGCGCACGTGGACTTCATCTCCCGCATCGCCAACCCGGTCGGGGTCAAGCTGGGCCCCACGGTCACCCCGGAGGACGCGCTCGAGCTGTGCGAGCGGCTCAACCCGGACAACATCCCCGGCCGGCTCACCCTGGTCGCGCGGATGGGCAACCACCGGGTACGGGAGGTGCTGCCGCCGGTGGTGGAGAAGGTGACCGCCGCCGGGCACGCGGTTGTGTGGCAGTGCGACCCGATGCACGGCAACACCGAGGAGTCGTCCAACGGCTACAAGACCCGCCACTTCGACCGGATCGTGGACGAGGTGCTCGGCTACTTCGAGGTGCACCGCGAGCTGGGCACCCACCCCGGCGGGCTGCACGTGGAGCTGACCGGGGAGGACGTCACCGAGTGCCTCGGCGGGGCGCAGGCCATCGCCGACCACAACCTGCCCGACCGGTACGAGACCGCCTGCGACCCCCGGCTGAACAC
>DASSUC010000073.1:0-11107 GCA_035707405.1 Micromonosporaceae bacterium | reverse complement strand
GTGGCCGCCCTCGACGGGTACGGGGCGATCTTCCGCGGCAACGTGCGCCTCTCCGGCCGGGTGCCGCAGCTGTCGGTGGTGCTCGGGCCGTGCGCCGGCGGCGCGGTCTACTCCCCGGCGCTCACCGACATCGTGATCATGGAGCGGGACCGGGCGCACATGTTCCTCACCGGTCCCAAGGTCGTCCACGCGGTGACCCGGGAGCAGGTCACCCCGGCCGAGCTGGGCGGCGCCGAGGTGCACGGCACCCGCTCCGGGGTGGTGCACCTGACCGCTGCCGGCCCGGCGGAGGCGCTCGCGCTGTGCCGGCGGGTGCTGTCCTACCTGCCGAGCTCGTGCTGGGAGGCGCCGCCGGCCGGGGTGCCGGGCGAGCCCGAGCCGCTGCCCGCGCTGCCGGCCAGCTCGCGCACAACGTACGACGTCCGCGGCGTGATCCGGGCGGTGGTGGACGCGGGCAGCCTCCTGGAGCTCCAGCCGCGCTTCGCCCGCAACCTGGTGACCGGCTTCGCCCGGGTGGCGGGCCAGCCGGTCGGCGTGGTCGCCAACCAGCCGCAGGCGCTGGCCGGCGTGCTCGACATCGCCGCCTCCGAGAAGGGAGCCCGCTTCGTGCGGCTGTGCGACGCGTTCGGGCTGCCCCTGGTCACCCTGGTCGACACGCCGGGCTTCCTGCCCGGGCGTGGGCAGGAGACGGGCGGGGTTATCCGCAAGGGGGCGAAGCTGCTGTACGCGTACGCCGAGGCGACCGTGCCCCGGGTGACCGTGGTGCTGCGCAAGGCTTTCGGCGGCGCGTACATCGTGATGAGCTCGCGCTCCCTCGGCGCTGACGCGGTGTTCAGCTGGCCCGGCGCGGAGCTGGCGGTGATGGGCGCCGAGGGCGCGGTCGACCTGATCTTCCGCCGCGAGCTGGCGGCCGACCCGTCCCGCCGGGCCGAGCTGGTCGAGCGGTACCGGCGCGAGGCGATGGCGGAGGAGCTGGCCGCGGAGCGGCTCTCGGTGGACGAGGTCATCCCGCCGGAGCGCACCCGGGAGGTGGTCGCCGGCACGCTGCGCGCGCTCGCCGCCGCGGTGCGCCCCGGGTTCCGCCACGACAACCTGCCGCAGTGAGGAGCGCCGATGAGGACCTTCGCGACCCCGCAGGAGCTGGTCGCCGCGGCCGGGCAGCGGCTGGGGGAGAGCCCGTTCCAGCTGGTCGACCAGGCGCGCGTCTGCGCCTTCGCCGAGCTGACCGGGGACCGCCAGTGGATACACACCGACCCGGAGCGGGCCCGCGCCGGCCCGTTCGGGCGGCCGGTGGTGCACGGCTTCCTCGCGCTGTCCCTGCTGACCGCGATGCTCGGCGAGATCTTCCGGGTCGAGGGGGCCGACCTGGTGCTCAACAAGGGACTGGACCGGCTCCGGTTCCGCACCCCGGTCCCGGTGGGGGCCCGGGTCCGCGCAGTGGCCGACCTGGCGTCGGCGACCCAGCGGCCACGCGGCTTCACCGAGGCGGTCGTCACCGTCGCGCTGGAGCTCGAGCACCGGGCCGGCCCGGCGCTCACCGTCCACCAGCGACTGCTCTACCACAGCAGCACCCCAGCCATCACAACGGAAGCGAGGTAGAACCGCGATGCGTACCCAGATCGGCGTCCTGCTGCCGACCCGCGAGCTCGCCATGACCGGCCGCTACGACCTGGCGCCGGTGCTCGACTTCGCCCGCCAGGCCGAGGCGGCCGGGTTCGACTCGGTGTGGACCGGCGACTCGCCGCTGGCCCGGCCCCGGCTCGACCCGCTGGTCGTGCTCTCCGCGGTGGCCGCGGTGACCACCGAGGTGACGATCGGCACCGCGGCGCTGACCGCCACGCTGCGCCCGCCGGTGCTCGGCGCCGCGATGGTCGCCAGCCTCGACCACGCCGCGCCCGGGCGGCTCCAGCTCGCCCTCGGCTCCGGCTTCCCGATCCCGGACACGCAGCGGGAGTTCGCCGCGTGCGGGGTGCCGTTCAGCGAGCGGGTCGGCCGCCTGGACGAGACGGTCCGGCTGTGGCGGCAGGCGTGGGGCGCCGGCGGGGAGGCGGGTGCGCCGGCCCGGTTCGAGGGGCGGTACTGGAGCATCGAGGACCTGGACCGGCTGGCGCCTCCGGCCACGCCCGGTGGGCCGCCGCTGTGGCTGGCCGCCAGCGACGCGCCCGGCGCGGTGGAGCGCACCGCGCGGCTCTACGACGGCTGGCTGCCGTTCGTGCCGACGCCCGAGGCGTACGCCGCGGCGTGGGGCGAGATCCAGCGCCGGGCGGCGGCGCACGGGCGCCCGGCCGACGCGATCGTGCCCGGCATGTACGCCACGGTCACCGTCAACGCCGACCGGGACCGGGCCGAGGCGGAGCTCGAGGAGTACCTGAAGCACTACTACGGCCGGCCGCTCGCGGTGATGTCGACGGTGCAGGCGTACTGCTACGGCACGGCAGAGCAGTGCGCGGCCTGGCTGTCGCGGTATGTCCAGGCTGGAGCCCGCCACCTGGTGGTACGGATCGGCTCGCTGGACCCGGCGGCCCAGCTCAAGACGGTCGCTGAGGAGGTCTGCCCGGCGGTGTGAGCCGCTGGGCGGTGGAGGTGGTGGGTCCGGCGCAACGGCGGGAGGGGACGGCATGGACGGGTCAGGCACGTGGCGCGGGCACGCGCTCATCATCACCAACCCGCGGGCCGGCGGCATCGGCGACATCGCGCTGCCGGAGCTGGTGCGCCGGTGCGAGCGCTGGGTCGGCGGGGCGGTCGTACGCGCCACCCGGGCGCGCGGTGACGCGGTGGCGCTGGCGCGGGCCGCCGCGTCGTCCACCGTGGACGGTGCCGGGCCGGCCGTGGTGGTCGCGGTCGGCGGCGACGGCACCGCTCGGGAGGTGGCCCACGGGCTGGCCACGGCGTCGGGCCCGGCGCCCGGGCCGGGCCGGGCCGGCCCGCCGATGTTCGTGGTGCCGGCCGGCACCGCCAACTCCTGGTACCGCACGCTCTGGGGTGACCTGCCGTGGCCGGAGGCGCTCGATGCGGCGCTGCGCCAGCCGGAGCCGTCACTGCGCCACGTGGACCTGGCCCGGCTGGCGCAGAACCAGGCGCTGGTGCTGGTCGGGGCGTGCGCCGGCTTCCCGCCACAGGCGATCCACGAGGCCGGTGCGCTCACCCACCTGACCGGCCGGGCCCGGTACGAGGCGGCGCTGTCCGCCCTCGTACCGCGGTTCGAGCCCTATCCGGGGCGGGTGCTGGTCGACGGTGTCGAGGTCCACAGTGGACCGACGCTGCTCGCCAACGTCGGCGGTGGACGGTTCCGGGGCGGGCAGTTCCAGCTGCTGCCGGACTCCATCCTCGACGACGGGCTGCTCGACGTCTGCGTCATCGGCGCCGAGCACCACCCGGCCGACGTGCTCGGGCTCACCCGCGGGGCCGAGCACGTCGGGCGGCCGGGGGTGGTCTACGCGCGGGGCCGCCAGGTGGTGATCGAGCGCACCGACGCGCGACCGGTGTGGTTCGAGCACGACGGCGAGGTCCTGGTCGACTTCGGGCACCGGTTCACCCTGGAGGTCGTCCCGCACGCCGTACCCGTGCTCGGGGAGCCGCGGGCGGCGCGCACGGTGCCGGCGGGCACCGCGGTGGGCGGCGGCCATGACGCCGCTTGAGGAGCTGGCCGCGTGGGCGGGCGCGGTGCGCCTGGACGACGCGCCGCGCCGGGTCGTGGAGCTGGCCAAGAGCCAGGTCCTGTCGCAGCTCGCCGCGGTGCGCGGCGGCCTGAGCCACCCGCTCGGGCAGGCGCTGGCGGGCGCCTTCGGCCCGCCCGTCCAGCCGGACCCGGCCCGGTCCGCGGTGGTGCTCGCCGCGCTCGGCTCATGGCTGCACTTCGACGACACCGCCTACGCCGGGCACCTGTCCAACTCCACCGTGACCGTGCCCCTGGCCTACGCGCTCGCCCGCGGGCTGGACGGACGAGCGCTGCTCACCGCGGTCATCGCCGCCAACGAGTGCGCGGCGCGGATCACCGCGGCGGCGACCCTCGGCCCGTTCCGCGGGCAGATGGCGGCGCACACCCACGTGGCCGGTGCGGTGGCCGGGCGGCTGCGCGCCGAGGATGCCCCCGCCCGCCAGTGGGTGGACGCCCTCGGGCTGGCCTTCGCGATGCCACTGTGGAGCCTCACCCACGGCTTCATGGCCAGCGACGCGCGGCTGCTCAGCTCGTCCGTGCCGGTGCGCCTGGGGCTGGACGCGTGCGACGCCGCAGCGGCCGGCCTGCGCGGGGCCGCCGACGTCCTCGACCACCCGCGCGGGTTCCTGGCCCGGTTCGCCACGGTCCCGCTGCCCGAGGCGGTCACCGCCGGGCTCGGCCGGTGCTGGCACACCGACACGCTCTCGTTCAAGGTGCACCCGTCGGGCCCGGGCTCGGACGCCGCCGTGGACTGCGCGCTGGCGCTGCACGCCGCGCTCGGCCCGCCCCGGGTCGACGAGGTGGTCGAGGTCGAGGTGCACGTCTCCCTCTACACCCTGCTGGTGCACCGGGCCGCCGCCGCCTACCTGGACGGGCCGGACCCGCCGCTGTCCGCGGTCGCCACCACCACGCCGTACGCGGTGGCGACCGCGCTGCTCACCGGCGGCCTGGTGCCGGCCGACCTGGCCCGGCCGGCGGTGGCCTCGCCGCAGCGGTGGGCACTCGCCGCCAAGGTGCGGCTGGTCCACGACGAGGAGATGACCGCCGCCCTGCTCGCCGCGGAGGCGCCGTTCGGGGAGGCGGTCCGGCTCGCCGGCGAGCGGGCGGTGGGGTGGCTGCGCGACTTCGGCGGCGACCGGCTGGTGGAGCTGGCCCGCGAGGCCGGCCGGGCGGTGCCGGCTCCGGGCGCTCCCGGGTCCCGCCGGCGCAGCTTCGCCACGGCGACCAAGATGACGCCGGCCCGGGTGGTGCTGCACCTGGCCGACGGCACCAGCCACGAGCGGCGGGTCGACATCCCGGTCGGTGCGGCGGGCCCGGACACCCGGTCGCGGCACCGGCACCTGGTCCGCGCCAAGTTCCTCGCCACCGGCGGCTCGCCGGAGGTGGCCGGCGCGGTGCGCCGGCTGGACCTGCTGCCCGCGGCCGAGGTCCACCGGCTCATCACGGCAGCGCTGGACATGGCGGGACGGGAGGGCCCGGCCCGGCCGGCGGGGGCGGCCCGTCGGGAGCAGCCGGACGTGGCGGAGGCGGCGTGATCCTTTTGGCCGTCCTGGTCCGGTAGCGTCGGATAGATGATGACGGGGAGGCAGCAGCTGGCGCGGCCAGCGGGGGAGCTGCTACGGCAGTGGCGCGAGCACCGGCGGCTCAGCCAGCTCGAGCTGGCCAGCCAGGCCGGTGTGTCCACCCGCCACCTGAGCTTTGTGGAGACCGGGCGCTCGGTGCCCAGCCGCGACATGGTGCTGCACCTCGTCGAGCAGCTTGACCTGCCGCTGCGGGAGCGCAACCAGGTCCTGCTCGCCGCCGGCTACGCCCCGGTCTACCCGGAGACGGCGCTGGACGCGCCGCAGATGGCGGCCGTCCGGGCCGCGCTGCGCCAGGTCCTCGACGGGCACCAGCCGTACCCGGCCCTGGTCGTGGACCGGCGGTGGAACGTCGTCGACACCAACTCGGCGGTGGCCCTGTTCACCCGGGCTGTGTCGCCGGCGCTGCTGCAGCCGGTCGCCAACGTGCTGCGGGCCAGCCTGCACCCGGACGGCCTGGCCCCGCACCTGGTCAACCTGGGCGAGTGGCGGGCCCACCTGCTCGGGCGGCTGCGCCGGCAGATCTCCCACAGCAGCGACCCCGAGCTGGTCGCGCTCCAGGACGAGCTGACCGGCTACCCGTGCCCCCAGCCGGAGGCCGAGGCCGAGCCGCCGGGGCCGGGGTCGGTGGTGGTGCCGATGCGCTTCCGCGCGCCAGAGCGCGAGCTGGTCTTCCTGAGCACGGTGGCGATGTTCGGCAGCCCGCTCGACCTCACCGTCGCGGAGCTGGCCATCGAGTCGTTCTACCCGGCGGATGCGGAGACCGCCGCCTACCTACAGTCCCGCACCGGCTCATGCACAACGCCCTGAGGGCTCACGCGCACGCGGTCCTAGAAGATACGACGGGTCACAGGGCGTTGGAGACCTTGAAGACCTGGAGGAAACCGCGCAGCGAGGCGCGTGCCGAGAACGCGACGTACTCCGGGATGACCGCCTGCGGACCCCACTTCAGCTTGTACGCGAGCTGCGTGGCGGCCGGGTACACCGCGGCGCCGCGCCGGCCCAGCTGGCCGACGAGCCACCCGAACGGGCGGCTCGCGCCGGGGACCTCGAGATCGGGCGCGAGCCCGGTGAACGGCGTGAAGCCGAAGTGCAGCCAGCGGCACCCCTCGGCGCGGAACGTCTCGACCGCGGTGAGGTTGATCGCCTCGGAGACTCCGGGCGGCCCGTCCGGCAGGCGCCGGCTCAGGTCGTGCAGCCAGCCGGGCCGCCCACCGGGCACCGGCGCGTAGGAGATGTAGCCGAGCAGCGTCGAGTCCTGCACGCCGACGAAGAGCCGCCGGTACGGCTGCACCGGGCCGCCGTACTCGCCCACCAGGAACTCCAGCGGCTTGGCGTGCTTGCCCTTGCCGCGCAGCCAGTGCTCGTCCAGCTTCGCCATGCGGGTGGCCCAGTCCGGCTGGTCCACCTCGTGCACGGTGAGCCCCGCCCGGACCGCCCGGGAGACCTTGTTGCGCAGCTGCATGAACCGCGACCCCCGCAGCGAGAAGCCGCTGAGGTCCACCGCGTACGACGCGCCGATCTGGTTGACCACGAAGCCCTGCTCGCGGTATGCGACCGCATCGGCGTGCTGGAGCTGGATGGCGACCACCCTGCGGCGGCGCGCCCGGGCGTGCGCCACGAACCCGTCCAGCAGCGGCCGGTAGCTCGCGGCAGGGGCGAACGGCCCGGCGAACTGCACCAGGTACCGCCCGGACTCGCGGTAGACCACCACCCCTTCCAGTCCGGGTACGCAGAAGTAGCTGTTGCCGCTGTTGAGCGCCAGGAAGGCGGAGGGGTTGTCGGCGTACGCCTCGACGGCCCGCCGCACCGTGCCGAGGGAGACCGGGCCGGTGCCGACGGTCGCGGGTTCTGTCATGGTCGCCGCCTTCCAGGTGTCGACGAGGAGCCGGTGGTCACCGCGCCGGCGCCGTGGCCGGCACGTGTGCGATCTCGCGTACGGCGCGGGCCAGGCCGTCCTCGCGGCGCAGCCGCTCGCCGACGGCTGCGGCGGCCTGCCGGACGTCGTCGCGGCCGAGCTGCCGCAGCGACCCGGTGAGCCGGTCGGCGTCGAGGTCCACGAACCGGCTGTGCCCGCCGGCGCCGAGACGGGTGACCCGCGCGCCCCAGTACGGCTGGTCGGAGTAGAGCGAGTAGACCCAGGTGGGACGCCCTGCGATCAGGCCTGCCGCGGTGGTGCCGGCGCCGCCGTGGTGGATGACCCCGCGGCACCGCGGGAACAGCCACTCGTGGTCCACCGTCCCCACGACGTGCACCTGCTCGGGCAGGTCGGTGGCCCCGGCGAACCCGGTCCAGCCGGCCCCGACCAGCACCCGGCAGCGGGCCCGCCGCGCCGCCTCGACCGCCAGGTCGAGCATGGGGGCCGGGTCCAGGATCGGCGCGCTGCCGAAGCTGAGGAAGAACGGCTGCGGGCCGGCGTCGAGCCAGTCCACCAGGCCGGCCGGGCGGTCGGTCTCGCCGAGACGCTGGCGGACCTGGGCCGGCAGCCGCCAGTATCCGGTGAGCACGTGCTGGGCCGGCGGCCAGTCGCGGGGCCGCGGCACGACGTGGGCGCTGTACGCATGCAGCGCGCGCCCGCCGAGCTGTGGCCCCCACACAATGGCCGCGGTGCGCCCCGGCCCCAGCCCCAGCGACCGGCGGTACGCGTTGATGTCGCTGCGCTTGCCGCGCCAGTAGGCGATCTCGGTGACCCGGTGGGTGAGCCGGTTGAGCGGGCGCAGGCGCAGGTCCGCACGGCTGACCAGCATGCTGGGAAAGTCACCGCTCGGCGACCAGGGGGCGAAGTAGCCGGCGAGCAGCGGCAGGCCGCGCGCCTGCGCCACGGCGAGCGCGTAGTCGTCCACCTGGATGCCGGCCACGAGCGCGTCAGCGCCCTCGGCGACGGCCAGCACGCTCGCCCCGATCGTCTCCCGGGCATCGGAGAACACCTGGGCCGCGCGGGTCAGGAAGGCCCGTGCGTCGCCGGAGGCGAGCCACTGCTGGCCCTCGGCCGAGCGCATCAGCCGCTGTCCGTAAAAGTCCATCGCGACGAACCGCACCTGCGCCGCGGCGGCGAGTCCGGCCGCGTCGGCCGGCCCGGCGAGGGTCACCTCGTGCCCAGCGGCCTGTAGCGCATGGGCGAGCGCAACGAACGGCTCGACGTCGCCGCGGGTGCCGACGGTGGCGATGCCGACCCTCATCGCCGGCCCCGGCAGGGCACGGCACGGGTGGGGTGGTGCGCGCGAGCGGGCAGGAGCCTGTCGGCCATGGTGGTCACCCCCAGCTGCACTGCGGTCGGCGCCCCGGCTGGCACCGCCGGCGGTACGCGGAGAGGGCAGGATTCGAACCTGCGCGGGCTTGCGCCCGGCTGGGCCAGGCCCAGCCCCCGGTCGGCCACTACGGGCACCTCTCCAGGCGTGCTGCGGTCGTACTCGGTCGTGCTTGTCGGTTCCGGCGGGCCGCCAGCGCCGCCGGGAGCCTTCCGGTTCCTGCGGTTCTGCCTGTCGCCTGAGAAAAGGTTGCGGCACCTCGGTGACACGGCCCTGACGCTGCGCTGATGCCGCGCGGGCCGGGCTGGTATGACCGGGAGGGTTCTTAGCCCCCTAAAAGGGGGACATGAGTCGATCTCCCGAAAAGCCTATTTTCAGGGCAGAGCGAACTGCCGCACGCGGTCCGCGAGCCCACCCGCTACCGGTCGGCGAAGAGCACTTCTCTGCTCGTCCTGGGGGTCTCCGGTGAGATTCTGCGTCCTAGGTCCCGTCGGCATCGAGTGCGGTGGCTCCTTTGTGGAGCTTCGGGGACCCGCCCAGCGAGCCCTGCTGGCCGCGCTGCTGGTCGGCCGCGGCGCCCCGGTGCGGGCCGAGGCACTGACCTACGAGCTCTGGGGGGAGAACTGGCCCCGGCGTCCGGACAACGCGCTGCACGCACAGGTCAGCCGCTTGCGACGGCGGCTGGACGCGCTGGAGCCGGGACGGTCCGGGGGTCCGCGGCTGGTGAGCTCATCCGCCGGCTACCGGCTGCTGCTGCGAGAGGACGAGCTCGACATCGCCGTCTTCACCCGCGAGCTGCGCGAGGTGGGCAGCGACCCGGGGATGAGCCCGGAGCAGGCGGTCCAGCGGCTGCGCGGCGCGCTCGCGCTGTGGCGGGGACCGGCGTTCGGCGGCACCGCCGCCGGCCCGGCCAGCCAGGCCGCCGCGGTCCGGTTCGAGGAGTCGCGGGTGGCGGCGCTGGCGCTGCTGTTCGACAGCGAGCTGCGGGCCGGCCGGCACGCCGAGATCGTGGCCGAGCTGAGCGAGCTGGTGGAGGCACAGCCGCTCAACGAGCGGCTGTGCGAGCAGCTGATGGTCGCGCTCTACCGCTCCGGGCGGCAGACCGCGGCGCTCACCGTCTACCAGCGGACCTGGGCGCGGCTCAACGAGGAGCTGGGGATCGAGCCGTCCCCGGCGCTGCGCAACCACCAGCGCGCGATCCTCGCCCACGACCCGGCGCTGCACGCCGACGCCAACCACGCCCTGCTGCGTACCGCCTGAACGGCGGCGCTCGGGGCGAACGGCTGCCGGGCCGGGCGTCAACCCGGCGCCGGTGAGCGTGGCAGGAGCCGCACCAGCGTCATCACGACGAGCGTCAGCGTCAGCAGGTAGACCACGCTGAGCCCGAGCGCCCGCGGAAAGTCCGCCGGCACCGCGTGGTGCCCCAGCGCGCCGTAGAAGACCACGCCGATGAGCGCGATGCCGAGCGCGTTGCCGACCTGGGTCGCGGTGGAGAGCACTCCGGAGGCGGCGCCGGCGTACTGGCTGGAGACCCCGGCCAGCGTGAACGAGGCGAGCGGCGCCATCACCAGCCCGATCCCGACACCGACGACGAGCAGCGCCGGGGTGAGCGTGCCCACGCCGCCGGTGGTGCCGGCCGCGGCGACCGCGATGCCGAGCAGCACCCAGCCCGCCGCCAGCACCGACGCGCCGATGACCAGGGCACGCCGCCCCAGCCGGTCCACCAGCTGGGGACCTGCGGTCGACGCCGCCACGAACCCGACCCCGACCGCGACGAAGACCCAGCCCGAGCCGAGCGCGTCCAGCCCGCGCCCGAGCTGGAGGTAGAGCGCGAGCACCAGGAAGAAGGACGCGAGCGCGGAGTGGAAGGCCACCACCGCGACCACGCCCAGGCTGAACGAGCGCAACCGGAACAGCGTGAGGTCGACCAGCGGGGAGCCGCCCCGGACCGCGCGGCGGCGCTGGTGGACGACGAACGCGGCCAGCACCGGCAGCGCCGAGGCGAGGCACAGCCACGACCAGCCCGGCCACCCCTGCTGGCGCCCCTCGGTCAGCGGCAGCAGGACCGCGACCAGCCCCAGCGTGACCAGCGCCGCCCCGGGCAGGTCGAGGGTGGGGCGCCCGGCCGCCCGGGACTCGGGCACCAGCACGGGTACGAGCGCCAGCGCCACCAGGCCGACCGGGACGTTGACCAGGAAGCACATCCGCCAGCCCAGCCCTGCGGGGTCGGCCTGGATCAGCAGCCCGCCGATGAGCTGCCCGAAGACGCCGGCGAGCCCCAGCACGAGCCCCACCGCGTTGAACGCCCGGGCCCGGTCGGCGCCGGTGTAGAGCAGGCCGAGGATCGCCAGCTCCTGGGGGGCCAGCAGGGCCGAGGCGAGCCCCTGCCCGATCCGCCCGGCGACCAGGGTCGCCGCGTCCGGGGCCACGCCGCACACCAGGGAGGCGAGCACGAACCCGGCGAGGCCGATCGCGAAGATCCGCCGCCGCCCGTAGATGTCGCCGAGCCGGCCGCCGGTGATCAGGCCCGCCGCCGCGGCCAGCCCGTAGCCGGCGACCACCAGCTCGACCGAGGTGGGACCGAGGCGCAGGTCCTCCTGCATCGACGGGATCGCCACGTT
>DASSUC010000072.1:0-8722 GCA_035707405.1 Micromonosporaceae bacterium | reverse complement strand
CTTGAGCTGGTACAGCCGGTCCCACAGCAGGTGCCGGGCGTGCGGGTCGAGGCCGGTCGTCGGCTCGTCGAGCAGCACCAGGTCCGGGCGGTTGATCAGGGCACGGGCGATGGCCAGGCGCCGCCGCATGCCGCCGGAGAGGGTCTCCACCCGGTCGTCGCGCCGGTCGTCGAGCTGGGCGAAGCGCAGCAGCTGGTCGGCCCGGTGGCGGATGTCGCACCGGGGCAGGCCGAAGTACCGGCCGTAGAGGAAGAGGTTGTCCGCGACGCTGAGCTCGGTGTCCAGGTTGTCGTCCTGCTGGACCACGCCGAGCCGGGCCCGGATGCGGCGACCGTGGCGGGCCGGGTCCATGCCCAGGACGCTCAGCTCCCCGTCGGAGCGGGGCGACACGGACGCGATCATCCGCATGGTCGACGTCTTGCCGGCGCCGTTGACGCCGAGGAACCCGAAGAACTCCCCCGCCCGCACGCTGAAGTCCACGCCGTCGACGACGACCCGCCGGCCGAACTGCTTGGTGAGCGCCTTGGCCTCGATGAGCGGGGCGCCGGGCCGGTCGCGGGTCATCCGGCACCGCCTGCCCCGGCCGGGGCGAGCCGCCCGCCTTCGCTCAGGACGAGCCGCCCGCGCTCGATCGGGGCGAGTCGCTCGCCCTGTCCGCAGGCGGCCCGCCGGGCGGCCGGCATAGCCAGCCGCCCGGTCCGCTGTGCTAACGCCACGACCGGTGGATGACCGCAGTCATGCCCGACCCGGCTAAAGGCCGAGCGCCGACTGAAGGGCGCGGACCCGCGACGGGCTCTCCCAGGTGAACTCCTCGTCGGCACGACCGAAATGGCCATAGGCGGCGGTCCGGCGGTAAATGGGCCGGATCATGTCCAGGTCCCGGATGACAGCCGCCGGACGGAGGTCGAAAATCTGGTGCACCGCATCGGTGAGCTTCACCGGGTCAACGGTCTCGGTGCCGAATGTCTCCACCAGGACCGAAATTGGCCGGGCCACGCCGATGGCGTATGCGACCTGCACTTCGCACCGTTTCGCGGCGCCGGATGCGACCACGTTCTTCGCCACCCACCGGGCGGCATAGGCACCGCAGCGGTCGGTCTTCGACGGGTCCTTTCCGGAGAATGCGCCACCGCCGTGGCGGGCATAGCCGCCGTACGTGTCAACGATTACCTTGCGCCCGGTCAGGCCGCAGTCGGCGTGCGGGCCGCCCCTGACAAACGCACCGGTCGGGTTGACAATTACCCGGTAGCTGTCGTCGGCGAACTGCTCCGGCACGAGAGGTCGGATCACGTGCTCGATGAGGTCCGGCTTGATCTGCGTCTCGCCGTCGTAGCCCGGTGCGTGCTGGGCCGAGATGACCACGGTACGCAGGGCGACCGGCTGGCCGTCGCGGTAGTCGAAGGTGACCTGGGTCTTCCCGTCCGGCCGCAGGTAGGGCAAGGTGCCTGCCTTGCGCACCTCGGCCAGCCGGCGGGCCAGCCGGTGCGCCAGCCAGATCGGCAGGGGCATCAGGTCCTCGGTCTCCTGGCACGCGTAGCCGAACATCATGCCCTGGTCGCCGGCGCCCTGGCCGTCGATGTCGTCCGCGGCGTCGCCGAGGCGCTTCTCGTACGCGGTGTTCAGGCCCAGTGCGACATCGGGGGACTGCGGGTCGATGGAGGTGATGACGCGGCAGGTGCTGCCGTTGAGCCCGACCGACTCGTCGTCGTAGCCGATGCTGTTGACGGTGTCCCGGACGATCTGCTCGTAGTCGATGTCGGCCGATGTGGTGATCTCCCCGGCGACCACGGCGAGGTTCGTGTTCACCAGCGCCTCGCAGGCCACCCGGCCTGCCGGGTCCTGGGCGATGATGGCGTCCAGGATCGAGTCGCTGATCTGGTCGGCCACCTTGTCCGGATGTCCCTCGGTGACCGATTCTGACGTGAAGGTCCACTGGCTCACGGCGTGTTTTCCTTCTCTGTAGGGAAAGTCGGGAACAGCGGGCGGCCAAAAGCAGTACGAGAACTGCCGGTGGGCACGGTCCGGCGCCGGCCGATAACATGCGGCCCCGGACAGGATGGATAAGCTCGGTCTCGTTCGTCACGCGTTACATGGCGAGTTATTGCCGCCGGCGGGCAGTCGCTACTTCCGTCCCGATGCACCACCCGTCCGCCCATACCAGACGTGCTGCATCCGGCAGATCCCCCGCTCGGCCCACCGCAACCTCCGTTGGATCGGTTACGACATTTTTGATGGGGCGTCGCCGGAGCGCAAGGGCCGCCATAGAACTAAGGAGATACGTCCAGTTCAGATAGGGTCCGCCGCCGGGCCGTGGGCAGTCTCGGACCAGGGGCAGGCCGGCGCTCAGGCCAGCGGCAGGTAGAGCGACAGGTCCGCCCGCGCGCCACTGGCCCGCAGCAGGCCCGAGCCCACCGCATCGGCCCAGGAGATCCGGCCGACGGCCACCCGTACCCAGGTGAGTGGATCGGCCTCGACGACGTTCGGCGGGGTTCCCCGGGTGTGTCGTGGACCCCCACCACACTGGATCACGCCGTAAGGTGGGACCCTGACCTCAACCGAACGGCCGGGCGCTCGCCGAGCCAGCTCTGCGAGCAGCGTCCGGGTCGCGTCCCGCAGCACCGCCGGCTCAGGCTCGCGGCCGGCGTCGATCGCCGTGACCGCCGCCGTGACCGCCTGGGAATTACCGTACGCAGGGGACACATCGGGACGATACAACCTCTATGACGGACACTTCGTCCCTGCCCCGGCTTCCGCACATGCCATCAGACAAGGCATAGTGGCCGACGGTGCATTCGCATGATGGGTGGTGACCGGTAGGCCGTGGACGCGACTACACACCGACGGGCATGGATGCTACGAGCCGGTGTGGTGACGGCTCTGGCGACGGCCGTGTCTCTCGGCGTAACCACCCCCGCGCTAGCGGCAGACGTCAGCCTCACCGTCACCTCGTTCGCTCCCACCTCAATCGGTGCAGGCGAGGAGACGACGATCAAGTTCAGCGTGGAACTCAACGGAGGACCCACGCCTGTCACGCTCACCGTCAGCGTCACCTCGAACAACGCCAAGGTGGCCTGCAACGGGACCTGCTCGTGGCCGCCGGAGAGCTTCGAGCCGGGCGCCCCCCCCAAGCAGTACGAGGCCAGATTCCGGGTATCAGGCACCACTACGATCGGCACTGGCGAGTCAGCGACCCTCACCGCCAAGGCCGCCGATGCGGGCGGCGGCGGCGACCAGGAGCAACGGGTTGTCGCCCTCAAGCCGCCGGACGGGCCGAAGACTGTGACCGAGGTCAGCGGGTACGTCCGCGACCTGGCCAGCGGCCGGGGGATCAGCGACGCGATCGTCGGCCTGCTGGACTCGGTCGGCCACAACTACACCACGACCACGAACAGCTCGGGCTACTACCGGTTCGTGTCCAGCCCCAGCAAACCCATCTCGCCGGGCACGCTCACGATCGGCGCGACCAAGGACGGTTACTCCACCGGCAGCCCGAAGACGGTTGACGGGCGGGCCGGGCAGGCGGTCCGGGTCGACATCCGGATGGAGTCGACGACGGCGCCGACCACCGAGGCGACCCTGTCGCCCGCGCCGGAGACCACCGACACCGGCGGCCCCCTCGAGGAGGCCGAGGAGAGCGTCGATGCGGTCGCGGCAAGCGATGAGGAGTCGGGCGGCGGGGGCCTGTCGTGGATGCTGATCATCCTCGGCGGCCTTCTCGTGGCGCTCGGCGTCGGCGCGATCGTGCTGCTGGTCCTGCGCCGCCGCGACGACAGCGACGAAGACGACGACGAGGACGAAGAGGACGAGCCGGTCGGCGCCGGTCGCCGCGGAGGCTTGCCACCCCAGGCCGGGCGCAGCACCTACCGCAGCGGCGGCATGGAGCCGGCGATGCCCGGCCGGGGCGGGGACCAGACCATGCTGGCCCGGCCAGGGATGGCGGATGCTCCGACGATGATGCAGGCCCGGGCCGGCGCGGCCGACTACGGCGCCGACCCGTACGGCGGGCGGCCGTCACCCCGGCCGCCGCAGCCCGGTTATGCCGGCCCTGGCCCTGTATATGGTGCCGGCGCCCCGGCGCCTGGCTACCCGGCCAACCCGCCCGGGGCGTACGGGAGCCCGGCCCACCCGTCGTCCCCGGCCGGCTACCCGTCCGCGTCCCGGGGCGGGCCGGAGGGCTACGGCAGCCCCGCCTACCCGCAGGAGTACGGCGCGGACCGCGGCTACGGCAGTGCCGCCGGTGGCTACGCCCCGAACGAGCCGGCCCGCTACAACGACGGCTACGGCGACCCCGGGTACGGGCCGAGCGGCGGCGGCGCGCACAGTGCGTACGAGCAGCCGGGCTACGGCCAGGACGCGGGTTACCCGGCCCCACCTGCCGGAGGGCCCGTTGGGTACGCCGTCAACGGCGGCTACGGGTCCAACGGTGGCGACTACGGGTCCAACGGCAGCTACGGCGCCAATGGCAGCCAGGGTGCCAACGGCAGCTACGGGTCACCGGGCGGGTACTCCCCCGGCGGTGACTACGGGTCCGGCAGCTACCCGGCCGGTGGCTACGGCGCGGACCAGGGATACGACCCGCGTGGCTACGACGCCGGCGGGTACGACCGCGGCGCGCCCCCAGACCAACGGGGCGGGTACGAGCAGCCGGGCTACGGCCAGGGCGGCGCCCACTACGACGAGCCGACCGGCCGGCGGGCCGCGGCGCCGCAGCACCCGTCCCGCGGCGACGGCCGGCAGCTGGGCTGGCTCGACGACACGTGAGGTCAGCTGAGGCGCTGCTGCCGTGGCGTCACGGCGGCAGCGCTGCGGTGAACGCACCACCGCGTAGCACCGGCACCACGCCGGAGACGTCAGTCTGGACGGCGATCTCCACGTCAGGGGCGTAGCCGCGGTCGAAGAGCTCGCGCCCTGACCCGCAGCCGCGTACCGCCGCGGCGACGTCCCCTACCGCGGCCAGCGCGGCCAGCGCCACTGCCGCCTCGACGGAGAGCCCACCGGGTGCGCTGGAGAGCCCGTCCAGGACGGCCGCCGAGCCGAGCAGGTCCTCGACGGCGGGCCGGAGCGTGCCGTCCGGCCAGCGCTCGCCGGCCGCGATGACCCCCACTGCCCTGTCCGGCGTGCCGTACCCCTGCGCAAGTAGCCAGCGCGCGACGGCGCCGGCGTTGCGCAGGCAGGCCGCCACGACCGGCACGCCCGTCGAAGCTGCCGCGGCGCAGATGGCAGAGCCGTTGGGGGACGGCAGCACCAGGTCGGCGACGACCGGCGCCCGGGTGAGCGCCATCGGCGACAGCGACCAGGGATGGTCGGGCGTGACGGCGGAGCGGCCGACCGCGACCTCGGCACCGATCCGCCGGGCGTACTGGCTGGCCTGCCTGTCCCAGGGGAACGGGTGGACCCGCATGCCACGGCCGACCGCCACGTCCACCGCCGTGGTGAACGAGAGCACGTCAACCACTGCCAGGACGGCGCAGGCCCGGGCCAGCTCCGCCGCACCGGACGGGCCCCAGTCGAAGCGGGCACCGCTGCCGGGCTGGGCGAAGACCGCTTCGCCGCCCACCAGGGGTCACTCCTCCTCGGGCGGCTCCCCGCCACCAGGCCGGGCCGGCTCGTCCCCGCTCGCACCACTGTGGACGGCCTCCACGGTCAGGTCGGCCACTGCCGGCTCCGCGGCAACAACCGGCTCCGCGCCAGCCGCCGGCTCCGCGGCAACAACGGGCTCAACGGGCTCCGCGGCAACAACCGGTTCCGCGGCAGCACTGGGCTCCGCGGCAACAACCGGCTCCGCGGCAGCACTGGGCGCGGGTGTCGGCTCCGCCCCCGGCGGGTCGAACAGCGCCGGCAGGGTCGCCGAGTACGCCTCCCTCAGCTCCGGCAGCGGGATGGCGAACAGGTCCCGTACGTGCAGCGCACCGCTGTCCGCGTCCACCACGCCGAGCGGCGTCCAGGGCACCGCCTGCTCGCTGCAGAGCGCGGCGAACGCCTTGTCGTGGCCGCGTGGCACGGTGACCAGCGCCCGCCCGGCCGACTCGCTGAAGAGGAAGACGAACGGGTCGGCCCGCTCGGGCAGGGCCACCCGGGCGCCAATGTTGCGGCGCAGGCAGGACTCGACGAGCGCCTGGGCCAGCCCGCCGTCGGAGAGGTCGTGCGCCGCGGTGACGTGCCCGGCGGTCGCCGCAGCGGTGAGGACCGCACCCAGCGCCCGCTCCCGGGCCAGGTCCACCCGTGGCGGCGTGCCGCCGAGGTGGCCGTACGCCAGCCAGGCCCACTCCGAGCCGGACAGCTCCGGGCGGGTGTCGCCGAGCAGGATGATCGCGTCCCCGTCGCCGGCGAAGCCCATGGACACCCGGTGCGAGACGTCGTCGAGCACACCGAGCACCCCGACCACGGGCGTGGGGTTGATCGCGGCGGCTCCGGTCTGGTTGTAGAAGGAGACGTTGCCGCCGGTCACCGGGATGCCCAGCTCGGCGCAGCCGTCCGCGAGCCCCCGCACCGCCTCGGCGAACTGCCACATCACCGTCGGGTCCTCGGGGGAGCCGAAGTTCAGGCAGTTGGTGACCGCGATCGGCGTCGCGCCGGTGGCCGCCACGTTGCGGTATGCCTCGGCGAGCGCCAGCTTCGCCCCGGCGTACGGGTCGAGCCGGGTGTACCGCCCGTTGCCGTCCACGGACACCGCGATGCCCAGCCCGGTCTCCTCGTCGACACGCAGCACGCCCGCGTCCTCGGGCTGGGCGAGCACGGTGTTGCCGAGCACGTACCGGTCGTACTGCTGGGTCGCCCAGCTCTTGTCGCACAGGTTCGGCGAGGCGACCAGCCGCAGCAGGGTGGCCCGCAGCTCCTGCGGGGTGCGCGGGCGGGGCAGCGTCTCGGCGCGGTCGGCCTGGAACAGGATCAGGTCGCCCGGCTCGCGCATGGGTCGGGCGTACACCGGGCCGTCGTCGGCGAGTGAGGCCGGGGGCACGTCCGCGACCGTGGCCCCACGCCACCGCACCACCAGCCGGCCCGGCCCGTCCGCCGGCGGCTGCGCGACCGTGCCGATCACGGTCGCGGCAACGCCCCACTTCTCGCAGGTGGCGCGCATGGCCGCCAGGTGCTCCTGGGCGACGATGAGCAGCATCCGCTCCTGCGACTCGCTGGCCAGAACCTCCTGCGGCTCCATCGACGGCTCCCGCAGCGGCACCAGGTCCAGGTCGACCTCCATGCCGGTGCCGGCCGCCGCGGCGGTCTCGGACAGCGCACAGGTCAGCCCGGCCCCGCCGAGGTCCTGGATGCCCGCCACCAGACCCGCCTGGTATAGCTCCAGGCACGCCTCGACCAGCAGCTTCTCGGTGAACGGGTCACCGACCTGGACGGACGGGCGGCGGGCCGCCGATGAGCCGTCAAAGGCCGCACTGGCCAGCACCGACACGCCGCCGATGCCGTCCCGGCCGGTCTTCGCGCCGACCAGCACCACCGCGTTGCCCGGCCCGGCCGCCGCCTTGTGCTGCAACCGGTCAACCGGGAGCACCCCGACGCAGAGCACGTTGACCAGCGGGTTGCCCTGGTAGCACGGGTCGAAGACGATCTCACCGCCGATGTTGGGCAGGCCGAGGCAGTTGCCGTAGCCGCCGATGCCGGCCACCACCCCGGACACCACCCGGGCGGTGTCCGGATGGTCGGCGGCACCGAAGCGCAGCGGGTCCAGCACGGCCACCGGCCGGGCACCCATCGCCAGGATGTCCCGCACGATCCCGCCGACCCCGGTGGCCGCCCCCTGGTAGGGCTCCACAAAGGACGGGTGGTTGTGCGACTCCACCTTGAAGGTGACGGCGAGCCGGTCGGAGACGCGTACCACACCCGCGTTCTCACCGATGCCGGCGAGCAGCCGGTCGGATGGCGGGTTCTTGTCACCGAACTGGCGCAGGTGCACCTTGCTCGACTTGTACGAGCAGTGCTCGCTCCACATGACCGCGTACATGGCGAGCTCGGCCAGGGTCGGCCGGCGGCCCAGGATCTCCCGGATCCGCTCGTACTCGTCCTCGCGCAGCCCCAGCTCGTGGTAGGGCTGGTGCTCGCCGGGAGTCTGCGCCGCCCGCTCCACCGTGTCGACCTGCGGCCCGCCGGTGGTCGGCACGGCCCGGGTCGCGGTCATGCCGGCGCCCCGGTGAGGTACTTCAGCAGCGAGGTGAAGAAGCTGAGCCCGTCGGTGGAGGGCCCGGTCAGCTCCTCCACCGCGTGCTCCGGATGGGGCATGACGCCGACCACGTTGCCCGCCTCGTTGCTGATGGCCGCGATGTCGCGCTGCGCGCCGTTGGGGCTGCCGCCGATGTAGCGGGCCACCACCCGGCCCTGCGCCTCGAGCTCGTCCAGGGTGCGCCGGTCGGCGACGTAGCGCCCCTCGCCGTTCTTCACCGGGACCAGGATCTCCTGGCCCACCGTGAGGTCGTTGGTCCACGCGGTGGTCGCCGACTCGATCCGCAGCAGCTGGTCCCGGCAGCGGAAGTGCAGGTGGCTGTTGCGGGTCAGCGCCCCGGGCAGCAGGTGCGCCTCGCAGAGGATCTGGAAGCCGTTGCAGATGCCGAGCACCGGCATGCCGTCCTCCGCGGCCAGCGACACCACCTCCATCACCGGCGCGAACCGGGCGATCGCGCCGCAGCGCAGGTAGTCGCCGTAGGAGAAGCCGCCGGGCAGCACCACCGCGTCGACCCCGTGCAGCTTGCGCTCGGCGTGCCAGAGCGGGACCGGC
>DASSUC010000071.1:0-41612 GCA_035707405.1 Micromonosporaceae bacterium | reverse complement strand
CGCGGTCACCGCGTCGCCGTAGTCGTCGGTCCGGTTGAAGTCGATGGCGTTGGCCGGGCTGTGGGTCGTGTAGGTGGCACCGCTCCACACCTGCCCACAGCGGAACGGGAGCTGGAACGCCGGCGCGGCCTGCGCCGGCGTCGCCACCACCAGGACGGTGAGGGCGCCGAGGGCGGCAGCGCCGAGCACGGCGACGGGAGAGCGAAGGGTGGGTAGGCAGCGCACGAAGGGCCTCCTTCCGCGGACCTCGCCCGGTCGCCGTCCCGCCGGCAGCCGCGTAGTACCGGACGCCCGGTCCTACGGCCGCAGGCCACAGCCGTGTTGGCCGCGAGGAAACTTTGATGATTGTAAATGCAATATCAGCTCCTGGCCAGGCGTCGCCGGCCGTGACGCACGGTCACCCCGGACCGAGCACGCCCGGAACGTGACCCGCCCGCAACCGGCGCTGCTCTGACACCGCCTGGTCGTGGTGTCCATCATGGTGGGATGGCGCGCGCTGAGACGCGGTACAAGGATGAGTCCGACGAGCGGCTTGGGCAGCAGGCGGCGGCGTCGTGGCGGTACCGATGCGAACCAGCGGATGATCCCGACCGCCTGCTCAGTCAGGACCAGCGCCAGATTGTGGTTGATGTGCCCGAGCTGCCGCCACCGGTGCAGCGGCTCCAACTGACGGTGGGCACGCAGGAGCAGGCGCACGGCGCGAGCCCGATCGCCCAGCAGGCGGGCGGCCACGGCCCGGTTGGTGTTCACCGAGGCCACGTCGGCGGTCCGTCCGAGCATCCGGAACGCTCGACGTGCCCGCAGATACAGCCGCTCGGCCCGTACGGGGTCACCCTGGTTCAGCGCGATGTTGCCCAGGTTCCGCGCCAGCTGCCCCTTCTCGTTGGGCGGCAGGCGTCGCAGCTGCCGTTCCAACCGATCCAGCTCATCGGGATCGAGCCGTTCGCCAAGCGACGCGCGGGCCATGACCGCGCCGATCGCGGTCCGCGTCCGTTCAAGGGCCAGTCCCGCCTGGTCGAACAACTCGTCCGCCTGCCGGTACAGCACGAGCGCCTCCACGAACCGGCCCACCTGGGCCAACGTCGACGCCTCCCCTCTCACGGCGTAACCCACGTCCCGTGGCTCAGCACCGCCGCGGCGATACAGCTCGGCTGCCTCCCGGTAGGCCCCTCGGGCCAGGCGCAGGTCCCCGGACGAGGAGTACGCGAACGCCTCATTGATCCTGACTGTGGCCAGCCTGATCGGATCGCCGAGCTGTTGCGTCAGCGCCCAGGCGTCGCGCAGCACGGAAAGACCGTCGGCGCTACGCCCTTGGTCAATGAGGACGGTCGCCAGGTTACGTGCGCCGCGGCCAGTGCCTCGATCATGTCGCGGTCAGCCCCCTGGTCAAGGTCGGCGCGGCGCCGGGCGATGACGTCCGCCAACAATGCGATGGCGCGCTCCGCCATGCCGATCTCTTTCAGGCTCGCCGCCAGGTTGGACGCCACCCGCAGCCGTACGTCCTCATCGCCGGTACGGTCCAGCGCCTGCACGGCCCGGTCGGCGGCGCCGGCCGCCTCCCTCACCCGACCCGCGGCAGCCCACGCGGCAACCTCTCGTTCGGATGCCCCCGCGGCCCGTGACCACTGCCCTGCCCGTTGGGCAGTCATGGCGGCACGCGCGAACAGCCGCGCGGCGAACTCCGGCTCAGAAGCGACGAGGTCGTTGCCGAGGTCCACTGCGGCGCTGGCGTCGCCAGCGTCTATCGGAGCCTTCAGCATCGTTCTGGCCTGGACCAGCAGGCGGGCCTGCGGGTTGGCACTCACGCCTTGACCTGGCATGTCACAGCCAACTCTGTAATGGTGGCCAGGGGCGGGGTCGAACCGCCGACCTTCCGATTTTCAGTTCCACGCTGGCGGTTCGGCTCCGTCGGGCTCAGTCCCGAAGCCGGCCCTGACCTGCGGGTACGTAGATCACTGTCCGGGGCGGTCCGGATCGCTTCGGGTGGCTACGGCGACGTTCCCCGACATCGCCCTGACATTGCTTACCCAGGCTTGGCTGGTGGACGCTTGGGCAGCGTGGCCCCGGGCTCCCGGCAGTACCAGCGCATGAAGTGACGCAGTACGGCCGAGCGGTCCGGCTCGGCCAGCTCGCCGTCTGGGCCAACATCGAAGCCCACCATCCCGGGATCGATACGCTGCACCTGCAGCCGCTGCTGGCCGCCGCCGGCTACCTGGTGAACACGCTCGGCCCGCACGCCGGGGAGCTGTCCGAGCAGGTCCGCGACGCCGACCGGAATTGGTCGCACCGATCAGGCGCGCACACCCCGGTCATGCGCGCGCCCACCGCCGAGTTGGTAGAACTGCTGAACGGCTATGAGAACCGTGGCCAGCCGCTGCCGCTGCTGGCCGAGTATCACGTGCAGGACCGGCTCGCGTCCGGCTGGTCACCGACGACCCGTTGACGCCGATCGCGTTGGGCCTGCTGGCCCGCCAGGCCGGGTGCACCCAGTCCACTCCCACTGGATTCCGGCTCTTCGCCCGGCCATCGAGGCCACACTGCGGGTCGTCGGTGCGGAGAAGTTCTTCGCCCGTCACGCTGTGCGGGTGGACCGGGCCGACGGCGAGGGCCAGCTGCCGTGGACGGTGCCGCTGCACCGGCTGGAAGCCATCGCCGTGGTCGGCGTGGTCCGCACGGCGGCCATCACCATCATCGCCGCGGGTCTCCGGCATGCGCTCCAGTGAACTGATGGAACTCAGCGTCGGCTGCCGCCGTCCGCCCGAAACCTACAGCCCCGACCTGGTCCGCTACCGGGTGGCCAGCACGGTCGTCAGGGACAGCCACTAAGCGGCCTAGACGACGAGTGGGTCGTCATCGTGCCCGTCTACCGGGCCGTGGAACTGACCGAACACCTGCACGACGACCCCCGCCAGGGAGTACCGCTGTTCGGGCGGTTCGCCTTCGAGGTGCGCCGCCAATGGTTCCGTAACTGGGTCAAACGGCCCAGCGGGGCAACGCCTCGGGCTCGCCGTCATTCCGCAGCGGCTGGTCACCCTGCGCATGCTCCGGCTCACTCTGGCCATCGAGCTGGCCTACCGCCCCGGGCGGGCTACTCGCCACGAAGCGTGGCCACCACCGAGGGCTACGCGTCGCGACCCGGCGGAGCCCAAGCCGAACTGTTGGCCGAGGTCAACAAGCACGAGGCGCAACGCAACCTCGACCTGCTCTGGACCGAGTTTCGCAACTACCAGCACGGCATCCTGCCCGCCGGGCCCGGCGCCCGGGAGCTGACCGACTTCTTCGCCCACGTCGACGGCAAGCTCGCCACCGCCAACGTCGATGCGCCCCGGGTGCAGGGCAACGACCGGGAAGTGCTCAACCTGATGTCCAAACGCGCCCAGACGCTGCACCTGGGGACGGCGAACTACTGCTGGTTCACCGACCCGTCCCGGGCGCTGTGTCTCAAGCTCGCCAGCACCCCGCACGCGGACAAGCCCCTGGCCGGGATGTGCGACTCGGCCCGCTGCCCGCAGGCCAACCACCACACCTGCCACCGGCCCGTCTGGGCCGAGCACGCCGAACAGACCAGAACCTTCCTGGGCAGCCTCGGCCCCACCCGCAAGACCGAACGGGCCCGGCCGCAAGCCGACCACCAGCGGGCGCTGCACGTGCTGGCCGACATCGACCGCGCGAGCATCGACACCAAGGACTGACATGCGTATCAGCGCTCAACAGCGCCAGCACAACGAGACTCGCATCCGCGCCGCTATGGACCGGCTGCTACGCGGTGACATCCCGGCCGGCGGCGGCTGCGATGTCAAAACCCTCGCCCGCGAGGCCGGCGTGGACCGCACCGCCTTCTACGGCGCGCGCCCTTACGTCCACCTGCGCGAGGAGTTCGAACAACGCCTGCAGGCCCTGCGCGACGCCGGTGAGGTCATCGACCACCGGACGGTCCAGATCACCCGGCTCAAGGCCGAGGTCGACGCCCTCAAACGGCGCTTGTCGAAACGTGACCAGACGATCGAGGCGCTCGCCGACTTCAAGACCGAAGCCCTGTCCAGACTCGCGGCTCAACATGACGGGATCACGCGTCTACGAGCTGCCGCCGGCACAAGCAACGTCCGGCGACTACCGACCCGCGCGGCCAAGACCGATCGGACCGCGCTGACCGTGAAACAGTCGAAACTAAACCTTTCCAGCCGGCAGCTGCCTGTCCAGGCAAGAGGTTGTCACGGGCGAACCGCAGGGGGTCAGGACGTGTGGCAGGAGATCTTGTCAGTAGCCGGTCTGCTGGCGATGGCGGTGTCGACGCTGTTCGACCCCGGCACAAGAGGTGGGCTGTTCACGGCGTTGGTCGACAGGTGGGCCGACGTTGCGCTGGAGCGAGAACGTGGAGAGAACCTCCGACAGATCTTGGGTCAGCTCTACAAGATCATCATGAGTTACCGGCCATCACGACGATCTCTACGCTGCCGTGGCGGCATTGCCGACCCGCCAGCGTCAGGTGGTCGTCCTGCACTACCTCCTTGGCTTCACGATCGAGGAAGTAGCCGGCGTACTCGGCCGGGCCACGGGAACCGTGAAAGCCCATCTGCACGCGGCACGTGACAAGCTCAAGGAATCGCTGGAAGAAGGAGGTCCGGCATGACGCTCGACGAGCGTATGCGCGCGGCGGCCGACGCGCTCAAGCACAGCATGGACCCCCGACAGATCCAGCGCGACTACGAACTCCTCGAAGCAGACTACCGACGCCGCGTGGACTCGTCGGCAGCGATGCACCGCTTGGACGACGAGATCGCCGGCCTGGACCTGGAGGAGGCATCCTACAAGCTGGCCCGGTACTACGAGCGACACGGGCGACTCGTCGAAGCCGCCCGCTGGTTCCTGCAGCCCGCCCAAGTCGACTACGCCGATGCTCCGGCACGCCTAGCCGGAGTGCTCGAAAAGCTCGGCGATCAGCCCGGCGCCACTCGCTGGAAGGCGGTCGCCGATGACCTTCCACTCACCGGCGAAGCAGACCCAAACGAGAACCCCGACATCGACTGCCCGACAGTTCAAGCCCGTGCCGACCAGTTCCTGCACCACCAGCTCTCAGCCGCGGATCTGGCCGCTATTCGCGGTCACCTCCCCGACTGCGGCACCTGCCTGGAGATCTACGCCACCCGGTCATCTGAGGCTGGTACGCACCACCGCGACGATCGCAGCCCGGCAACCGGACCTGCTGATCACCCGGGAGCGGCGATCAGCACCGGGAGCGCCGCAGCTCCAAGCGTCGCAGATGGCCGAACGACCGTGCTCCAAGTCCAGGAGGTCGGGAAGGGTCAACGCATCGTCGGCGCCGAGAGGCAGTCGCTCGCTAAGGACCTCGTCAAGCGATACACGGCAGGCGAAAGCATCCGCGCCATCGCCGCGTCTACCGGACGCACCTACGGCTTCGTGCACCGGGTTCTGACGGAGTCCGGAGTGCAGCTACGTCAACGAGGGGGCGCGCGGCGGAGAAAGGAGAACTGATCACAAGACTCCGGCTCGGTGCGGCATCTGGAAACGCAGCTCCTCATCAAGCCGGAGGCACTCCGCCGACCAACGGTCGATCCGAAGCCTCCACATACCGTGACATCCATCACGGCCAAAGCCGGGAAACGCAACACGAGCCCATGGATCGATGCCGAACGTGTCGTCGCCAAGAACACACCCGCAATGGCTACATGAACAACCCGAACACGGTGAGTGCGGGCAGAAGCCGCATGTTCGCCACCGAAGCGACGGGCGGGCAGCCGGTGCGCATCGCCGCCCGCATCCTCGGGCACCGTAGCCTGAGCACTCCCAGAAGTCACGAGCTGCAGTCTGTACCAGCTATCCGCCGGGCTGCCATGAGAACGGCCAGTCGTCCGTGGAATGTCGCCTGCCATGGTCATGGGACCACCTTGAGCGGGTTTCTGCCAGGTTGATGGGACCACCCGGTTGCCAGTGATGGGACCACCCGGCGTGTCGCGCCGGGTTGGCGATCGCTGCCGTTTCCGATCTGTCCATGTCGATCGACATGGAGGGATCGGCCCGATGGCATACCGGGAGGTATCAGTGATCGAAGTTTGTGAGGTGCTGCGGGCCTGGCTGACCGGTTCCGGGCTGCGTGTGGTGGCCGCGCAGGCTGGCGTGGACCGCAAGACGGCCCGCCGGTACGTGCAGCCGCGCAGGCGGCCGGGGTGGTCCGTGATGGCGGGCTGGGGCAGTTGTCGGACGAGGTGCTCGGTGCGGCGGTGGCGGCGGTGCGGCCGGCCCGGCCGGCGGGGCACGGGTCGGCGTGGCAGTTGCTGCAGGCGCACCGGGACGAGGTGACCGCCTTGGTGGACAAGGGGTTGACCGTGGCGAAGATCGGTGACCTGTTGGCCCGCCGGGGTGTGTTGGTGCCATACCGGACGCTGCACCGGTTCTGCGTGCAGTGCTGCGGGTTCGGCCGCCGCGGCGAGACGGTGCGGGTCGCCGACGGTGAACCTGGGCAGGAGTGCCAGGTCGACTTCGGCAAGCTGGGTCTGCTGCACGATGCGGCCGCGGGCCGCCGCCGGGTCACCCACGCGTTGATCTTCGGCGGTGTACTCGCGGCACATGTTCGTGTGGCTGACCTTCACCCAGACGCTGGACGCGTTGATCGCCGGGTGCGAGGCGGCGTGGCCGTTCTTCGGCGGGGTGTTCAGGGTGGGCTGGTTGGACTACGCCCAGCATTGCGGGTTCGTCACCGACCCGGCCCGGGTCCGCCACGCCAAGGACAAACCGCGCGTGGAGCGGACTGTCCAATATGTTCGGTCGAGCTTCTGGGCTGGGGAACAGTTCGTCGACTTGGCCGACGCGCAGGGCCGGGCGGTGGCGTGGTGCACCGGCCGGGCCGGGCAGCGGGTGCACGGCACGACCCATGCGAGGCCGGCGCAGGTGTTCGCCGAACGGGAGGCCGCCGCGCTGCTGCCGGTGTGCCGGCGCCGTATGACGTACCGGTGTTCAAGACGGTCAAGGTGCACCGGGACTTCCACGTCGAGGTAGGCAAGGCCCTCTACAGCGTCCCGAAGATCTACATCGGACAGTACCTGGACGTGCGGGCCGACTCGGCGCTGGTCAAGCTGTTCCACCACGGCCGTCTGGTGAAGGTACACCCGCGGCAACGTCCCGGTGAGCGGTGGACCGACCCGGACGACCTGCCCGCCGAGAAGGTCGGCTACGCGATGCGGGACCTGGACCGGCTGGTCGCCGCCGCCCGCCGCCACGGCCCCGACGTGGGTACCTACGCCGAACGGCTGCTGGACGGCCCGCTGCCGTGGACCCGGATGCGGGCGGTCTTACCGGCTGCTCGGGCTGGCCCGCCGCTACGGCGACGCCGCGGTCGACACCGCCTGCGGCAAGGCGTTGGAGGTCGACGTCATCTCCGTGACGAAGATCGCCTCGATGCTGGAGAAGGGCGCCGAACATACCCCGGCGCCGGCGGCGCGTCCGGCGGCGCCGGCCGCGGCCCGGTTCGCCCGCGACCCCGGCGAGTACGCCACCGGCCGGGGCCCGCTACGCCTGGTCCGCGACGACACCGTCAGCGTCGACGCCGGGCAGGTGCGGTGATGGCCACCACGAAGAAGACCCCGCCACTGCTGGCCGATCCAGTCAGCGCCGACCTCAAGCAGATCCTGCGCACCCTAAAGCTGGGCAAGATGCTCGACACCCTGCCCGAACGGCTCACCCTGGCCCGGCAGAACAACCTGCCGCACGCCGACTTCCTCGAGCTCGTCCTCGCCGACGAGATCACACGCCGGGACAACAGCTCCGCCACGCTACGCGCCCGCGCAGCCGGCCTCGACCCGGCAATGCGGCTGGAAACCTGGGACACCACCGCCGCCGTCCAGCTCGACCAAACACTATGGACACAGCTGACCACGCTACGGTTCCTCGACGGCCCCCACGGCGCCCTCATCCTCGGACCCGTGGGCGTGGGCAAAACCCATCTGGCCACCGCCCTCGGCCACATCGCCGTGCGCCGCCGCGTCGGCGTACACATGACCCGCGCCGACCGGCTGTTCAAACGCCTCAAGGCCGCCCGGCTCGACAACAGCGTCGAGACAGAGATGCGCCGCCTCGCCCACGCCCAGCTGCTGATCATCGACGACTTCTGCCTCCAAGCCCTGGACGCCACCGAAACCGCCGACTTCTACGAACTGGTCGTCGAACGCCACCACAAGGCCGCCACCGTCGTCACCTCCAACCGAGAGCCCAACGAGTGGCTGGCCCTCATGGCCGACCCACTGCTCGCCCAGGCCGCCGTCGACCGGCTCGTCTCCACCAGCCACGAGCTGGTCATCGAGGGCGAGTCCTACCGCCGCCGGCAACGCCCCGGCAGACCCTGACCCAACCCACCCCCAGAGCCGACCCGGCCACCGGCCGGGTCGGCTCGTCACATCCCCGGCGTTGACACCCACGAACCCCCCACGCCATGCTCAGCACGCAACCACGTGGTCCCTAGGTCGTGGCAACAGCCCGGTCCCATCACCGTGGCGAGCGACACGTGGAACGAGCCTAAAAGCATCGGCAACGTCCGCACGCGGGGCATGGTGCAACGCCGCATTCGTCGCACGGGTAGTTGTCAGAGGCAGCGTTGTTGCCGCAGTTCGGGCAGGCGTACGCAGGTTGGGCTGACCACGGTTCCAGACCGATGGCGTATGTCTCCGGGGGGTGGTTTTTGATCTGGCCGTCTACGCGCAAGATGTCCAGCAGTATGGCCGTCGTACGGAGAGGGCCGGCCACCGCATCGACTTGCAGGAGATCTTCTGCGCGATATGAGGGCATACTCGTCGCAGGGTGCTCCATGAGGGCAAGGCGAAGATCTGCCGTGGTCCAACCGGCCCATCTCTGCCGCGTGCCCAGGTCTCGGAGTGGGTGCCGGGCCGGGACGGCGAGGCCGCGGGGAATGGGCAGCGGTGGCCACCCGTTGCTGGCTGCGAACGCAACGGTTGCGGTCCTGCGCCGGATGAGCAGCACGGCACCTCGTACGGGCAAGCGAGTTGCGAGCGCAATCGCGCATACTTCTTCGCTGGCGCGGCTGGCGGCGTAGAGCTGTCGGAGGTGTTCCACGGTCGGGGCGGCTCCGGCCAGAATCTGGTTGATGGTCTGTTCGGGCAACAGAATCTGGGCTGCGATTGCGTCGCAGAGCCGTTCCTGGTCGCTGTCTGGATCGGGTCTGTCTGCTAGCCAGTCGAGCGCGTCGTCGTTTTCATTGACCAGGATGTGGCCGAGTTCGTGTAGGAGAGTGAAGTTCTGCCGTCGTGAGCCTGGTGACGGCGCGTAGCAGATGACGCGATCCGTCGTGAGGGAGACTCCGTCGCACCAGCCCCCGGCGCCCCGGCTTTCGCGTAGTTCCTCGACGGGAACAACCTGGACGTCGAACTGCTTTGCGAGCGCTCCGGCGGGGTCCAGGGCCAGTGCCTGCCGGGCATGGTGGGGTATCGACGCGACTAGCCGGCTCGCGCGCACCTTGAGGGTCATTCCTGGTTATGCGCTGGTGACTGGATTGTCGGATAGGCCGCGACGAGCGCGTTCGCTTGCAAGCAACACCCGCACGACGGCTTTCCATTGGTGTGGGGTGAGGGTGCGCTGCCCGCGGTGTGCGGCATTGCTGAGCCGTCGCTGCAGGTCTTGCCGAGCTGCGCTTGGGCCAAGCTCGAACGCCTGCGCCCACTGCTGCACGACCTCGTTTAGTTCATCGCTGTAGAGCGCCAGGAGGAGCGTCTGTGCGGCGTCATCTGCCTCGGCAACCCCGACTGCGGTTGCGTCGCGTGCCGGCAAGGTCAGCGAGTCGGTGGAGACGTCGAGGGTTGACGCGAGGTCGGCCAGCAGTGCGGGAGCGACATCCTCCGCGCGGCGTTCCCATGCGAATACCTCTGCGGTGCTCGTCGACCAGCCTCTTGCTCGTAGCGATGCGGCTAGATCCGAGGGGCGCAGCTTCTGGCGTTGGCGCGCTTGGCGCAGGGATGCCGGGTCGAGCAGCACGACCGGGACTGCGCCGAGCGCGATGGCCGTGGGATCGGCGTCAAGCTCGGGCAGCGGCTCGCTTGCCACGAGCTGGTCGACGGTACTCCACGCGGCCAGAACCCGCGTCCGTTGGTCGCTGGCGAGGCCGTCGAGCTGCGGTAGTGCGTCCCGGCTTCCGTTTAGTACGTCGAGGTAGTCGAGCGTGAGTTGCGCTAGTTGATCGCTTTCTTGTAGGTCGTGCCCATGCGACTGGATGGAGCTGGGTTCATCGGACACGTCCAAGCTCCTTTCATGCGGCAAGCAGTGATGATTACTCATGATGCTAAGGTCTTCGAGCATCGGTGGTCTCGAACTGTATTCCGTGGTGCTGTTCCCTGCCGGCGGCCCCGGTTTCGCTGACGCTCGGCTTTCATCGTCGTTCTCCTGCCGCCGGTTGGGGGTCTCGGCCGGCAGGGGCAATGCCGAGTTCGGCGAGCAGGTCGGCGATGGGCTTCTTGAGCAGCTGGCCAACGCGTTGGCCGGTGAGGTTGAACAGTGCACCGATGTCGGCGCGAGTGTACCCGTCGAGCAGCAGCGCGAGCATGGTCCGTTCGCGGTTCGCCAGCCGATCGATGGCGCGTTGGACGGCTTCTCGGACCTCCATACTCCGTTGCCGTTCGATGATCAGATCAGCGATGTCCGGGGTGCTGTCGATAATGTCGGCCAGAGCGTGGGGTGTGCCGGCGAGCGCAGATTGGACGGTGCTCTCCTCGGCCTTGTCCTGTCGTTGGTCTCGCCGACGGGCTGCGGCCCGTAGGTGATCAAGGGCGGCGTGTCGGACGGCCTGAATGAGGTAGCCGTCTGGCTCGTCGGGGACGTGACCGGTGGCGAGACGCGCAGCGACCTTGACAACGGCCACAGACACGGCGTCCTCGGCGTCGTGCTGGTTGCGAAGGATGGCCCACGCGGCCCGCAGCATCACCTCCCGGTTACGCACGTACAGTGCCGCGAGGGTCGGTCGCTCGTCGTCGCTGGACAAGTAATGGCCTCCCGTCGGCTGCCGTCCGACTGGCGCGGAGTCGCCCGTACGTAAGGAGACGGTAGCGAAGCTCTGAGCGAAAGCCAGCGCAATCATGGCAAGTGTTCGCTCAGAAGCCCTGTTCCATTGGCCAGTGGATGGCGGCAGGAGCCGTTCCTGCTGGTTGGAGGTCTCGCCTTCACGACCTCCACACCTGGGCGGGTCGTCACGGAGTGATCTTCGCGATAGGGCAGGATCTTCTCGATGAGTGACGAGGCGTGGCAGAAGTACGGGCGGGCGTTGCCGGCGACGGTACGCGACGTCGCCCGGGCGAGTCTGCTGCAGGCATACGCCTCGCTGATGAAGGACCGCCTTGATCTTGGCCGTCATGCGGGCGTTCTGCCTCGCGCCGATGAGCCCGTGTACCGGTGGGCCCGTTATAAGGAGGCGTACTCACCTCGGCTGGTTCGAGAGGTGCTCGACCAGCTGCTCCCCAATCAGTCCGGCGTCCAGGCTGGCGCAGCGCCGCTCGTGTATGACCCGATGGTGGGCTCGGGCACGTCATTGCTGGTTGCGGCAGAACGGGGCATGTCTGCGCTTGGCGCCGATCTCATGCCATATGCCACCTTTCTCGCATCAACACTCACCCAGTGGCGGCAGGCCGATCCGAACCGGATCAGACAGGTCGCCGACGACGCGCTCTCCCGGTACGCCTCGCTGCCTGGGGAGAGCCAGCTGGACGTACCCGCAGCCCGTTGGGCGTTCACGCCCGCTGTGACGACGACGCTGACTCAGTTGATCAGGGCAGTTGATCGTGCGCCGGCGGGAGTCAACCGAGAACTGGTTCGGCTGGCCGTACTTTCCGCGGTCGAGCAGGTCAGCTATGCGGTCAAGGACGGTACGTCTCTTCGGCGCCGGTTGCCGAATGGTCCGGCGCGACCGGGTCGACCTGGTCAACAGCGCAAGGCGATAGACGTCGCCGACGTGATCGCTGGCGTCCAGGCAAGGGTGGCCGCCATCGTCGCGGATCTTGAGCAGACCGTTTCAGCCCCTGGCGGAGCGTCAGTTCGTCAAGAGGTCCTGCCTGACATGGGTACCGTTCATCCCCTGCCGCCCTCGCAGCACTCGACCAAGCTGGCCACGCAACACGTCACCGTAGTGCGCGCGGATACCCGCCAGTGGCGGCCCGCAGCTGAGTCATGTGCAGCGGTGGTCTTCAGCCCGCCGTACCCGAATCGCTACGACTATTCGGCCGTGTACCAGCTGGAACTGGCGTTGGGCGAGTTCGTCTCTGACGCTGCCGGTCTGCGTCGTGTGCGGAAGCAGCTGTTGCGCTCGCACCTTGAAGCGCCGCCGCGCGATGAGTACCTCGTCGAGCAGCCGGCACTTCGCGAGTTTCTGGCGGCCGTTAATGGCAGCCGCGCCACGGGTGATCAGGCGGGCCGCGTCCTGCGGATGGTGGCAGGATTCTTCGAGGACATGGCTGATGTTCTCGCGCGGTTGGCAGAAGCGTTGCAGATGGGCGGTTCTGTTGGCCTCGTGGTGGGCACCCAGACCTACTATGGTCAACACCTACCCACCGACCTGCTGTTGGCCGAGCTAGCCAAGACGGTGGGCCTTGAGGTCCGCGAGCTATGGATCGCGCGGGCCAAGGGCGTCGCCTCGCAGCAGCGCGGCCTGGCCAGTCTGCCGAGCCGCGAGACAGTCCTGATCTTGCAGAAGCCGTTGCCCCTGCCTCGGCGCGGTCGACGATCTGCGGCGGCTGACGCCTCACCCACTCGCAAGCCGCGCCGCCGTGTGTAGGAAGCCCTCCTGGATGGCGAGACGTCCCCCACCTACCAAGTAGGCCCGGTCGAGGCCGCGGTTGAACCGCTCGCAGCCGAACGCTACGGCCAGGCATTTGTGGCAGCCGCCGCGTTCGGCCAGGCAAACGGGGTCATGTACGCAGCAGGCCGCTGCCTCTGCTGCGTCGATCAGCCACAGGCGTAGGTGTTGTTCGGCGAGCGCACCGAGTGCGCCGAGATTGAAGGCGTTGAACTTCGCTACGAAGATCAGGGTGCTTGCGGTTCGTTCGAGCAGGTACTCGCCGACGGAGTTGGCGGAGAAGCTGGAGTGGTAGGCCAACGCGTGCATCAGCAGGTGCGACCACACGTGTGTGACGCGCCGGATCGCGTCGGCGGCCTGGGTCGGCGCCGCCGCATAGGTCATGTCCAGCACCCACGCCCGAGCCTGGTCGGTGGTGGGTCCACTGAGCATCGTCCATGCTGGAGTCCAGCCGTTGGCGTGACAGAAATGCCAGAGGGCGACAGGATCGCACTCGACCAGTAGTCCCTCAGTGTTTGCGTCGACGGCCACAAGCGGGAGTTGTTGGGTGTCGCGGGTGGGGTCGAGGGGCGACAGTCGGGCGCGCTCGTCGGAGTGCACGCGGCTGTAGCCATATCCGACCAAGGCGATCGGGAAGTCCCGGACAAGGGCGATGCGGCTCAGGCCCAGTTGGCGGGCTGTCGTGAGGCCGATGTGAATCCTGTCCGCTAGCTCTGCGCTGCCGGCAGTGGTGAGGGTTGCAGCGATGTCGGTGAGGTTGTCGACAGAGTGCCGAGCGTGAAGAAACGCCCGTTCAAAGATGCGTCGGTCCGACGTGGCAGCGCTGATGGTGTGGGGTTGCAACGCGGCCCGAGTTCGTTCCAGGGCTGGTTCGTCGCCCCGAGTGGCGTCGACCATGGCCTGTGCCCGCTCGACTGCCTCGGTGTCGTTTGGGTAGCGTTCCCGGATCATTTCCAAGAGGCGTGCGGCTTCAGCGTTGGGGCTGGCGGGCCCGGCACCGCGGCCAGCCGCAAGCATGCCGGACAGGTCGCCGACGGTGCCGATGTAGTGGCCCAGGGCGTATGCGGCGGCTCGGTCGCTATTACGGACGTCACGAAGTTGGGCATCGACGTTGACCAGCGTGAGGCGGTGTCCGTAGTAAGCCTTGGCGTCGCGGGCAGTGACCAGTGAGAGGGTTCGCGCCCGGGTGGGGTCGTTCTTCACCCAGGCGCAGTCGGTGCACGTCGCGAATCGCATGGGGAGCCAGCGTCGGCAGGTGGGACGACTGCAGCGGAATCCCGCGGTGACGAAGGAGCCGGTGTCCTCGAACGTGCGTTCATCGTTGGGATGGTCGGGGCATTGTGGAAGCTGAAGTTGCAAGCGCTTGCCGCAGCCGTGTACTTGGTAGTAGGGAAGCTGGCGGTAGGCGCCGGTACGGCAACGACGGCAGCGGCGGGAGTCTGGGATTGCGGTGTCGGCTTGGCGGCCGGTGCGGAGGACGAGAACGTGTCCGCAGTCCCGGTTGCCGCAGAACAGGCGAGTCGGCCAGACGTCCCACCTGACCCACTCCGGCCGGACCAGCCGGAACGTGTCGGCGTGCTCCAGGAGGTTGTTCGGAAAGCTGGGTGCTTCGCCTCCGTTGGCGCGCCACTGCGCCAGTCTGTGGTCGAGCGCTTCGAGAACCTGTTCGATGGGGATGTCGGGCCGACCGCCGCTGATGTCGCGAACGACGCAATAGACGCCGTCAACCTCGTGCTCGAAGACTTGCCCGGGTAGATGTCCGTACTGGACGGTGACGCGGCTGCGTTGCACCGGATTCCTCCAGGGCGTGGTGGTAGGCGTGGATCGGTCGTGTGGTGCTGTTGTCAGGTGTTGCCGGCCTCGTCAGCCATCTCGGGTAGGTCGTCGTTGCGGTCGTCTACGCCTCCGAGCATCGCGAACATTCGCGCGGCGATGGCACCGTTGGCGCTGAAGTCGGCCGGGGCGTCGATGTCTCGGAAGCTCGTGGGTGGACGCGGTCGTAGCCGCCTGGTCAGTTGTGGTTCCGTACCAGATAGTGAGGGCAGCAGCGAGTCCAGTTCGTGATCGACTCGTTGGCGGAAGTTGTCGGCGATGACTGGATCGAGGACGGCGCTGGAGAGCCCGAAGGCGTCATGGATCGAGGGGCGCAGCCGCTGCTCGACTTCGTCCCCTCGCGCGGCGAGCCATGCTTCGGCGATTTCCGCTTTGCCGAAGTCGATTGGTGCGCTCCCGTAGGTGCCCAGGGCGTCCTGGCTGCGGCCGATCTCGTTGAGCAGGAGCGCAGCTAGCAAGCCGCTGGCGGTCTTGCGGGGTCCGTGGAGGCTGAAACGGTTGAGGGCAACGGGTTCGATAAGTGCGTTGACGTGTTGATGTGTTGGCTCGAAGAAGTGAAAGACGCTGCGGTCCCGCAGGTGGTGGCGGCCGAGTGCTGTGACGATAAGTCCTACCTGTGATCGGCCAGCCCGGGAGGTGGCTTGGACGTAGTAGGCAAGTGTCGACGGCATGCCTAGGATGAATTGGACGTTGAGTCGGGCGAGGTCAACGCCGTGGCTGACGAGGCTGGTTCCGGCGATGGCGGCAAGCCGGCGTCCTGCTGGGATGTCGAGGGTCTCGCGTTCGACGCGTCGGATAACGCGGCTGATTTCGGCTAGCCGGTTCGCGCCGGTGAGCCGCTGGGCCTCGAAGGGGGCCGGATTGCCGCTCTGTCCAACGCGTGAGGCGTGGGTGAGGACGCGGTCGGCGTCGGTCTTGCGGTTGACGTAGTACAGCTGAAGTTCGTAGGCGAACAGCCATTCGTCGACCTGGTCGGCTGTGACGCTGGTCAGGTCCAGTTCGGCGATGACTTCTTGTGGGTCTAGTGCGCGTAGTCGTTCCAGCTCGCGGCGGATGGTGTCGCCGCAGGCGAGGGAGAAGCTGGTGGTGTCCATGAGGGAAGGTAGTGCGCCGACGAATAGCCGACGGGTGAGGTCGTCGTGGCGGCGGGCGTAGAAGGACTGCCCGTCGAGCCATCCTTCGCTCGGGAATCGGCGGGGCTGGAGCGCATAAAGCTGGCGGACCTGGTTGGCGTAGTCGCTGATCGTGGCGGTCGCCGCGAGGGTCTTGCTGGGTAGATTGGAGCCGGTACGGCACAGGTGCTGCCAGAGGGTTTCGTAGTGGGCCGCGAACGTGCCGAGTTCCTCGGCGAGTAGGTGCAGCTCGTCCTGGATGACCAATGATGGTGCCGGATCATAGGCGGCGACGATCGTCCACTTGCGTGGGTTGCGAGCGCAGTACTGTCGGGCGATGCAGCGGGGCTCGCTGCGCGTTCCTTGCCGGAAGGTGACGAATCCGTGGTCGGGGCAGCGGTGTGCCGGGCCGTGGGTGATGTGCGAGAAGTGCGGGTTGAACGCGACCGTCGCGAGCTTGTCGACGGTGGCGACGAGAACGCTCGGCAGGTACCGGTAGACCTCATCATCGGTGATGGATACGGGCAGGTCTCGCGGGCAGTCTGGGCAGGTGTGTCGCAGCCGGACGCTGGTCGGGTCGGGGCGGAGGGTTACCCGTTCGCCGCCGCAGTAGGGGCAGGTCGGCAAGACGACATTGTCGTGGCACCAGGAGGCGTCCTGGCGAGCCATATTGGCAATGTCGCGCCACTTGGTGTCGGCCGGGTCGGTGAGGCGGTTTGGGGTGTTGTTACGCCCGACAAAGTAGCCCAGTTCGAACGGTTCGCCAAGGTCCCAGGCGGGGCCAGCCTTGCTATCGTCCCGCGGCTGCCCGTGATGGGCGGAACGGACCAGCTCGCAGCACACGATCAACCGCAGGATCCGGTCCAGTTGCTGGACGGAGAGCATCCGTAGCGGAAACCGGATGACGCTGGTCGTGCCGAAGCTCTTGCCGCGCAGGCGGTCGTAGAACATGGCCACGGCGGTAATGCCGTAGAGCGCGGCGCTCTTGCCGCCTCCGGTGGGGAACCACAGCACGTCCGCGTGAGTCAACTCGTCGCGCAGGTGTGAACCGGAGGGTTCTCGTGCGGCGAGGGCAGCCAGTTGAACGACGATGAACACGATCTGGAACAGGCGCCACTTGCGTACCCGTGGTGGGCCGGTGGGGGCGTAAACGCCGCCAGGAGCGTCCATGCGCCGCATGGCCTGGTTCATCCAGCAGAACGCGAGCCCCAGGCCGCCCGGGTTCGGGCTGCTCAAGTCGGCCTCGATGAGATCGATTCCGACGATGAAGCGCCGACGCTCGTCGGCGAACGTCTCCCGGTCGGCGCGGCAGCGGCCGAGGGCGTCGGGTGGTAGGGGCGGCTGACCGTCGAGGTAGGCATCCCACTGGTCGAGGAAGTTCTGCATGTGATCGGCGATGCCACGAAGTACCGGGATCGGATCCCGGGCCAGGTCCATGAAGCTGGGTTCCAGGTCGGGGCGTGACTCGTAGACGGCCTGACGGAAGACGGGGAATGCGGTGGTCACGAGGCGACCGGCGGTCGGATCTGAGGCGTCCTCGTCCAGGCAGCAGAAGCGCCCGTGGGCGTAGACCTCTGGGTTGATGCGATAGTCCGTGTCGACTATCCGGTAGCCCATGTTGATCAGGTCGCCACCCGAAATCGTGGCGTCGAAGCCTGCGTCGTAGATCGAGACCTCTGGCAGGAATCCCCGATCCCTGGGCGCGCGGATGGCGGCGTTGGACAGTGTCAACGCCAAGCGCATCCGCCCGGTCGGATCGCGATGAGCTGTGGCGGTGAACTGCGGCTCGGCGACGGGCGCCGTCCAGTCCGGTACGGCGTGCTCGGCAAGCCAGGCATCGAACGCGCCTTGGTCAGCCATGGCTTCGCGGGGAATCCGCTGGCCAGCGCTGCTGAGCAGCCGATATCGCCCACCTGCCGGGCCCGCATGTGCTGCGAATGTAGACGTGGGCGGGGACTCCAGCGCGCCTAGGGTCGCGGACCGCAGGGCTCCCTGGTCGTCCACGGTCACGGGAATGCTGCTGCCCGGTACGGGCACGGTCAGTCCCAGCGTCGTCACGACCTCGTATCGCTGGTAGACCAGCAACGTCGGGTCCGCCGCCTCGCGTTTGCCCCGCCGTGCCGTTGGGCTCTTGACTGCGTCACCGGGGCCTAGGGCCTCCGCGTCGTGATCGAGCGCCCCGATCTGTTCGCTTCCCGGCTCGTCTGTTTCCTCGTTGGCGCCGTTGGTTGAGCCTCCGAGCGAGTCCGCCGCCTCCTGTGACCGCTCCTCCTCTTTCCGGGCGAGGAGGGCGGCGTGGTCGAATTGCTCCTCGAACGTCGGATAGTGCTGGAGATAGACCGCGAAGCGTACGTTCACGTCGACCGTGAGCTGCTCGTCCTTCGGCTCGACCAGGCAGGTCAGCCCGAACTCGCTGGCGGGGAGCTGATCGACGGGGACACCTGGCTCGATGGGCAGGTCCCCGGCGCTGACGGATAGCTCCGTTGCCGGCGGGTCCTGGGGCGGCAGGACACCCAGTACGACGCGTTCCCGGGGCTGACGATTTCGCAGGCGAAGAGACTCCGTGTCACGTCCCGCCAGCCGCTCATGAGAGACGTCGATGAAGCGTCTCACCAGGCGCTCCTGGTCGGCGTGAGCCGCGACTCGCCGGGCATGCTTGTCGTCGCCGTTGTCGGTCTGGGTCGCTGACCCTTCCGGTCGGGCCTGTATGAGCGTGGTTGGTGAGTCAGCCTTGGGGTCTGTGCGCAGGCCGCTCGGCGCGGTGTTGGATATGCGAGGTCGTTTCGTGGTCACGGTTCAGGCTCCAGGTCGTCATGTGCTGTGCCGTTGGCTACTGAAGAGAGGGACGTCGGTGAACGGTTCCGCGAAAATGGCCTGGATAGTTCGCGTCGATACGGCTCGACGCGGCGGGCGCCGGCGTCATGGAGCCTCATCAACGTCGAGTAGGTCCGACTCGTCGGCTAGGGAATCGATTTCGTCGGTTCCGGCGTCGCCCCGGGCATCCGATGTCGCGGAGGCGTTGGACGCTGGCTGGACGAGACTGATCGCCTCGGTTGGAGTCAGTGGTCGGCGTAGGACAGACGTGGGTGCAAACACTGGGTCTCCGATCGCGATGACCCGCCACGCGGTCAACTCCGCCGCAAGATCGGTGATGTCTGCGCCCAGGGCGTCAACAGACCTGTCGAGGGCTGCGGTGTTGCCGACCGCGTGCCACGCAGCGAGCCTGCCCAGGGCGGTCCCGACCGCGGCGTGATGGGCGCGGGCTGCCCGCATCACGGCGGCGATGCGGCCAGCTTCACCGATGACCACGGCGTTGCCGGCGACCCGGCCAATGCGCGCAACGTTGACCGGATCCTCTGGTCCAATGCGGGTAGAACCATTCCATTGCCTGACCGCGGCGTGGCTGATGTCAGCACCCATGTCGGTAAGACGTGCGGTCAACTCCGTGATTGATCCGCTGACGATGCACGCGTCGTCGAGTGCGATCCTCCATAGTTGCAGCAGGAGGCGGGCGACCTGCGGCCTCTGCTCGACCAGGTACGGCCGGACGCGGTCGAACAGTGTGCGGCGTTCTGGCTCCGAGACACCGATCAGCGTCACACCCGCAGTGACGTCGGCGACCGGCAGCAGCCGCACCTCGTCATCGCGCAGCCGCTGCACCCTGCCACCCATCGGGAGCAGGAAGACCATGGTGGGCGCGCTGTGTTCTTCGAGGGGAGCGGTGGACTCCGCCACAACCGGCACCGCCAGTACCGCGCGGCCGCGCGGAGGTGCATCAACGCCGACGGGGTCCTGTGAACCGCTCGGCTCGCCTTCGAGGTCGGTCACATCGAGGTCGACGCTCGACGGTTCAGACATCGCCGCCGTCAGCAGATCGCTCATCGCCGGCAGCTTGACCTGCATCTTTTGGCCGCGCTCGGCCGCCTGCATCGTCACCCCGATCTGAATATCGTTGCCGTCAAGCTCGTCCTCATCGGCTGGGATGCCGGTAAGAGCGAGCAGTGTTGCGCAGCGGGTTCGCCGAGCGATCTCCCGGCTCGGCTCGCTGTAGGCCCTAAGCAACGCGCGGTGGACCAATGGGCGGTCTCCCCGCGCAGCGACGACGGTGAGCTGGCCCAGGTCAGCAGCCGTCAGGCGGTTTCGCCAACGGGCGGCCGGCGGCCCGACCAGCAACGTGTTCTGATGCACCCCCGCGCCCTCGACGGTGTTAACACTGCGGATGGTGACAAGTGGGGAGTCCTCGATCCGCAGGGTGCCGTTGCTGAGGAGTCGACCAGTCAGCGCATCCCGGGCGGTACGGGAGCCGCAGAGGATGTCGAGGGGTTGTCCACGGCGGTAGGCATCTTCGACGAGATCCGTGACGACGCCGGTGAGCGGGTTGCCCTCGGTGAGAGCCTCGTGCACGGCGTTCAGGCCCGCCCGCACCGCCCCCCAGTCGGCGGCAACCCGAACGCGCCACCAATCAGGGAAGTCGTTGCGGGGATCAGCGTCCATCACGTCGTCGAGAAGCCGACGCAGCGTACGGCCACCGTAGCGCGGCGCGATGCGGTCGTAGTCGCCGGTGCGGCTCGGCAGCTCGGCTAGCAGGCGGGCAAGGCGAGCTGCCCGACAGACCGGCCAGGGCGGGGGACGTCCACCTGGGTCGCGGAGCCGGGCAAGGCGCTCCCGGACATCCGCGATGCCGGCTAGGCCCGGGTCGTCGACGGCGATGAGATGCGCCCTTCCCCGGACCTCCATGACCCCGCCGCGCCCGATCTCGCTGGCCGGTGCCGAGGTCATGGTCAGCGGGTCCTCAACACGGCGCAGCCATGGCCAGTCGGCGATCCAGCAATGCTCGCCGTCGGTGCGTTGTGGCGTCGTCGTGGCGACGCTCGTGGCGCTTGTGTCCAGCACGTCTTTCGGATCAGCGCCTCGAAGCGCTCTCAGCTCTTGATGCAGTTCGGTAAACGTGATGACGACGTTGGCGTGCCCTGCAGCCCATTTCCTCGCCTCGGATAACCAACCGGGTTCCGTCTCGGCTGCGGAGTCGATCACCACCACCCGGGGCGGAACGCCGAGGATCGGTGGAAACCCGGTCATTGGTGACACGAACAGCAGCCGGCTGGCACCGGTTACTAGCCGCGGCCGGCCACCTCGCACGGGTGAGCCGAGACCGTCCCCACGCAGCCGATGGGGATGCAGCGCCGGTGCGACCGGCACCGACGCCGCGTCAAGCTGATCGAGTTCGCTGCGGCGGATGAGTCGGGGGGTCACCAGCGCCACCGGTCCGGGCGGAGCCTCAGCCCCTACGACGCGATTCAGCTCCGTTTCAGAGATGCTGAGCGTGTCCGTGGCGATCATTACGGCCGCAAGCAACGGGAGGCGGTGCAGGCCGCCAGGCAGCCGGACGAGCAGATCCGAGCCGTGGCGCACGCTTAGTTCCACCATGGCGAGCAGGTCGCGTTCTGGGGTGCCGAGAGCCGGACGGTCGGGGCCGGCGGTGGTCCAGGCTTCGAGCAATGGCACGAAGCGAGCAAGCCGACGCGCTCGCCCCAACGTCGTTTCGGCTGGCGGCGTCCATACCCGCGGTCGGCCGCCGCCTGCGAACTCGTCCGCCTCCACTGACAGGACCCACTGTCCTCGCGATAGGTCGGCACCCCCCGTGCCGCCGATCATTCCGAGCCGCTCCACGGCAGGTCGTTGCGCACCGTGCGTCGGCCGTGCGCTCGCTCCAGGGTCTCCCGGTACTCCTTCTGGTCACGTCCGAGGCCGTGTACGAGCATCGTTTCCTGTGGAGAGAGTTCATCGATGACCTCGCTCAGCCCGTTACGATCGGCGTGGGCGCTGAGACTATAGGTCGCGACGCAGGCCGCTACCGGGACAGCCACAGGACCAGTCTCGGTGTACAACGGCAGGGTTGCGGGGGCTGTCGGATCATCTCGCTCGGCCAGCCGCTGAAGCGCGCGGCCAGCGGACTCCTCGTCCTGATACCCACAGACAAACAGGGCTGCGTGCGCGTCAGGCAGAATCTGCTGCGCCCACGGGACCGCGAACCCGCCGCTGAGCATGCCGGACGTCGTAATGACGACCCCGGAGCGGAATGAGCGCATGAGCCTGAACCGATCCCGATTGTCGACCCGCTGAACGTTGCCACCGAAGATGTCGAGGCTGGCCACCCGCTGGTAGATCTCACTGATCGGTCTCGCGAGGCCGTCAACCAGTACCGGAACATCGGGCAGATGCTCGCGCAAGATCAGCGCAACCTCCTGAGCCCGGCCGAGACCGAACGCGGGAACCAGTACTCGGCCGCCGGCCGCGACGACCTCCTCGATTGCGCGGACGAGGTCTGCTACCTGGCTAGCGCGGTCGCGGTGGCTACGCTGGCAATAGGTTGACTCGATCACCAACAGGTCGGCCTCGCGGGCCAACTTGGGCGGCAACTGGGCAGCGCCAACGGACAGTTGCGGAAGGTTATAGATATCGCCGGTGATCACGATCCTCTGGTCGCCCGCGCTTACTACGACACCAGCTGCGCCGAGGATGTGGCCTGCGTTGAACAGTTGCACGGTCAGACCACCCACGTTCCGGGCCCGCCCATACGGCAGCGGCTGCAAGCTCCGCTCGGCCGCCTCCACCTCCGCTTCGCCGTAGAGTGGCGCAAGCCATCCGTACTCGGCCGCGTCATCCGCCTGCTGCGCCATCACCCGCCGCGCATCCGCCCACATCTCTGGCAGCAGAGCCGCAGTGGCCGGTGTACAGATCGTGGACGCCTGACGCTGGTCATCAAGCAGCTTCGGCACGAAGCCAGCATGATCATTGTGGCCGTGTGTAACCACTACCGCATCGAGCCGCCCTTCAAGAGCCTTAGCTATCAGCGGTGGAGCGGCACGGCGGGGGCTGTCCGCATTAGGACGCACACCGGCGTCCACAAGGATTCGAGTCCCCCCACCCTCGACAAGGATGGCCGAGCCTCCAATCTCGCTGCCCCCGCCCAGGACCTCCACACGTAGCGTGCGATCCGCACTGGCGTAAGCCACCGGTCGATAATCTGCGGCCCCGGAACCGACGTTCTCATGATCTTTCTCGGTCGCCTCCATTCGGAGGGGTGCTTCCGTCCCGCTCGCCAGAGGGCCGCCCGCTCGTGCCGTCCCGCTGTCCGAATTCTCGCTGGCGACCGAGGTGGGTGGTAGTACCCTATCGATGTGTTCCGACAATCCACGCAGCTGCCCGATTTCCCGTTCAATGCGGCTGCGGGTTTGGTTGCGCGGAAGCCCACTTGCCTCTATTTCCAGACGGGTAACTCGACGCCTCAAGAGGTTTTGAAGATATAGCGCGCGGCCGGAAAGATTGCCCAGCGTCGCCTCAAGCCGATGACGCACGTCATTCGCCCGATCACGCTCCGCCTCGGCATCGGAAAGAGCCGTTCGCAGGGCGACCTTCTCCGCCTCGTCGCGCCGCGCACGTATCTGATGTTCCTCGCGCAGATCGTCCAGTCGCTTGCGTGCCCTCGTCAGATCGGCGGCCAGCTGCGACGCGTTCTCCAACTGCCGACGTTGGCGACGTGACGGAACGGCCGCCAACGCCTCGTCTCGCTGCGCCGTGAGCCGATCGATCCTCGTACGTAGCGCCTCAGCTTCTGACCTAGTGGTCGCGAGTTCCTTGCGGGTGCGGTCAAGCTCGGACGCAGAGACCCGCGCCTGCCGCTTCAGTTCAACGGCATCTCGGGCATCACTGCGGCTGGGTCGGCTCGTCTGGTCATTGCCGCGATCAGTGCGTTGGGTTGCGGGGGTCCGCTGGGCGATGCCATCAACACCACTGTCTCGCCCTGGCGGTAGGGTTCCGACGTCCGCACGCCGCGGTACCTCATCGACAAGCTGCGCCCCCCTCGCCGCAAGCACATCGGTGGGGTCAACCAGCGCGCAAGCGATCATCGCCCGTGTCACAGCTCCTCCAGGCCCATCTGACCTGGCCGGCCCTGGCCCGTTGCCACTGTGATCGCCAGCGCCTCGTCGGGCATCCATGACGTGCGCATATGCATCGAGCAGCGCTATCTCGTCATCCGACAGTGCCGCCAGCGCCAGGCGACCTCGCACGTGTGCACGCAGAATGCTGTCGGCAACCAGGTCGCCTACCAGGCGTGGACCGAGTCGGGCAAGAACGAGATCAGAAGACCACGATGGCGCCAGCCAGGAACGCGCATGGCCGGGACGGCGGGCGGGAGGCATACTTCGCCACGCGTTCAACACCTCGGCCGCAGCCAGCAATACTCGATCTACCGGGTCCGTATGCCTGTCGCGCCGTCGAGTTGATCGCCTCTGGCCTTGCCCACCGTAGCCACGTCGACTTCTCATGCTCACACTCGACGAGACGGTGATTGACAGAACGGCGAAAGCGATCGGATGTACACGTACTCACGCACGGCGATCGACGGAAGACGCGGGCATCCCTCGGCGATCATCCGGAGCCTGCCTGGACGACGCTCAAGACCGAACGGGACATCGCTCTCCGGAGTACGGGAGGGTGTCTTAGAGGGGTACATCACGGAGTCCTCACCCAGTATCGTCCAGGCCGTAGCCAGACCATACTCCCGAAGCGCTCGGTCACCCTCCGTCAGATGTGTCCGGCGTGTACCCGAATAGATCGCCCGACCACCCCGATATGGGAGCAATCAGGACCTCGGGAACGGCGGCGAAGTCGCGTGCGATGCTCAACTCGCCGACTGCCATCAGCCTTGTCGTACTGCGCTGGCCGATGTCCGGGCGACGGACCACACGCGATCGAACGATTCGACGTATGTGGCCGCCATGCTGTGCGAGCCGGTGCATCGCAAGTAGAGCACCGGGGCGTGCGAGGGCTGGGCAGCCGTGGGCGTGGGTGTTGACGAGCAGGAGGTCGTCAGCCCTGTAGATCGAGTTGTAGAGCACTGTGTCGTGGAGGCGTAGCTCGGCGGCTGGCGCGTCGGCCAGCGGCCAGTACAGGACGAGGGCGTTGCGGATGCGGGCGCTCATCATGACGCCGATGTTCTCGTCGGCGCCGCGCCGGGCGACGTGCGCGCCGTCTGGGTCGCCGAGCAGCAGACGTACCCGCACTCCCTTACGCGCCTTCTGCCGTAGGACGCGGAGGGTCGCCGTGTCCTCGGCGAGTGACAGGCCGCTGTAGACGAGGATGCCGATCTCGGTCTGAGCGTGTTCGAAGAGGTTGTGCCAGACATCGGCGGGGACGGCGGAGCGGTGAGGGTAGATCATGATGACCTCGTCCGCCGCCTGATCGTGCTGAGCATCGACTCGGCGTGCGGCGTTCGGCCATAGGTCCCAGACGGACCATCCTGTGAGCTGGGCCAGTGCTTCGCGGTGACGCGGGTAGGGCACCCGACCTGTCAGCCATCGCTGGACGGTCTTCGGGTCGACGCAGAGGCGCGCGGCGATGTCGATGGTGTCAATGCCGGCGCCCCGTAGAGCGCGCGCGAGCGGATGGTTCATACTGCTTCCCCGATCGATGGTGAGGATCCTCAGCCTAACCAAGAAGTCCCAAGACGTCCCCAGGTCGTGGTTCACCACCAGCGGCGTCGCATAGACGCTTCTCCAGAGCCAGGCCAACGAGCGGAGGAGCCATGGCAACGGGTGACCGTCCAGATGTGTCAGAGGCCGAGACGCAGGCGCGACAGGCCGCCGACCGCTTGGCGCTGGCCCTGGAGAATGTGGGTTTCGACGTGGGACGGGCCTTTCCTTTACTGATCGGCGCCGTGGACCGGGGCGGTGCCGCGGTCGTGGACGTCGGCAGGGTGACGGCTCGGGTGGCCACGGAACTGGCTGCCGTGCTGTCGCGTGCCACCAAGCGGGGGATCACGACCACGGGTTGAGCCGCGCCGCTGAGCAGATAGGGCGATACGCTCGGCACCCGGGTTCGGGTGGAGGGAGTAGGCGTCGTTGAGCCCACGGGCGACGGCATGGGGTGAGTACCGGCACATCGCCACGGCCCTGCGTGAACGGCTGGCGGGCGGCGAGTTCGCGCCGGGCGCCACGCTGCCGTCGGAGTCCGCCCTGTGCGCGGAGTACCGCGTAGCGCGCAACACGATCCGCCGGGCGCTCGACCAGCTTGCCGAGGAAGGCCTGCTCACGGTGCAACCCGGACGCGGGCGCGTGGTCCTGGCGCCGGGCCACACTGCTGGGGCGGCCGGTCCCCGTTACCGCGCCGTGGCGGCCAAGTTGCGCGGTCAGATCGAGTCCGGCGAGCTGCGACCGGGCGACCCAGTTCCGAGCGAGTCGGTGCTCGCCGGCCGTCATGGGGTCAGCCGGGGGACGGCTCGCCAGGCGCTCGCCGAGCTGGAGGGCGCCGGGCTTGTGGAAGCGATCCATGGCAAGGGTCGGTTCGTCAGGCGACCATGAGAGATGCATCGCCTACTGTCGAACAGGTGAAACAGGTCCTCTGGGCGCGAGACCTCACCCGGCGCCTGCTCGCAGCGCCATTACCCCGCCGATGGGCGCATTCGCAGGGCGTGGGCCGCAAGGCCGAGTCGATCGCGCACTTCGTGGGTGAGGACGCCGAAATCCTGGTCTGCGCCGCCTGGCTCCACGACGTTGGCTACGCGTCTGCGCTAGTGACGACCGGTCTGCACGCATTGGACGGCGCACGATATCTCCGCGATGTCGAGAAGGCAGACGATCGAGTGTGTCGTCTGGTGGCGCACCACTCCTGCGCGTCCATCGAGGCAGGCAACCGAGGGCTAGCTGGTGATCTTGCCGCTGAGTTCCCGCCGATGGACGGGTTTTTGTCAGATGCCCTAACGTACTGCGACATGACCACCAGCCCTGACGGTGAACCGGTCGATGTCGAGGTACGTCTCGCTGAGATCCTTGCACGATACGACCAGGGAGACGTGGTTCACAGATCGATCAGTACGGCGCACCGAGCTATAGCGGAGACTGTCCGGCGCGTCGAGTCGGCCATTGCCGGCTAACGTCCGTCCGTGCACGCGCGGACGGGACCGTGACGGCCAGATGTCCCGGGACGTCCGCCAAGACGTGGTCCCCTCGCTGCGGTGGCAGGTCCAGGCTTCTTTCTGGGCTGCCGACCCGCCCGATCCCTTCACCGAGATCGGCGGCCCGCGATGAGAGGCCCCGGCCGTACGAGATCCGAGACTCCGTGCGGCCGGGCCGCCCGACCCCGCCGAACCGGAAGGTCAGCAGATGAGTGCCATCAGCACCGAAGGCCCGCACCCGAGCTGGTGCCACGGCTCGGAAACCGAAGGCTGCGATCACGTTTCATACACCCTGCACGCATCCGTGAAGGACGACATCATCGACGTCCGGCTACGGCTCACCCAACCTTCCGACATGGAAATCGAGGCCACCGTGGAGATCACGTTTGTCGATGATGAGGAGATCGTGAAGCACTCGATACCGCTCCACCAGGCGAGGATGGTCGCCGACATGATTGGCGAACTCTTGCCCTGATCGACCTTGACAGGATCGGTCCCGTCGTGCTCAGCGGGACGGGACCGTCCAGGTCGGCAAGCTCTCTTGTCACATCAGATCTGCTGCGTCGAGCCCCCTGCCCTGCTCTCGGGTCCACCGGCGCCAGCCCTGTCCAGAAACTCGATCTCTATGGGTCCAGGCTGCCGGGGCGCCCTTGCCGCCATCCTCACTATCAACGCCGTCCGCTTACCACTCCTATGCACTCTGAGTGCCGCCCAGCAGGACGGGCGGGAGGCGAGCAGGGCCGAAGTGACATCGGGCCAACGAACGACTCATGATGAGGCGCGGGCGGAGGTGACCGCCCCGCCCGCGCCCTGCCCGCCCCGCGAACCGCTGGCGCCTACCAGATGACGTGGTTGGACTCGGTTCCGTTGGCTTTGACCCAGTGGTCTGGCCCGTCGGCGGAGTAGCAGTAGCTGGCTGTGTAGGCGTAGCCGTTTCCGTCGGTCCGTAGCGTGAAGGTGTAGAAGCCGCCTGGATCGACCGAGTCATGACATGTGACCGTGACGTTGCTGTTCGCTGTGAAGTGCTGCAACGTGACTGCGTATCGGTACCCAGTGGGCGCGACCGGTCCTTTGGCCAGGGATACAGACGGGCCCGGCGGAGGAGGTGGTGGAGCCGGCGCTCCACCCCATGTCACGTGGTTGGACTCGGTTCCGTTGGCTTTGACCCAGTGGTCTGGCCCGTCGGCGGAGTAGCAGTAGCTGGCTGTGTAGGCGTAGCCGTTTCCGTCGGTCCGTAGCGTGAAGGTGTAGAAGCCGCCTGGATCGACCGAGTCGTGGCAAGTGACGGTCACGGTGGCGTTCGGGCTGAAGTGGTTGAGGGTGACCGCGTACCGGAACCCGGAGGGCGCCGGTGGACCTTGGGCCAGAGTAACGGTCGGGTTCGGTCGGGGAGGCGCTGGCGGAGCCGGACCCGGCTGTGCCGGCGGGTTGGCGGACGGCCCGGAGGGTGGCGGTTGGCCGACCGCGGCCCAGGTGATGTGGTTGGACTCTATGCCGTTGGCGGTCACCCAGTGATCCGGCCCATCCCCGGAGTAGCAATGGCTCTGAGTTCGTGTGCCTCCCCTGCTGTCTGTTTTCAAACGGAAGGGATAGAATCCGTTCCGATCCACCGAATCAAAGCAGACGACCGAGATATCCGTCGACGGCGAGAAACCCGTGAGAGTGATGCCGTACCAGAAACCTCGCGGGGCTGCCGGCCCCTTGGTGAGGTGGACAGTTGGGGTTCGCTCAGTGCTTTGTTGACTCGGCCCTATGTCCGGTGTTCCAGGAGATGAGCCACATGATACGACGCTCTCCCGCGCCTTGGCCCAAGACCAGCAAGTCTCTCCATATATGCCGAATAGCGAGTCGGTCTCGATTACCGCGCTTCGGCCGCGTTCCCCACGGAGACCTACACAATGAGGACGCAAGATTAACGGCGGGCAGTTGATCTCAAGAACTTCGTTGGAGATCTCAAAGGAGTGGGAGTTGGTCGAGCTGCGCGATGGCGAGGTTGGTAGGAGCACTTTCTGGCTTACGCGATATTCTCGCCCTGGAGACATATTCCCCGGCCTGAAGAAGCCGAAGTCAAAGGCAGTCTGGTAACCTCCGTCTAAAGCAGTAATGTCTGGGTAGAAACCGAGGTCAACATGCTGCTCGTCAACTTTGGAGTCCCAGACCTTCCGAGTGATCCCTCCCTGCTGGTAGTTGATATTCTGCTCAAAGGCCCAGTCGACCTTTCCTTCGTGGAAGCAGTCGAGAGACCGTTTTGATTCCCATTTCAAAGTGTTGGTGATTAGGTAGTCCGCGTATCCGGAGTTTTTCGTACTCGTGCGCAGGAACTTGACCGTCACCGCGCCTGAATCGGGTAGCGAGGCCTCCATCGAGCACGGAGGCAGATTGGCCGCCAGTTTGATGGCCGCGGGCACACCCGCAGTCACTAGCAGCGCGGTGACGGGTATGCCCAGAAGCAGTTTCAGGCGCATAGGAATCCTTACGTCGAGGGACTTGTGCTGCTGACGCTGGCACAGCTGCGATGCAGCTGCGAGCCTGTGGCGGTTCGTCGTACGGTCTCGTACACCTACCCACACGGCGGGGTGTAGGGACGGTCGGGGATGTAGAGTTCCCATTCGCGTTGGGTAACTGTCTCTCCAGCGGTGGCGCAGACCCAGCTGGCGGCAGCCTCCGGCTCGGTGTTCCATAGCCGCACGGTCCGGTCGTGGCCACCGGCTGCGAGGTGGTCGTCGGTTGGCTTGAAGGCGACGGTGAGGACGCCTTTCGTCGCGCCGGTGAGGGTGGCGAGATGGGTCGGCTGACGGTGGTCAGTGAGGTCCCACAGCCAAATGGTGTTGTCTGTGCTGCCTGTGGCCAGTACGCGCCGGTCGGTTCGGAATGCGACGGAGTAGATATAGCCGACCGGTCCCGTGAGTGGCCGACCCACGGCCTGCGGCGCGCGGAGGTTAGATACATCCCAGACACGCACCGTGTTGTCTGCACTGCCGGCGGCGAGTACCTTGCCGTCGTGGCTGTACGCCACGGAGTAGGCGGCGGCGGTGAAGCCTTGCAGCGCGGTCTGGAGCGTGGGCTGGTCAGGGTTGGCGACGTCCCAAAGATAAACATTCTGGTTGGCGCTGGCGACCGCGAGCTGTAAGCCGGTCGGATGGAATGCCGCCTGGTAGATCAGGCCGGGCTCTGGCGACTTCAGCTTCGCCCGGACCACGGGGCGAGCGGGATCAGAGATATCGACCATTCCGACGGTACCGTCGTCGGAACTGGCAGCCAGTAGCTTGCCGTCCGGCCGTACCGCGATTGACTCGATCAGGTCGTCGGCAACGGAGACAGGGACTGCGGCCCGGACGGAGTGTCCGGGCGGGCTGATGTCCCATAGGTGCACGTGTCCGTCGGTGTCACCTGCGACGAAAATCCGCCCATCCGGCGTGATCGCGCCGGCGCCGGAAAGGGGGTCGGACCCGTCGCTGTTGGTGAGTACCGGGCGTTCTGGCACCGGCCGACTATGGTCGGCGGTGTTCCAAAAAGTGACGCTGTTGTCCGCCGCTCCTGCGGCGACACCAAGCTTGTTCCCTACTGCGTCGAAGGCGACGGTGAAGACCGAGTCGGCAGCTCCCGAGATCGCCGGCCCAGGCATTGCCCAAAGGCGGACGAGGCCGTCGGTGGAGACGGTGGCGAGCACGCCGTCACTGCGGTAAATACCACCGGTGACCGGATTGGGGTGGGGTAGCTGTGAGGTGGACCGGCGCGTTCTCAGGTCGTAGGTCCAAAGCACGGTGTCTGAGCTGCCGACGGCTAGCGTGCTGCCGTTGGGGTGGAACGAGACGGAGTTGACCCAGCTTGCGGGCCCTGCCAGGGGTGCGCCGCTGAGCCGGGGGCGGCCCGGGTTGGTGATGTCCCACAGGTAGACGAGGTGCTCGGCACCGGTTCCGGCGGCGAGCATGCGGCCGTCCGGGCTGATAGCCACAGAGAACACGCGGCTGGTGGGCTCTGTCAGGACGTTGATCGGGTTGGCGCTGGCACGGTCGCCGACACGCCAAAGGTATACGGAAGAGTCGTTGCTGCCAGCGGCCAGGGTCCGGCCGTCTGGCGTGAAGGCGAGGGAGCGTACGGTCTCAGTCGGTCCGGTGAGCACGACCGGGGCCGCCACTCGGTCGGGGTCTATGACGTTCCACATTCGGACAGTGTTTGCGTTGCTGGCCGCAAGTGTGCGGCTGTCGCTGCTGAAGGCGACCGCAACGGCCTCGCTGCTGAAGCCGGTGAGGGTTCTAGGAGCCGCCGTGGGGTCATTGAGCTTCCATAGATACGCCATGCGGTTCTTTCCTCCGGCGACCAGCAGGCGGCCGTCCGGGCTGAATGCGACCGACACCAATGAGGTGGCTGCGGCGGCTGACAAGATGCCGGCTCGGGTCGGGCGCGTGCCGGCAAGGTCCCAGAGTTCCACGGTGCCTTCGTTGGTGCCCGCGGCAACGAGCTTGCCGTCCTTGCTGCTCGTCACCGACCTCGCTTGGCCCTGCGTGGGGCGGAGCCGAGTTGCTGTAGGTGAGGCTGTCGAGTTCAGAAGGCTCGACCGCGCCTCAGGGGTCTGGTGGATCCGATATGCCGAGAGCGCCAGTTGCATCGCGAGGCCGGGGTCTCGCTCCCGCAGCCGGTCGGCTTTGCCCGCGACCAGGCGCGACAGTGCCTGGTCGCGGGCTGTTGCGGCGATCTCCTGTTCCCGCTCTCTCGCGATCTGCAGCTGCAGTGCGTAGCCGACTCCACCCGTCGCGACGAGCATGAGTGCTGTGAGACCAGCCAGGATCTGTTGGCGGCGCCGACGTTGCCGATGTGCCTGCTGCAGCTCACGCATATGCAGATCGAAGCTGGCCTCGATGAAGTCGCGTTCCAGCCGGTTAAGTTCGGGCGCATAGCCGCGGGTCTCAACCCATTCACGGGTAGCCTGGAGTACCCGGCCTCGGTACAGATTGTCGGTCGAGCGGTCGGCCTCCTGCCATTGGCGTGCCGCCAACTGGAGGCGGCGGTGCACGCCGCGCCATCCCTGGTCGTTGTCGAGCCATTCGACGAGACGCGGCCATGCCGTCAGGAGGGCCTCGTGGGCGATCTCGACCCTGTCCTTATCGATCGTGAGCAGCCGGGCCACGATGAACTGGTCCAGTACTGCCTGGGCACCGCCACCATCTGGTCCGGGCTCGATGTCGAGCAGCTCGGTGATCGGAACCCGGCGGCGGGTATGTACCGTGTCGTCATTCGTCTGGACTAGGCGCATGAAGATCCGCCGGGCGGTCTCCTGCTGACGCGGAGAGTCGAGTTCGCCGTACGCAGTCTCCGCGGTTCTTGCCACGGCACCAGTGATGCCGCCGACCGCTCGGTAGTGTTCGATGGTGAGGGTCTTGCCCTTGGCGTACTTCCAGGTCGACAGCAGGGCGTGGGAGAGCAACGGCAGGGCACCGGCTTCGTGGGCAGTGTCTTTCGGGGGATGAGACCGTGTCGGGGCCAGGTCCTGCAGTAGTAGCTCGACCAGGCCCGGTTGGAGCTTGAGGTTCGCGTGCGCCGCGGGCTGGCCAATAGCCTGCCGGAGTTCGTCCTCGGACATTGGGCCCACTACTAGCTGGGAGGTCTGCAGTGCGGGTACGAGCTGCGGTAGCTCCAGCGCCCGGGTATAGAAGTCGCTGCGCATACCTAGGACGACGCGGGTGCGACTCGTAGCCGCCGCGCATAGGGCGGCGACGAAAATGCTCCGTTCTGACGGGTCCGGGCAGTTGGTGAACAACTGCTCGAACTGGTCTACGACGACCAGCAGCTGGTCCTGTGCGCTGCGCCCTACCAGTGCCTGCGCCACCAGGTGGCGGCACGCGAAAGGATCCTCGCGGAGAGTCGCGGTGATCTCGGTGGCAGGCCTGCCGGACACTGCGGCCAACGCTGCGGCGAGATCCGCAACCGGCTCGCCGGTCGGCACCAGCAGCAGGTAGCTGCGCAGCGATTCTCCCTGGAGGGTGCCGCAGACGGCTGGGACCAAGCCCGCTCGCAGCAGCGAGGACTTGCCTGACCCGGAGGGGCCGACCACGACAAGCGGTTGTCCGGCGCTCTCCGCAGCACCCAGCTTGGAGACAAGTTCTGCAACCAGGGCATCGCGACCGGCGAAGTAAGCCGCGTGTTCGGGCTCGTAAGGGGCCAGTCCACGATACGGGGCAGATGCGGATGCCGGGCGGGGGCCCGGAAGGCTGCGGACCCGCTCCAGCGCATCCAGCCAGAGATCCACATCGTGGTGGGTGACACCGAGAATCCTCAGGAGTGCGGTAAATCCGGGGACCAGTCCAGGTGTCGGCAGGTGGTCTCCGGCAAACCAGGCGGCGAGCGTCGATGACCGTGGTGCAGCCTTTTCGTCCTGCTTACGGAGTAGCTGCTCGAGCATGCGCAGTGACTTTCCGGACCGGGTGCGCAGAACCCGCAGCATACGGGTGAGATCGTCATGGGTGATGATCATTCTTGGATCCAAATGGATCTGATCGCCTATCCCCGCCGCGTCCCACGTTGTCATTTCGGAAACGTCCTCCCCGGAAGCCATGTCAAGAACACCGGAAACTGACAGGTGTCAGCTGGCGCGACGCATCGTACAGCGGCGGCCAGCTGGGCGCCTGCGTCTGTCGGAATGACGATCGTCTGATTCAGCATCGTCACCCGTCTGAGCTAACCCGCCACTGTGCTACCGGGGAAGGTCTTTCGCGTCCGACGTTGTCCGAAGAACCCGGGGCAGTGCCGGACGGGCGTCCGAGCCTGTCCAACGATCTCGTAAGTGCTTCCGTGACCTGCGTAGGGCGGTTGTGCTGGTCGTATCTCGCCGTCGGGCGAGCCGGAAAGGATGACGAAATGGCACTCCACGCTCACGGCATCGTCCAGACGACCACCCTCGTCCGTGCGCTGGCCGGTACTGAACTGGTCGCTCACCAGCGGCAGCCGTCCGCTGGCCCACTGGCGGGCCATGCTTCTGGGACAACGCAAGCAAGGGAGGCAACTAACGGTCTGGCAGGACGCTTCCGGACTCAACGGCGACTAGGCCACACCTGCGCGTTGGGGACCATAGGAACCGGCTCGTCCGAGAATCCGGATGCGCTGTGTCCCGGGGCGCTGATCCTCCCTCCTCATCGGAGGCGCTGGGCACTCCTGCTCGCCACACAGGCGGTCGGACGCATCATCTCCACCGTGGTGGCCGCCAGGCTGCCGACCGGCTCGCTGCTGTTGGACCTGACCCCGAGAGACCGCGCCTCTTACTGGATAACAGCCAGAAACATAGTTCAGGCGTCCTCCACGACAGCAACAGCAGCATTACGGCTGGACCGGACGCTGTGGGCACCAAGCCAGCTCTCCACGAGGCGACTGGGGTGGGACTTCCAACGCGGGTTGCGGCTTGCCTTCTACCTGCAAGCGACGGGCGGGGAGAGCCGCCAATCGGCGGGTGTCTAGCCGCGAGCCTCAGCTATCTCTATGGAGCCGACCTCGCCTGGCTGATAGGCGCCAATCGTCGCCTCAACCTCCTCTTGCCCTGGCGCGGCAACGGCGCTCACCGACGGATTCCCACCCAGCAGAAAGGTACAGGAGGGTGCTTTACCAGAGTGCAAAGCCAGTTAGTTGCCTGGCCGCTGGTCGCCATGGCGGGCAGCGAGACGAGTCACTGGAGCCAGCGATGCGGCCATCTCGACGGCGAATGGGCCACCCCTTCTTCAGCCGCCAGCGCCCAGTCGATACACCGGCCATGCTGCCGGCGCAGTACCGCCAGCTTCACGTCCTTGTTGCAGGGTCTCATGCTGACGACATCGAACTCGGCGCGGGCGGGCTGGTGCAACGGTTGGTCGAACGCGGCCACACGGTGTCGTTCCTCGTCCTGACCGATGAACACGGATTCGGAAACGTCCGGCGAGCGGAAGCCGGACAGGCTGCCCGTCGGCTGGGCGTGCCAGAAGGAAACCTGCTCTTTGCCGGTTTTTCCGATGGTAACTTGCGCGCCGATCGGCAATCGGTCGGACATGTGCGGAAGCTGCTCGGCGAGGCGGGTATCTACCCCGAGGTTGTGGTCACCCATTCCGCCGCCGATAGCCACAACGACCACGTACAGGCAAACGCACTCCTACGGGCCGCGTGCCGACGTCAGGTACTGCTGTTCTACCCGATCCACACCTCAGCCGAGCCGTCCCGGTTCCGTCCTCGGCTGTTCGTCTCACTGTCCGGCTGTCTGGGTGAGGTGAAGATGCATGCTCTGGACGAGCATCGATCCCAACTGTCCCGGCTCACCAGGTGCGACCAGGCTGCGTTCGAGGAACAGCTAGGCCGACTCGCCGGGCTCGACAGGGCAGAGGCATTCGAGATCGATTTCCAGGTAGGCACCGGCGACGCGCTGCTTGAGGTCATGGCGCTGAACGACTCGGCCTTTCACCGGCTCTGGCAGCCACTGATCCGTGACGAATCGCTGTTCCTCCTCTACGGAATCCATCCCCAGCGACCCCGCTCAGGCGACCGGTGCTTCCCACACTACGAAAACGCCGGGCGGGACTACCTGCGCGAGGCATTCGCTGACCTATGGTTCCCCAGGTCGCCGCTGCGAGAACGTCCCGCCACGGTTGAGGACGTTGAGCCGGTTGTCGAGAAAGAGCACCTCGTGCTGGTTGGCGGACCACTAGGCAACCCTGTCACACGACGGCTCATCAACCGGAACCCGACAGTCGACTGGTTGGTTGACTCCGATACCCAACACTCCAGCGGGGCGTGCTTAGTACAACGCAGCACCGGAAGGCGTATCCGGCCAAAACGCGACCGGTTGGGCCGGCTCGTGGAGGACGTCGGCCTGTTGACGATCATGCCGTCGGACTCAGGGCGCGGGAAAAGCGTAGTCGCCTGCGCGGGCGGCCACGGTGTGGGAACCCAGGCGCTGCTGCAGTTCCTGGCCCGGCCCCAGGCGAACCCCACGCTGGCTGGACGGACAACCGGCCGGACCGCTGTGCAAGTGCCGGTGCGGATCGACATCGACACCTTCCAGATCACGCCACTCGCCCAACAACCGCAGACCCTATCCAACGACGCCAGGAAAGTAAGGGGTTCCTATGAAGCGGCAGTCTGACCATTGTACGCGGTTCGTACTGGTAACGGGACACCTGTTCGGGCGGAGAGCGCTTGAAGGAATCCTCGCCTCCGATGCGATGACCACGGGTCACCTCACGTGCGCTCTCGCCGTCGAGCTTGCGCCAAGCCGCCGCGACAAGACGGTTGGATTCTCCACAGTCAGCGACCTCGCTGGCTCGTGGGGGTTTCCATGCACGACGACCATCGACGGAACGCTCACCAGCCTCCGCGGAGCGATCCGGGCTGCCCGGCCACACTTCGTCCTCGTCATCGGCTGGTCCAGGATAGTCACCGCCGAAGTACTGGACATCCCGATGTCCATATGGGGCGGTGGCGGGCGGGTGCGCAATACGGAAGGCTACGGCTGCATCGGAATGCACCCGACCCGGCTGCCACAGGGCCGCGGCCAAGCACCTATACCATGGACAATTCTCCGACAGCTCCCGGACACGGCGCTCACCACCTTCTTTCTGGAAGATGGCGTCGACTCCGGGGCTATCATCCGTCAGGATGACCTGCCGGTCCGCTGCGACGAGACCGCCGCCTCACTTTTCCTACGCTTTGCCGACCTGCACTACCATGCGGGGCTCGTGCTCGCTCATGACCTGGCTGCCCGTCGGGTGATAGGTAACGAACAGGACCAGTCATTGGCGAGCGTCTGGCCGCGCAGACATCCCAGTGATGGGCTCATCGATCTGACCATGCCGGCCGAGCGAGTGGTCAGACTGGTTCGCGCGCAACTCGGCCCGTACCCACGTGCCTATCTCAAGGTGGCAGGCGTCTGTCTCCGGCTGATCGCCGGCCGGCCACGAGTTTTGCACCAAAGTGACAGACCAGGTCGCGTGATAGCCGTCGGGCCGGGAACCCTCACCGTCACGGTGGCCGACGGGGTGCTCGACCTGGAGGTGGACCCGCGCGACCATGACATGCTCAACCAGATTCTGGCCGAGCCATCTAACCCGCTCAGTCCGGATACCAGTCTGGTGGTCCCAGCTCCACAGCCGGCATCCGGCCTGCGGGCGTAGCCGCTTCGGAGTGTACGAACGCGTCCGACAAACTCGGAAGGCATTGCAGTCTGGCGCCGCGCACATGAGCCTCGAACGAAGTCACTCGACCAAGGATGGGAGGTGCCGCACAAAGATTCTTCCGCTTATGGTGGGCCATTTAGAGCAAGCTGGGAGCCAGGTCGTGTCCGCAGACTGTGTTACTCCACAACCGAAACCAGAGCCATGCCACAATCGAAACCAGAGCCATGCGTAGCCGGAGGTGCCAAATGCGACGATTCTTAATGAGCCTGGTAGTTCTTCTTTCCGTTCTGGCGGCAGCGGTGGCCGCTGGTTCAACGGCGGCCTACGCCGCCAACCCTTGGGGCTACTTCCTTGCCGACGAGGATAGCCACTATGCAGTGGAGTGCGGCGCGTTCTGGCCCACGTCCAACACGTTCACTACCTACACCGATGGCTACAACTTCCGGATGTCCTGGACATTTAGGCTCACTCTTTCGCAGCTGATTGCCCTTCAATGCGTCGAAAGCCGCTACAATGCGCGCTTCCTCGAGCTGGACTTCCGCCTGGTCGACTTCGAGGGCGACAGCGGCTGGAACGGTTACACCGTAACGAGCACGAACCTGCCTGACGCCGTCCGTGACGAAGGCTTCTCAGATCCGGCCGCAGACGCCACCCCTGGGGTGACCGGCACCTCGGTCGTAAGCCTTCTGCCAGACAAGACGTACACGACCGAGATCGCCTGGTCCAACGCTTCTGGTATCCATCCGAGGGCCGGCGGCAGCCCGCGGGTCACCTTTCAGTGGGTGCCTAGCCACTGGGCGTCGGGAGCATGGGAGCAAACATCGTGTGTGACGCACAACGGTGCTCCGAGCTGGTGCATATTCGGAACCGCTAGGGTCTATGTAAGCGCCGGGCTCAGGAACGGCGCGCAGGTGCCGTTCAGCGGATCGCAGTCCTACACCTACCCGATCAACCTCGGTGCCTACGCCGACCATATTGTGCAATGGGATGCTGACATCAAGACCCAGAAGACCGCGTGGCTGGTGAGCCCGGACCTCAAGCGGCTTTGGATCCCGGACTCGGGAACCTACTACTGCCTCAAAGGACGCGGGTTAGCCGGCCCAGACCTCTTGCAGGCCGTCGTGCTGGATGCCCTGCCAGACCAGACTAACCGGTGGGCTGCCTGCGGGGACACGCTGTGGACGAGCCGGGTGCTCCGGCGTCACATGTACCTGAGGTCAGGTGACGGCCGCTATTTGTTCATCCTCCAAGGTGACGGGAACCTTGTCCTGTACGGGCCGTCCGGCCGGGCGCTTTGGGCTAACAGCCGGTCCACGACGGACTACGTCATCATGCAGGGCGACGGAAACTTCGTCGCTTACAACTCCAGTGGCGGCGCCACCTGGGCCACCAACACGGTTGGGCGCGGTGGCGTCCGAATCTTGGTTCAGAACGACGGTAACGTTGTCATGTACTCGTCAAACGCTGCAGTATGGGCTACCAATACGGCTGGCCTCACCTAGGGTCGATGGCGCTGCGCGTCTTTCTGCACACCTCGGATAGTCGCAGGGCAGCCCCTTGCTACCGTCTTCCAGGTGCATGGAGGATGGATGCCAGAGGGCTGCCTTGCCGCATCGAGGCAGCAACAAGGATGAATGTTCGAGATTGCGTGTCGGTGGCCACGGACGGAAGAACGACTCTGAGAGTTTGGTGATCGTGGGTGTTGCTATTCAGGTGGCAAGAAGGAGCCTACGGCCTAGCGGGTCGGGTTTGGCGCGGCCGTACATCTGCCGTCGAACCTTGACCGATCTCATTCCACAGAATGATCCGATTCATCGCTGTCCTCGACCGCGCCAAACCCCGATGCCACGTAGCCTAAGTTGATCATGCTGTTGTGCCGGTTGCTTGTGGATGGTCGGCGTGACGGGTGGGGGCGGCTGGTGGTGTGCTTGCCGGTCATGTCCGAGGCTGTGGCGGTGAGGCCGGACCAGGTGTCGCTGGATGTGCTGGTGTCGGCGGTGCCGCGGGATGCGGTGGACGCGGCGGTGGCCCGGTTCGGGGTGGGCACCAAGCGGTCGGATGGGAAGCTGCCGGCGCATGTGAGGCGTATCTGACGATGGCGTTGTGCCTATTCGGTGAGGATGACTACGAAGAGGTCGCGACGAAGGTGACCGGGGCGTTGACCCGGCTCGGGTGCTGGGATGCCTGCTGGTCGGTGCCAACGTCGTCGAGGATCAGCCAGGCGCGTGTGCGGTTGGGTGCGCCGGTGATGGCGGAGATCTTCGAGTCGGTTGTGCAGCCGGTGGTCACCTCCGGTACCCGGGGGGGCGTGGCTGCGGGGCTGGCGGGTCCTGGCCATCGATGGGTTTGATATGGACCTGCCGGACACGCCCAGCAACGCTGACGGGTTCGGCTACGCCGGGTCCGAGGCCAACCGGTCGGCGTACCCGAAGGCGCGGGTGGTGGCCGGTGGCCGAGTGCGGCACGCACGCGTTCCTGGCCTGTGAGGTGTCCGGGGACGGCACCGGGGAGCAGACCATCGCGGCGCGGCTGTACCCGCGGCTGCGCCGATGAGCTGCTGACAGCCGACCGGGGGTTCTACTCCTTCCACGCCTGGTCGACGGCGGTGGGCACCGGGGCGGAGCTGCTGCGGCGGCCCCGACCGGGCTGCGGCTGCCGGTCGTACGGGTGCTGGCCGACGGCACCTGGCTCAGCGTGCTGGTCAACCCGAAGATCCGCGGCGCCCGGCGGGAGCGCATCCTGGCCGCAGCCCGCACCGGGCAGCAGCTCGACCGGGCGGTCGAGGCCACCGACCAGGACCCCGACCGGATCAGCTTCACCCGCGCGCTACGCGTCGCCCGCCAGACCGCCACCGGGACGGCGGGCGTTCCCCCTGGGGACTGGACCGGTGCGCTGCCCGCTGTGCACGCAGAGATCACCGGCAAGCTCAACCCGCCCCGTCGGCACCGCAGCTGCCCCCGCCCGGTCAAACGCGCCCGCCACAACAGCTACCGCGTCAAGAAACCCGGCGAAGCCACCAGCACCCGCCACCACGGGCCGGCGACCATCCGGTTCCGGGGCTCAAACCCTCACCACCGCCGAACCGACCACCCCACCACAAAGGACTCACAGCAACACCCCTCGGCCGCACCGGCCGCCACCCCACGCCACCATCACCACCCGGCACCGACCAGCCCACCACAACATACCCGCCGGCACCCTACCCGGGTACAAATGACCAGCCCACCAAAATGATCAGCTTAGGCTACGTGGCATAGCCGAGGTGGGGATTCTCGTTTCCAGCGAGGTAGTGGTCGATGCGCATCCGCATCGAGCGGTCCATCGGCAGGGATGGCACGGCGTCGGGAGCGACCCAGCGGACCTCGATCGACTCGTCGCTTGGGGTGGGGTGCCCGCCGGTCGGGCGGGCGGTGAAGACGATGGAGAACTCCTGGCGGGCTTCGCCGTTGCTGGTGTAGAGGATGACGTGGCGGGGGTCGGTGTAAATCCCGACTAGGCCGGTGATCTCGACGTGGACGCCGGTCTCCTCCAGCGTTTCCCGGACGGCGGCGGCGGGTAGGGACTCGCCCAGGTTAATGGCGCCGCCGGGCAGGGCCCAGTTGTCGTTGTCAGTGCGACGGATCAGCAGGATGTCGCCAACCTCGTTGACCACGACGACGTTAACCGAGGGAACCAGGCTGTTGGCCTTCGGCGCGCTGGGGTCGTCGTAGAAGTCGATGCGGCGGGCCACGGCGGTCAGTCCCACACCATCGGGGCCGCGCTTTCCCACACGCGCTCGAAACTCTGGATGTACATCGCGGTCATCTCGCTGCCGGCGACACGACGCAGGTGCAGCACCGGGGCATGAGCGGCGGGAACGCCGTAGATGTGCGTGTTGACGAGCACCTGATGGTCGGCCCGGTAGATCGAGTTGTACAGCACGGTGCGATGCTGCCGAAACTCGATGCCCTCGACGTCGCGAAGCGGCCGGTGCAGCACCATGACATTCTTGATCTTCGCGACTTGGAGACCGTCCACGCCCTCGTCGGCACCCCGGTCGGCGACCACGTCACTGGCCGGATCGCCGAGCAGGATACGCACGCGTACGCCCGCGGCAGCTTTCTCGCGGAAGACCCGCTGGATCCCGATGTCCTCGGCGACGAACAGGCCGCTGAACACCAGGACGCCGATCTCCTGTTGCGCGCTGTCGAAGACATTGCGCCACAGGTCGGACGGCACGGTCCAGCGGTGCGGGTAGACGTTGATGATCTCGCTTTCGGTGGCGCTGGCGGTCTGGTCTCGGGACATGGCATCGGGCCAGAGGTAGGTCTCCTCCACCCCGAGTCGGACGGCGACCTCGTAGCGGTGCCGGCGGTACGGAAGGCGGCCGGCGATCCAGCGCTCGACGGTCTTGGGGTCGACGTCAAGCGCCTCGGCGAGCCCGGCTGGCGTGAGACCACGCTCCAGCAGAGCGGTTCGTAGACGCTCGTTCGGCATCGACTTTCTCAGACCCTGGTCAGGACGTCCCCGACAAGGGATCACGATAGGCCAGACATCTTCGCCCCGTCCAGCCATGCCCTGACCCCGTCCGGCTGGTTCGCCGCATCCTCGATGGCACCGGCACACCCGCGCCGGACAGGCCAGGAGCCAGACCCTCGAGAGTCCCACCTTGACACCCCGGCCGGTGCCCACGATAGGCGAGACATCTTCGACACGTCCAGCCACGCCCTGACTACGTCCCGCCGGTCGAGCGCATGCTCGATGCCGTCGACGCAGCCGCGTTCGACAAACGCGACGAGCCGAAC
>DASSUC010000070.1:0-14691 GCA_035707405.1 Micromonosporaceae bacterium | reverse complement strand
CTTGCTAGACGACATCCCCTCGCAGCGGCATGGCGCGCCCTCGACCGTGAACTTGACCGCTTCATCACCGCCGGGCTGGCCGCCGCCTGAACCAAAACTTGACTCAACCGGAAACACCGTCCCGGGCAAGCGGAACTAGCGTCACCCGCCGGCTGCCTCACGGCTTTGCCGCGAGGCAGCCGTACATGAAGACCCCGTCCAGGCGGGTCGCCGGGCGGTTCCGCCAGAGATCGACCGGTTGGACTCCCTCAGGGGTGAGCTCCCAGCGGCCGAGGAGCGGTCGGATCTGTTCGGGGCGTCGCAGGTGCAGCACTCCGCCGGCCCGGTGCAGAAGGCTCAGCACGGCCGGGTGGGACTCCACCGCCTCGCCGTCGAAGTCCACCACCAGGTGGCTTCCCGAGGGCACCCAGTCGTAGATCTCGGAGAGGGTCCGCTGGGCCGTCCGGTCATCGAGAAACCCTGAGACGCCGACCATGACGACGCCGATGGGCCGCGTCAGGTCGAGGATCCCTCGCGCCGCGTCCTGGTCGAGCGTCCCCAGGTCGGCCGCGTCGCAGTAGGCGTAGTCGACGTGGGGCAAACCGGCCAGGATCTGCCTGCCCAGCTCGATGTTCACCAGGTCGATATCGGTGTAGAGGACCCGCGCCGGCACCACCTCGTGCACGTTCCCCCGGGTCGGGACCCCGGCGCCGAGAACCAGGTACTGGTCGGTCCCGTGGTCGGCGACGGCGCGGACGGCACGCCCGAGGAACTCCCGAAGTGCGGCGAAGACCTGTGGAAACCCCGGGTACAGCCGCTCAAATGCCTTGGCCGCATCGACGTCGGCCGGAAGGTGATGCCCGCCGCCCAGCCAGTAGTCGATGATGCGTCCGGTATTCGGGTTCTCCGGGATGGCCACGGCAACACTCTCCTCCGCCCGACGTCCGTGCAGCCGCCCCGGTGAACTCGGCACGGGCAGGTAGACGCCCTGGTCAGGGACCTCCGGCCCTACGGGGAACGCGGCGGCGCGAGGAAGGGTCGGGTGAGAAGAACCCGAGGCCAGGAGGCGTACCTATGCGTGCACTTGTATATCACGGACCCGGAGACAAGAGCTGGGATGAGGTCCCCCAGCCAACGCTCCGGGACGACACGGACGCGGTCGTCCAGGTTGACACGGTCACCATCTGCGGCACCGACCTGCACATCCTCAAGGGCGACGTGCCGGCCGTCACCGACGGGCGGATCCTCGGCCACGAGGCGGTCGGCACGGTGACCGAGGTCGGCACCGGGGTGCGCAACGTCCGCCCGGGTGACCGGGTGCTCGTCTCGTGCATCACCGCCTGCGGCCGGTGCCGCTACTGCCGCGACGGCAGCTACGGCCAGTGCATCGGCGGCGGTGGCTGGATCCTGGGCCACAAGATCGACGGTACCCAGGCCGAGTACGTCCGGGTGCCGTTCGCGGACAGCTCGACGTACCCGGTGCCGGCGGGGGTGACGGACGAGGAGGTCCTCATGCTCGCCGACATCCTGCCCACCGGATACGAGGTGGGCGTGCTCAACGGCACCGTCCGCCCGGGCGACACGGTCGTGGTGGTCGGTGCCGGGCCGATCGGCCTCGCCGCCACGCTCGGCGCCAAGCTGCACTCGCCGAGCCACGTCGTCGTCGTCGACCTGGCCGCCGGGCGGCTGGACGCGGCCAAGCAGTTCGGTGCGGACATCCTCGTCAACAGCCGCGAGGACGACCCGGTCGGCAAGGTCATGGAGCTGACCGGCGGGCTCGGCGCGGACGTCGCGATCGAGGCGGTCGGCATCCCGGAGACCTTCGAGCTGTGCACCCGGCTGGTGCGCCCGGGCGGCCACGTGGCCAACGTCGGCGTCCACGGCAAGCCCGCCACGCTGCACCTCGAGGACCTCTGGATCAGGAACGTGACCATCACGACCGGGCTGGTGGACACGTACTCGACCCCGACCCTGCTGCGGCTGGTGGCCGCGCGCCAGATCGAGGCGGCCCGGTTCGTCACGCACCGGTTCGGCATGGCGGACTTCATGGACGCGTACGACGTGTTCAGCCGTGCCGGTGAGACCGGGGCGCTGAAGGTCGTGCTCAACCGGCGGTGAGCGGCTGGCTGCCCGGCTCGGGTGCTGGTGGCGTCGAGGGGCGCCGCCAGCACCTTCCAGCCCGGTCGTGGATGATCGGGCGGATAGGATTCGGTTCATGGGCGCCGAGACCGTGGGCAGGCACATGCCCTCCGTCGTCACGCTCGACGACCTGGCCGCCATGATCGCCGCCGACCCTTATGGGCACCGGTACGAGACCAGCCCTGACGGAGCGCTGTCGGTCATGCCGCCGCCCGACTCCGGGCACGCAGCCATCGCCAGCCGCATCCTGGTCTGGCTCGCCATGGCGGGCTGGCCCGCCGAGCAGGTGCTGCAAGCTGCTGGAGTCCGCATTCCCGGCCCTGATGGTGACGGCGGCCGGATTCCTGACCTGACGGTATGGGCGAAGCCGCAGCCGCGTAGCGGGTGGCTGGAGGTTGCCGACCTGCTCCTGGTGGTTGAGATCGTGTCGCCGGGGTCCGCGGCGATGGACGAGATGGTCAAGCGGCGCGAGTACGCGCGAGCGGGCATCCCGCGCTACTGGGTGGTCGACCGGGACACCGCGCAGACCGTCACCCTGCACCGGCGGGGCCTTGACGGGGGCTACGAGGTCACCACGAAAATGCCGCTGGCGTGGCTGTTGAACACCCAGCCAGGCGACCACCTCGACTGAGCTTGAAAGCAGGCGGGGTCAGCCTCAGCTCATCTCTATTCGGTGTCGATGTCAGCCTCGCCGTTGCCTTCGGCGGCATGCTCGGTGCCCATCTTTGTCATGAGGGCACGTTCCCTATCGATCAACGCATCGGCGGAACGGCGGGATCTGCCGGCCCGCCGCCTTGCGCCGCCTCCCCGGGGAGGCAGGATGGCGGGCGTGCCGGAAGGCGACACGGTGTGGAACACCGCCCAGGCGCTGCACCGGGAGCTGGCCGGGCAGCGGCTCACCGCCACCGACTTCCGGGTGCCGGCGCTCGCCACCGTCGACCTGGCCGGCTGGGTCGTGGCCGGGTCCGCCAGCCGCGGCAAGCACCTGCTCCTGCGCCTGACCGGCCCGGACGGCACCCGCCTGACGCTCCACTCGCACCTGCGCATGGACGGCGCCTGGCGCACGTACCGGCCCGGCGCCGCGTGGAGCGCCGGCCCGGCCCACCTGGTCCGCGTCGCGCTGCACACCAAGCGGACCGTCGCGGTCGGCTACCACCTGCACGACCTTGCGCTGGTCCCCACCGAGGAGGAGCAGGCGCTCGTCGGCCACCTCGGGCCGGACCTGCTCGGCCCGGACTGGGACCCGGCCGAGGCGGTCCGCCGGCTGGGCGCGCACCCCGACGCCACGATCGCCGAGGCGCTGCTGGACCAGCGCAACCTCGCCGGCATCGGCAACCTCTACAAGTGCGAGGTGCTCTACCTGCGCGGCGTCTGGCCGTGGACGCCGGTCCGCGAGGTGCCCGACCTGACCGCCACCGTCGTCCTGGCCCAGCGACTGCTCGCCGCCAACCGCGGCCGGTGGGTGCAGAGCACGACCGGCTCGCTCCGCCGGTCCGAGACGACCCACGTGTACGGCCGCCGTGGCCGGCCCTGCCGTCGCTGCGGGACCTTGGTCCGCAAGGCCGAGCAGGGTGAACGGGTCACCTACTGGTGCCCCACCTGCCAGCCCCAGCCGGCCGGCTGACCGCTCAGCCGCCTGGACCTACGCCGCCCGGGTCACGGTCCACAGTGGTCAGCCGCAGCACGTCACCGGCCACCACACCGAGGACCACGGCGGCCCGGCCACCGTTGACCGCGACCGCGACCCGGTCCGCGGAGTCGACGTAGACGACCAGCCCGCCAGGCGGGGCGTCGGCGTAGGTGGTGCCCCGCACGGCGCTGACCCCGCCGACGGACAGCCGCCCGCCGAGCCCCACGACATCCTCGGCGCGCGCGGTGAGCTGCACGTTGCCGAACCGGTCGACGGTGAGCACCTCCGCCTCGACCCAGCCCGCGCCGATGGTGAGTGCCGGGTCGGGCAGCCGGACCAGCCCGGCCGGGTCGATGGCCGGCCCGGCGTCGGCCAGGTCGGCGCCGGTCGCCAACCTCGCCGCGACCGGGACGAAGACGTCACGGCCGTGGAACGTGCGCGACACCGTCGGCGCGAACCACCCGGCCTCGGTCAGCTCCACCGCCCGGGTCGCGCCGCCCAGGGCGTCGGCGGCCCAGGGCAGCAGCCCGTTGTCCGGGCCCACCAGCACACCGGCGGCGGCCTCGACCGCGACGCTGCGCCGGGCCGTGCCCACGCCGGGGTCGACGACCGCGACGTGCACGGCGGTCGGCAGGTGCGGCACCGTCTGGGCGAGCACGGCGGCGCCGCGCGCCACATCGCCGGGCGGGATGAGGTGCGTCACGTCGATCACCCGTGCCGCTGGCGCCAGCCGACCGACCACACCGTGGCAGGCCGCCACGAACCCGTCCGACAGGCCGTAGTCGGTGGTGAGGCTGATCCAGTCGTACCCCGGGCCATTGCCGTCCATGGCGGTCAGGTTAACGGTCAGGTACGACAGGCCGGGCCCGCGCGCGGACGCCTTACTCCGCGCCGGTGAGCTCGGCGCGGTGGACCAGCGCGGTGACCGGGACAGCCCCGTCGTCGACCGCGGGCAGCCCGTCAACCAGCAGCGCCACCGCGGTGAAGGGCGCGACGGCGTCGAGCCGCGGCATCGCGGTCGAGCCGCTCACGCCCGGGTCCACGAGCAGCAGCCGCAGCCCGGGCACCCCGGCGGCCGGCGACCCGGGCTGGACCAGCGCCACCTCCAGCTCCCGGGCGGCGAGCGCGGCCAGCGCCATGCCGGCCTCGCCGTAGCCGGTGACCGCGTCGACCCGGCCCAGGTGCGGCATGGTCAGGGCCCGGACCGCGTCGACTGCGTCGACCGGGTCACCCAGCAGCGACCACAGGGCCAGCTCGCCGCCGGCGGCATGCCGCAGCACGGCGGCCCGCCCGGCCCGGCGCACGTCGGTCTCTCCGTCCAGCCGCAGCTCCATGGTCAGCTCGTCGCGCATCGGGATGTCGTACGCCCCGGTGGTGGGGATCGTGGGCGCCAGGCGCCGGGCCTGGTCGACGGCGCCCGGCGCCACCCGCGCGACCCGCAGCCCGCGCCGCTGGTAGAAGCGGACCGCGTCCAGGTTGTCGTTGGTGGTCACCAGCCACAGCCGGCGCAGCCCCAGCGCCCGGGCGCGGTCGACGGCGGCGCTGAGCAGGGCGCCGCCGGCACCCGTGCCCGGCGTGGCCGCCTCGATGCTGACCACCTGCATCGCCGAGCTGTCCACTGTGTACGTCAGCACGCCGGTGACCCGGTCCGTGGCGTCGACCGCGACCAGCGTGGGCAGCTTGGTCAGGTCGTACCCGACACCGTGGCCGACCACGAACGGCCGGCCCCAGCTGGCGCGGAACAGCTCGGTGACCCGGTCCCGGTCGTGCGCGGCGGCGGGCCGGACGGTCAGGTCAGCCATCCGCCCGCCCCGGCTGCGGGGCTGGCTCGGCCCGGGCTGGCCCGGCCCGCCCCAGCTGTGGGGCGACCTCTGCGGCGATCAGGTCCAGGTGGTCGAGGTCGGACAGGTCGAGGACCTGGAGGTAGAGCCGGCTGGTGCCCAGCTCGGCCAGCTCCCCGATCTGGTCGACCACCTGCACCGGGGTGCCGTGCAGCGGCGGCTTGCGGCCGAACGCCAGGGCCCGCTTGCGCGCCTGCGTCTCGGTGCGCCCGCACGCCACCGGCTGCGCGACCGAGAGGACCAGCGGGGCCCGGCCGGCCGCGTCCCGGCCCGCCTTCTCGCACGCCTGCGCCACCCGCTCGTACGCCTGCCGCGTCTCGTCGAGCGTGGCAAAGGGCACGTTGTACTCGTCGGCGTACCGGGCGGCGAGCTCCGGGGTACGGCGGCGCCCCGTGCCGCCCACGATGACCGGGGGACCGGGCGACTGGACCGGCTTGGGCAGGGCCGGCGAGTCGACCAGGTCGTAGTAGCCGCCCCGGAACGTGAACCGCTCGCCGGGCGGGGTGCCCCACAGGCCGGTGACGATGGCCAGCTGCTCGCTGAGCCGGTCGAAGCGCTCCCGCACCGGCGGGAACGGGATGCCGTACGCGCTGTGCTCGGCCTCGAACCACCCGGCGCCCAGCCCCAGCTCGACCCGGCCGCCGCTCATCTGGTCCACCTGGGCGACGCTGATCGCCAGCGGCCCGGGCAGCCGGAACGTCGCCGAGGTGACCAGCGTCCCGAGCCGGATCCGGGAGGTCTGCACCGCGAGCGCCGCCAGCGTGGCCCACGCGTCGGTCGGGCCGGGCAGCCCGTCCGAGCCGCCCATGGTCAGGTAGTGGTCGGACCGGAAGAACCCGTCGAAGCCCAGCTCCTCGGCGTGGCGGGCGACGGCGAGCAGGTCGGCGTAGGCGGCGCCGAACTGGGGCTCGGTGAAGACGACCAGGCGCATGGGCTCCACCTTTTCATGCGCCGTCGCCGCACAGGCGGCCCGCCCGACGCGGCTGGCCGGGCTACCTCGCCCCGCCATCTCCCGGTTGGCTCGCCCGGCCGTCCGGGGCGCTGGCCGGGGCGGGCGACGGCGGCAGCACGACGTCGCGCACCGCCAGGTAGACCGCGCGCACGGCCAGGGTGCGCTCCACCTCGTCCAGGATCGGCGCGAAGAACTGCCGCCGGTGCTCGCTGTCGCTCATCGAGGTCACCGCGAAGTACATGCTGCCGAAGCCGGCCAGCAGCACCGCCGCCCGGGGCAGCGCGGCCGGGAGCTCGGGCAGCCACACCCAGGGCCGGGCGGGCTCGCCGAGCCACTGCTCGGCGGTTGCCGGGTCCACCACGATCGCGCCGAGCACCATGAAGAACGAGAACAGGCCCAGCCCGACCAGGGTGGCCTGCACGAGCTGGCGCAGCGCCAGCCCGACCAGCAGGTTGCCGGCCTGGCGCGCCTCCAGCGGCCGGGCCTGCAACGCGCCGTCCGGCACGACCTCGACCAGGGGTACGTCGGCCAGCGGCGTCTCGCGGCACGCCGCGCTGAGCCGGGGTGGGCTGAGATCCTGCTCCACCCGGCCGATCTCGTCCCGCAGCCGGGCCGCCGCGGCGAGCACCGTGACCGCGGCGAAGAGCACGACCACGAGCAGCATGCGCCACCAGGTCAGCCGGTTCATCGCCTGCCACAGCTCGCCGGTGAAGAAGAAGAACAGGGTGACGAAGAGCAGCATCGGCAGTGCCCGGCCCTGCAGCTTCACGCTGTTGCGCATGTCCCGCACGGCGTCCTCGACCGCCCGCCGGGTCAGCGGCACCAGCCCGTACGTGGTCACCAGCCAGGCCGTGACGAACGCCAGCAGGTGGGCGCCGGCGAAGCTCGCCACCGCGGCACCGGCGGGCTGGCGGAGGACCTGCTCGGCCCGCTCGCTGCCGTACCCGGCGACGACGAGCAGGGGTACGAGTGCCGGCAGCGCGGCGTACGCCGCGAGCAGCGCCGCCGTGGTGACCCGGGCGGGGCGCGGCGCCCGCCGGCCGAGCCCGGTGAGCGCCAGCCACCCGCCCACGCCCGCCACCGCCACGATGAGCAGGAGCAGCAGCCGCCCGTACGGGCCGGGTGGCTCCGGCACCAGCCAGGTGAGGCTGCCGAGCGCGGTCAGCGCCAGGAACGGCAGCATCCGCGGCAGCACGTGGGCGACGAAGCCGTACCCCTCGATCAACGTCGGTACGCCGCGCTGGACGAACCAGCGCTCGGTCTGGCGGATCAGGGCCCGGGACGCGGTCAGCGGCACCTGCTGATCGTGCCAAACACCGATCGGGTCGAACCAGGCGCCGGTCAGCCGCGCAGGCGCAGCCCCCGGTGGGTCGGCCGGAACCCGGCCGCGCTCAGCGCGTCGGCCAGCGGGGACGCGTGCACGGCCGCACCGTCGGCCCGCTCCACCGACAGCGCACCCAGCGCGCCGGCGTGCACCGCGTCCGCCAGCGCCTTTGCCGCGACCGCCAGCGTATCGGTGTCGTCCACATAGGACAGCACGGTACGCCCGCCCCGCTCGACGTAGAGCGCGAGCGCTCCGGCGACCAGCACGACGAGGGCGCCGGCCTTGCGACCGGCCCGGTGGCCGGTGGCCCCGGCCGGGTCGCCGCCGCCTGCGTCCACGACCCGTTCCGGCCAGGGCAGCGCGGCGCCGTACGGGTTGGCCGGGTCGGTCGCGGCGAGCACCAGGCCGGCGGTCGCGCCTCTTCCGGCGTCCGCCCGACCGCCGGCCGGCATATCGCTGTCGGCGGCGAGCGACCGCAGCCGGTCCACCGCGCCCGGCACCGCGAACTGGGCCGCACCCAGCCCCTCCACGAAGTAGCCCCGCCGGGCCGCCCCGCGCTCCTCCAGCGCCGCGAGCACCGGATAGACGGCGGCGAAGCCCCCGGCCACCCCCTCGGCGGCGACCGCTCCACGGGTCACCACGCCGTGCCGTTCCAGCAGCGCATCGGCGGTGGCGGCGGCCCGCCGGGTCGGGTCGGTGTCGCGGTCCGGCAGCCGGTACCACCGCCCGGCGGCGGTCGGCGGGCCGGTGCGGGACGGCAGCCCCACGCGGCCCGGGCGGCGGTAGCGCGAGCGGGCGGGTGTAGGGCGGGAGCGGTGCGCTCCCGAGCCGCCGGAGAGCGCCGCCCGCACCGGTGCGAGCGTGTCGTTGGACAGCCACCCGGCCCAGACCAGGTCCCACACCGCGGCGACGAGCTCGCGGTCGTCCTGGGCGCCGAGCCGGTCAGACAAGGCCCGGAAGAACAGCGCCTGCCCGTCGCCGAGCGCGTCCAGGACCGCCTGGTGCAGCGGCGTCAGCGCCAGGGCCTCGTCGGGCGGGGCCAGCAGCAGCGGGGCGGCGTCGGCGTAGGCCAGGGTGAGCCAGCCGTCGCCCCCGGCGATCGCACCGGCACCTGCCCAGACCACGTCGCCGCTGGCGCACAGCTCGTCCAGGTAGGCGGGCGTGTAGTCAGCCACCCGGGCGGGCAGCACCAACCGCTCCAGGGCCGAGGCGGGCACCGGGGCGCCCTGCAGCTGCTCGACCGCGGCGGCCACCGCCTCCACCCCGCGGGCCGACGAGCCCACGTGCTGCCAACGGGGTAGGAACAGGGTCAGCGCCCGCGCCGGCACCGGCTCGATCTCCCGGCGCAGCGCCGCGAGAGAGCGGCGCCGCAGCAGGCGCAGCACCTCGGCGTCACACCACTCGGTGCCCGCCCCGCCGGGGGTGAGCTCACCGGAGGTCACCCGGCCGGTCGCCGCGAGCCGGCGCAGCGCCTGCTCGACCACGAACACGCCGAGCCCGAACCGCGCCGCGCACGCGCCCGCCGGGAACGGCGCGTGGGTGCGCGCGTACCGGGCGACCAGGTCGGCGAGCGGGTCGTCGCCGCTGTCCAGGAACGCCTGCGGCACGCCGACCGGCAGCGCCACCCCGAGCGCGTCGCGCACCCGGCCGGCGTCCTCCACCGCCAGCCACCGCTGCTCGCCGGCGATGCGCACCTGGATCGCCCGCCGCGCCGCGACCAGCTCATCCAGCCACTCCGGGGCCACGCCCCGGGCGGCCGCATCGGCCGGCGACAGGTCCCCGACAACCCGCAGCAGCTCGGCCACGTCCTCCGCGTCGCGGGGGCGGCGCTCCTCGGCCAGCCACTGCAACCGCCGTTCGGTCTCGGCCACCACGCCCGGGTCGAGCAGCTCGCGCAGCTCCACCCGGCCGAGCAGCTCGCCGAGCAGCGTGGAGTCGAGCGCCAGCGCGGCCGCCCGGCGCTCGGCCAGCGGGGCGTCCCCCTCGTAGAGGAAGGCGCCGACATAGCCGAAGAGCAGCGACCGGGCGAACGGCGACGGCCGCGGCGTCTCCACCTCGACCAGCCGGATCCGGCGGGACCGCAGGTCGCGCATCAGCTCGACGAGCCCGGGCACGTCGAACACGTCCTGCAGGCACTCCCGCGCCGCCTCCAGCGTGATCGGGAAGTCGGCGAGCTCCCGGGCCACCTCGAGCAGCTGGGCGGCCCGCTGCCGCTGCTGCCACAGCGGCTGGCGGCGCCGCGGGTCGCGGCGCGGCAGCAGCAGCGCCCGCGCGGCGCACTCGCGGAACCGGGAGGCGAACATGGCCGAGCCGCCGACCGACTGCTCCACAATGGACGCGATCTCATCGGGGTCGAAGACGGCCAGCTCGGCGCCGGGCGCCTCGTCGAGCATGTCCGGCAGCCGCACCACGACCCCGTCGTCGGAGGGCAGCACCTGGGCGTCGAAGCCGTAACGCTCGCCGAGCCGGCGGCCGATGGCCAGCGCCCAGGCGCCGTTGACCTTGGCGCCGAGCACACAGTGCACCGCCAGCCGCCAGTCGCCCAGCTCGTCGCGGAAGCGCTCGACCACGACCGTCCGGTCGTCCGGCAGGTGCCGGGTCGCCTCGCGCTGCTCGCGCAGGTAGGCCAGCAGGTTGCCGGCGGCCCACTCGTCGAGCCCGCCTTCGCGCAGGGCCTGCGTCGCCGCCGGCTCGGCGAGCCGGGCCAGCCCGCGCAGCCGGGCCCCGATCGCCCGGCCCAGCTCGACCGGGCGGCCCGGCGCGTCGCCCTTCCAGAACGGCATCCGCGCGGCCTGGCCCGGGGCGGGGGAGACGAGCACCCGGTCGGGCGTGATCTCCTCGATCCGCCAGGAGGTGGAGCCGAGCAGGAAGACGTCGCCGATGCGGGACTCGTACACCATCTCCTCGTCGAGCTCGCCGACCCGGGCGGCGCGCTCGCTGCCGGCCAGGAACACGCCGAAAAGCCCCCGGTCCGGGATTGTGCCGCCGCTGGTCACCGCCAGCCGCTGCGCGCCCGGCCGGCCGGTGAGCCGGTCGGTGGCCCGGTCCCAGACCAGCCGGGGCCGCAGCTCGGCAAAGGCGGTCGACGGGTAGCGCCCGGAGAGCATGTCCAGCACCGCGTGCAGGGCCGAGTCGGGCAGCTCGGCGAATGGCGCGGCACGGCGGACCAGGGCCACCAGGTCGGGCAGTGCCCACGGCTCCAGGGCGACCATCGCGATGACCTGCTGGGCCAGCACGTCGAGCGGGTTGCGGGGATAGCGCAGCTCCTCGATCGCGCCGGCCTGCATCCGCTCCGCGACCACCGCGCAGGAGAGCAGGTCACCCCGGTGCTTGGGGAACACCACCCCGCTGGAGACCGCGCCGACCTGATGCCCGGCGCGGCCCACCCGCTGCAGGCCGGCTGCGACCGTGGGCGGCGCCTCGATCTGGACCACCAGGTCGACCGCGCCCATGTCGATGCCGAGCTCCAGGCTGGAGGTGGCGACCACGGCCGGCAGCCGGCCCGACTTGAGCGCCTCCTCGATGTGCCTGCGCTCCTCCCGGGACACCGAGCCGTGGTGGGCCCGGGCGATCACGGGCGCCGCGCCCCGCGCGGTGCCGGCCTGCGCCATCACCTCCGCCGGACTACGGGTTGAAGCCGGCTCCGGCACCCGCCCGGCCCGCTGCCCGGACAGCTCGTTGAGGCGGGCGCAGAGCCGCTCGGCCCCCCGGCGGGAGTTGGTGAAGACGATCGTGGACCGGTGCGCCTCGATGAGGTCGAGCACCCGCTCCTCGACGGCCGGCCAGATCGACGCCCGTCGCGGCTGCTCGCCCTCGTCCCCGGGTCCGGGGGTCTCGACCTCGTCCAGCCGGGTCATGTCCTCGACCGGCACCTCGACGGTGACCTCGATGGTCTTCGCGGCCGGCGGCTGCACCACCTCCACCGGCCGGGTGCCACCGAGGAACCGGGCCGTCTCGTCGACCGGCCGCACCGTCGCCGACAGCCCGATCCGCTGCGCCGGGGCGGGCAGCAGCGCGTCCAGCCGCTCCAGCGACACGGCCAGGTGGGCGCCGCGCTTGGTCGCGCAGATCGCGTGCACCTCGTCGACGATCACCGTCTCCACCCCGCGCAGCGACTCCCGCGCGGCGGAGGTCAGCAGCAGGAACAGCGACTCAGGCGTGGTGATCAGGATGTCCGGCGGCGTACGCCCGAAGGCCCGGCGCTCATCGGCCGGGGTGTCGCCGGTGCGCATGCCCGTGGTGACGTCGGGCGGCGGCACGCCGAGGCGGGCGGCGGCGTGGCGGATGCCGGCGAGCGGGGCCCGCAGGTTGCGCTCGACGTCGACCGCGAGCGCCTTGAGCGGGCTCACGTAGAGCACGCGGCAGCGTCGCCGCGGGTCGGCCGGGGGAGGCTCGGTGGCCAGCCGGTCCAGCGACCACAGGAACGCGGCCAGGGTCTTGCCCGAGCCGGTGGGTGCGACGACCAGCGCGTGCCGTCCGGCGCTCACCGCGCGCCACGCGCCGGCCTGGGCGGGTGTAGGCGCGGCGAACGCCGCCTCGAACCACGCCCGGGTGGCGGGACCGAAGCGGGCCAGCGCGTCTCCTGTCACGCCTCCCATCCTGCCCGTCGGGTACGACATTCCGGGGCGGCCCGGCAGGCAGCACCGGACGGCGCGGCTCGGGTTCGGCCTACTCGCTGTAGAAGGTCATCATCTCCACGTTGAAGGCGGACATCATGGCTCGGGCCTCCTCCTCGTCCCGCGCGTCGGCGGTGACCACCGCCCGATACTTACAGCGGAACGGCGGGATGGACGGCGCCATCGGCTTGGTCGCGTCGTGTGGAGAGGGCGGCATCACCGGGTCGGGGATGACGAAGAGGCGGTCTGCGCCGCCGTCGTCGCGCTCGAAGATGGTGACCGCCTCGTGGTCCGGCAGCTCGTATGTTGCCAGTGCCAGCCGTGCCGTGTGGAAGGAGCGACCGACCGAGAACCCGTAGCCGATCGCCTGGTAAGGCTCGGCGCTGAACCGCCGGGCGGTGGCGTCGTCGATGACGGTGGTGACGCCGATGGCGCAGCCCATCGTGCCGGCGAGGCGCTGTGCAAGGTGGACGCCCCAGCACGCGTTCACGACCGCCACGACCAGCTGGGGCGCGACCACGGCGAGGAGCTGGCACATGGCTTCGGGGTTGACCGGCACCTCGCCCCCGTCGTCAGCCCGGAACAGCACGCCGTCGGCGGCCGTGCCCCGCCCGGAGAGGTGCAGCATCGTTGGTTGGTGGCGCTGTAGCGCCGAGGTGAGGTCTTCCGGCCGCGCGGCCGGCACCGGGACGACGTCGAGCTGGTCGCCGTAGCGGGTGGAGGTGAGCGCCTGCTGGATCAGGCGTTGCTCCTCGGCGAGGTCAAGCGGGTCGCCTCGATGCCCGGTCTGGACCAGCAGCACCGTTGCCCGGTCACTCATCCGCCCGCCGCTGCGGGGGCTCTGCCAGCACCCCTGGCTGCGGGGGCTCTGCCAGCACCGCTGGCTCTGGAGGCCCTGCCAGCACCGCCGCGAGAAGCGGGGTGAGAGTGGGCGACGCGTCAGGCCGGGCGCGCAGCAGGGCGACGACCTGGGACGCGAGCCGGTTGCGCTCGTCGGCGTCGGCCTCCCGGACGAGTATGGACAGCTCCGCGGGGATGGTGACCGGCTGGCCGGCGAGGGCCGCGGCGATGCTGTGGTGCACGAGACCGGCCAAGGGCAGCTGGTGGACGTGTGCCTCGACCGTCGCGCAGGCCCCCAGCAGCCGCGGAGACCCATCCCGGATGGCCGCGCGCACCTGGGCGTCGAGGCGCCCGCCGTCGGTGAGGCAGCCGTACGCCTCGGGGATGCCGACGGCGCGGGCGAGCGTGAGCAGGGCGAGGTGCACGGTGACGACCGGGTTGGGACCGTCACCGGCCAGCGCGGTGAGCACGCCCACCGCGTCGGGGTCGTCGACGAGCTCGGCATGTTCGGTAAGGAAGCGCTGCGAGGACTCCCAGGTATCTGCCTCGACCCAGCGGTATGCGGTGTCCTGGAGCAGCAGGGGACGGTATGCGGCGTCCAGCCACTCGTCGCGCGCACGCCGCAGCAGCCCCCGGTGCTGCGCCACGACGGTCTCGTTGCCGAGCAGGGCGAGCTCGTCGAGGGCCAGCTCGGCCGCCTCGGACAGCAGGTCCGGCCGCTGGCGGAGAGCGTCGAGGGACTCCTGCCATGTGCGCGTCGAGATCCACGCCACGCAGGCATCGAGAAGCTCGTCGTCCAGGTGCAGCCAGGCGGGGAGGTCCCCGCCGTAGCCGCGCTCCACCAACGTGGGTGCCCTGCGCCAGGCGGTGCGGAGCAGCCCGCGCACGCGTCCCGCGACCCGGGGAGATGCCTGCCCCGACCGCTCGATGCCGATGAGCCTGCCGACCGCCTCCGCCACGTCCTGGTCGAGCAGGGCACAGGCCCGCTCGACCTCCAGGTAGCACACGAGCTGGGGCTGGTGGCGGAACTGGCGCCCGACATCGTCCCAGGCGGCGTCGGCGACGCTCGCGTGTGCGGTGCCGGCGGTGACGCTCAGCAGGTTGTTCAGGGACCCGGCCAGGTCGGGTAGGTAGGCGTCGGGGTTGGCCTGGGCCAGGCGGCGGCGAATGTCGACGGCTTCGGTGATGGGGGCCAGGGCCTGGTCGCGGCGGCCTACCTCGGCCAGGTGGCCGGCGAGGTTGTTCAGGGACCCGGCCAGGTCGGGTAGGTAGGCGTCGGGGTTGGCCTGGGCCAGGCGGCGGCGAATGTCGACGGCTTCGGTGATGGGGGCCAGGGCCTGGTCGCGGCGGCCTACCTCGGCCAGGTGGCC
>DASSUC010000069.1:0-2673 GCA_035707405.1 Micromonosporaceae bacterium | reverse complement strand
GGTACGGATACGACGCATCTTTATCTTTGACCGACCGGAGGTGCTTGAGGACCTCAACTTCCTCGAGGTGTACCGGAAGCACCAGTCGTTCGGCATCGAGGTCCGGGTCCTCGGTCTAGCAAACCCCATGGTGCGGTTCACGTCCGTCGTCGACTTCGTTGTATTTGACGGTGTGGTGAGCTATGAGACAACTTCGGCGACGTCCGTCAGAGACCGCCCGCCACTCATCGTGCAAACCCGCCTGATCCGGGAACCCGGCTGGGTGAGGGATCGGATCCACCGCTTCGAGGAGCTGTGGGAGCAGGGCGAGGAGCTGGGATCAGCTGAGATCCCGGCATGACACCGGGCGCCAACCCTCACTGCCACGGATAGATAGGGTGGCGGGTGTGACGGCTTAGTGAGTCACCGCGGCGGTTGGCCAGACAGCACCATCACCTCGTTGGTCTTGTCCACATGCCGTGCAGGTAGGAGACCCGTTACCTGGCCGCTGTGCTCTAGAAACCGAGCTTGCGCAGCTGCTTCGGGTCGCGCTGCCAGTCCTTGGCGACCCGCACGTGCAGGTCCAGGTAGACCCGGGTGCCCAGCAGCGCCTCGATCTCCTGCCGGGCCCGGGTGCCCACGTCGCGCAGCCGGCTGCCCCGAGCCCCGATGACGATCGCCTTCTGGCTGGGCCGCTCCACGTACACATTGGCATAGATCTTGGTGAGCCGGTCCTCGACGATCATCTCCTCGACCACCACGGCGATCGAGTGCGGCAGCTCGTCCCGGACGCCCTCCAGGGCCGCCTCCCGGACCAGCTCCGCGACCATCACCTGCTCGGGCTCGTCGGTGAGCATCTCGTCCGGGTAGAGCCGCGGCGACGGCGGCAGGTAGCCCGTCATCACGTCCACCAGCCGGTCCACCTGCTCGCCGGTGACCGCGCTGACCGGCACCACCGCGGCGAAGTCACCTAGCTCGGCGACTGCCGAAAGGCGCGCCAGCAGCCGGTCCCGGGACACCAGGTCGATCTTGGTGACCACCGCGACAACGGTCGCCCGCAGCCCGGCCACCTCGGCGGTGATGAACCGGTCACCGCGGCCGATCTCCTCGTCGGCCGGCAGGCACACGCCGACCACGTCGACCTCGCTCCAGACCTGGTGGACCAGGTCGTTGAGGCGCTCGCCGAGCAGCGTCCGGGGCCGGTGCAGGCCCGGAGTGTCCACCAGCACCAGCTGCGAGTCGGGCCGGTGCAGCACGCCCCGGATCACGTGCCGGGTGGTCTGTGGCTTGCTGGACGTGATCGCGATCTTCTGGCCGACGATCGCGTTCATCAGGGTGGACTTGCCGGCGTTGGGGCGCCCCACGAAGCAGGCGAAACCCGCGCGGTACGGCGGCGTCACGAGACGACGGTGCCCAGCAACGAGCCGTCCGGCGCGGCCACGTGGATCGGCGCCTCGCCGGCCAGGTCCCGGACTGCCGCGTGGCCGGCACCGTCCAGTGTGGACGCCTCAGTGACCACCGCGGCCGCCTCCAGCCGCCCTGCCCCGGCCGCCGCGGCGGTGGCGACCGCCAGCTGGAGTGCGGTCAGCGTCAGGGACGGCAGGGTCACGCTCGACGCGGCGTACGTGCGCCCGTCGCCGTCGCGCACCGCCGCGCCCTCGATCGCCCCGGTACGGGCACGTGCGGCGCGGGCCAGCGTGACCAGCTTGGCGTCCTCGTCGCTGAGCTGGAGCGTCGCAGCAGGCAGGTCAGGCATCGGACAGCAGCCTCTCCTCGTGGGCCTCGGTGACATCGGCCGCCTGGCGCCGCACCAGCACGGTGTCGATACGGTTGCGCCGGCCGGTCGTGCCCTCGGCGACCAGCCGCAGGCCCGCGACGTTGGCCGCCGCACCGGGGATCGGCACCCGGCCGAGGGCCTGGGCGAGCAGCCCGGAGACGGTCTCCACCTCGTCGGCGGGGATCTCGACGTCGAACAGCTCGCCGAGGTCCTCGATCGGCAGGCGGGCCGAGACGCGCACCGCGCCGTCGCCGAGGTGCTCGACCGGCGGGCGCTCCACATCGTACTCGTCGGTGATCTCCCCGACGATCTCCTCCAGGATGTCCTCGATGGTGACCAGGCCGGCGGTGCCGCCGTACTCGTCAACCACGATCGCGAGGTGGGTGCGCGCCGCCTGCATCTCCGACAGCAGGTCGTCGACGGGCTTGGACTCGGGCACGAAGGTCGCCTGGCGCATCGCCTCGGCCACCGGCAGGTCGGCACCGGTGCCGGCCTGCATCCGCCGGGCCAGGTCCTTGAGGTAGACCACGCCGAGCACGTCGTCCACGCTCTCGCCGACCACCGGGATCCGGGAGAAGCCGGAGCGCAGCGCGAGCACCAGCGCCTGCCGCAGGCTCTTGTGCGCCTCGATCCACACCATCTCGGTACGGGGCACCATCACCTCGCGCGCGATCGTGTCCCCGAGCTGGAACACCGAGTGGATCATCTGGCGCTCGCCGTGCTCCACCACGCCCCGCTGCTCCGCCAGGTCCACCAGCTCCCGCAGCTCCACCTGCGTGGCGAACGGGCCCTCCCGGAAGCCCCGGCCCGGCGTGACCATGTTGCCGATGAGGATCAGCAGCGCGGTCAGCGGGTTCAGCACCCGCCCGAGCCAGCGCACCAGCGGCGCGGTGAACCGGCCGACCACGTACGCGTGC
>DASSUC010000068.1:0-5248 GCA_035707405.1 Micromonosporaceae bacterium | reverse complement strand
GGTCGCGGCGGGGGTCCGCGGACGCGCCGGGGTCCGTCGCGGTAGGAATGGGTACGGGACAGCGCTGACCGGAGGTGGCCCATGGCGATCGCGACGGTGAACCCGGCAACGGGTGAGGTGCTCAAGACGTTCGAGCCGATGACCGAGGAGCAGGTCGAGCGGCGGCTGGCCCGGTCGGTCGACGGGTTCGCGGCGCTGCGGCGCACGCCGTACGCCCAGCGGGCCGGCTGGATGCGGGCGGCGGCCGGCGTGCTGGACGCGGAGGGCGACAGCATCGCGCGGCTGATGACGACGGAGATGGGCAAGACCCTCACCGCCGCGCGGGCCGAGGTCGCCAAGTGCGCGACGGCGTGCCGGTTCTACGCCGAGCACGCGCAGGCCTACCTCGCCGACGAGCCGGTCGACCCGGCCGGCGTGGGTGCGCGCCGGGCGTACGTGCGCTACCAGCCGCTCGGCCCGGTGCTGGCGGTGATGCCCTGGAACTTCCCGCTCTGGCAGGCGATGCGCTTCGCCGCGCCGGCGCTGATGGCCGGCAACGTCGGCCTGCTCAAGCACGCGTCGAACGTGCCGCAGACCGCCCTGTTCCTGGAGGAGCTGTTCCGCCGGGCCGGCTTCCCGGAGGGTGCGTTCCAGACCCTGCTCATCGGCTCGGACCAGGTGGAGCGGGTGCTGACCGACCCGCGCGTGCGGGCGGCGACGCTCACCGGCAGCGAGGGCGCCGGGCGGGCGGTGGCGGCGGTCGCCGGGCGGGCGCTGAAGAAGACCGTGCTGGAGCTCGGCGGCAGCGACCCGTTCATCGTCATGCCCTCCGCCGACCTCGACCGGGCGGCGTCGGTCGCGGTCACCGCCCGGTGCCAGAACAACGGCCAGTCGTGCATCGCGGCAAAACGCTTCCTGGTGCACACCGACGTGTACGACGCGTTCGCCGAGGCGTTCGTCGCCGGCATGTCCAAGCTGACCGTTGGCGACCCGATGCAGGAGGCGACCGAGGTGGGGCCGCTCGCCACCGCGCAGGGCCGCGACGACGTGGACGCCCAGGTGCGCGACGCGGTCGAGCGCGGCGCCCGGGTCCGCTGCGGCGGCCGCCCGGGTGCCGAGCCGGGCTGGTGGTACCCGCCGACCGTGGTGACCGACCTGAACCCGCAGATGCGGATGTGGTCCGAGGAGGTGTTCGGCCCGGTGGCCGGGCTCTACCGGGTGGGCTCGTACGCCGAGGCGGTCGAGGTCGCCAACGGCACGCCGTTCGGCCTGGGCGCCAACGCCTGGACCCGGGACCCGGACGAGCAGGAGCGGTTCGTCACCGACCTCGATGCGGGTGCGGTGTTCGTCAACGGGATGGTCACCTCGTACCCGGCCCTGCCGTTCGGCGGGGTGAAGACCTCCGGGTACGGGCGTGAGCTGTCCGCGCACGGCATCCGCGAGTTCTGCAACATCAAGACCGTGTGGGTCGGCGAGGCCGCGCCGGCGCCGGCGGACGCGCAGGGCGAGTAGGCCCAGCCGCTGCGGGTGGCCCGCCGGCCGGCTCCCGGCCCCGGGCCCCGCCGCGCGTCCCCGCCTCAGGCGAGCTGGCGGTGGGCGGCGGTCGGTGCGTCGACCAGGACCGAGGACGGCTCGACCCGGCCCACGGTCGTGGTCAGCCGGTGGTCGCCGCGGACGAGCTCGACGCCGGTGTAGAGCTCCACCGTGTCCCAGTCGCCGAGCGTGTACGACGAGCCGTACAGCCAGGTGGAGGTGCCGGCGTCGTCGGGTCCGGAGCGGCGCCACACCACCGTGCCGTTCTCGCTGACGTCGGTGACCACCAGGCCATCCTCGCCCGCCTCGAGCCGCACGTGCGCGGGCGCGACCCAGGCCGCGGCGGCCTCGTGCAGCCAGGAGCCGGTCGCGACGAGGCCGTCGGGATCGCCCTCGCCGCCACGCCCCACCGTGACCGGGTTGCCGGCACGCACCACGAACCGGCGCCGCGCCAGGTCGTCCACGACGAGCGAGACCGCGTACGCCGGCGGGCGCGGCCCGATGTCGCAGACCGGGTCCCCGTGCCGGGGGCAGGTGGCGACGCCGTTGCGCATCAGCGGCACGGGCTGCCCGATCAGGCGCCGCTCCCCGAAGACCGGGCAGTCCGGGTCGGTGCAGCGCCAGTGGCGGGCCATCAGGGACACGCCCATGCCGCTCGGCTGGGCCCGGACGAACCGCCGCCGTACGACAAGGGTGTGTGACAGCCGCTGGGCTCCTCGGGTGACGAAGGCCTCCAGCTCCACCGGCGACGACTGGGCCGGCGCGCCGGCCGGACCGGCGGCCTCCCCTACCGCGCCTTTCTCCGCAGTCTCATCCGCTGCCGGGGACTCCGCAGCCGGCTCGGTAGCCGGCGCTGCGGCCGGCTCGGCGCCGGCGTCAGTGCTGGAGAAGGGCGCAGCACCGTTGATGGGCTCGGCGCTGGTGACGGGGTCAGCGCCGGTGACGGGCTCGGTGCCGGTGACGGCGGGCTTCGGCAGGTCCTCCGGCACCGCCTGCTGCTCGGCCACGGCGTGCTGCTCAGCCGCGGCCGGCTGCTGCTCCGGCTCGCTCTGTGCCTCCGGCTCGCTCTGCTCCCCCGGCGGCTCCGGCGCCGGCTCCCCCTGCGACTCCGCCAACGGCTCCGGTGCCTCCGGCGCCGCCTCCTCCCGTGTCCCGGGCGCCGCTGCGGATGGCGCCGCGCCGCCGGACGGGAGCGGCTGCTGTGCCACCGACCCGGATGCCGGCGGCTGCGGGGCGCGGACGGGCGCCTTTCCCACGGCCACCGCGCGGGCCAGCTGCGGGTCTGGCGTGGCGAGGTCCATCGGGCTCAGCACCGCCCCGCCGCTGCGGGGAACCAACCGCAGCAGCCGCTCCGGGCACTCGCGCAGCCACGGGAAGCGGCCGGCGAACTCGGGGTAGGCGCGCACCGCGATCAGCGGCAGCCCGGTGAGGTCGGCGACCTCGACCGGCCGGTCGGCCACCGGGGCGGTGACCTCGATCAGGCCGTCGTCGAGCCAGCGCCCGAGGACCATGCGCTCCTTGGAGGTCAACGCCGACTCGGAGAGCAGCTCCCGGCCGGCGACGGCGTAGAGCATGGCGCCCTCGTCCACGAGGTACCGGCTCAGCGCGTCCACCGCGATGCCGATCCGCAGCAGGTTGACCGGGCGGCTCCCCTGGTCGAGCTCGGCGCAGCGGGCGATCTCCCCGAGGTCGGCCACGGCCTGGGCGAGGGTCACGTCGGTGGTGAGCCGCTGCTCGATCGTGTCCATCACCCGCGAGACTTCGAAACGCACGATTCCTCCTCCCGGCCCCGTCCACCCTAGGGGCAGACCGGCGTTCGCGTTACCCTCCTCTGCCAGGCCCGGGTCAGCCGGCCGGCCGCCGGTCGGAGGCGCTTTGGTCGATGTCCGTGGCCGTGCCGGCGACCATCCGGGCCACCTGGAGCACCGCGGCGGCGAAGCCGGGTGCCTCCTCGTACGCCAGGTGCCCGTGGATCGGCGGGTAGCCACCCAGCTCCGGTGCGAAGTCGAGGCTGACCGGGTCGCGGACCTCGCGGTCCACCGGCGCCAGCACGGCGGGCACCGGCGCCCGGCCGGGCTTCGGGGTGACCGGGCCGCCGGTCGGGTCGGTGGCCCGCCACAGGTTCACCCACCGCGGCGGGGCGCCGGGCCGGCTCAGGCAGGTCGCGAGCTCGGCCAGCACGGTGTCGTTGACATAGGCCGGGAAGAGTCGGGCGTAGAGCCGGCGCAGCGGCGGACCCGTGGTGACCAGCCCGACCCGTTCCCGGACGGTCGGGTGCAGCTGGAGCAGCGTCGCGGTCGCCAGCACCGCCCCCTGGCCGTGCCCGACGAGGACAACGCCAGCTCCGGGCCGGGCCGCGGTGAGCTGTGCCAGGCGCACCATCAGCTCGGGCACGATCCGCTCCGCGTAGCAGGGCGGCCCCAGCGGGTGGCAGGTGCGTGGCCAGAACGTGCCCACGTCCCACACCACGCCGATGAACCGGCGCACCCGGTCGTACCGGTACGCCAGCAGCCCCAGGACGACCAGGCCGAGCGCTGCGATGCCGATCAGGTAGGTGCCGATGTTGGTCACCGCGTCCAGCAGCCGGGCCACGGTGGTGCCGCCGACCATGTCGGCGGGGCGGGTGCCGGCCAGCGCCAGCCCGGTGCCGGCCACGGCGAGCAGGCCAATGGGCAGGCCGGCCCAGCCCAGCAGCGGCACGATCCGGTCGGTGAGCCTGGCCGAGGCGATCGCCTCGTCCACGTCCGCGGCGCGCTGCGGGTTGAGCGGGCGCTGCCCCGGGAAGAGGCGGCCGGTCTTGGTCCGGGCCGGGCGCACCAGGGCACGCCGCGCGCGGTAGAGGCCGAGCGTGGCGAGCGAGCCGGTAACGAGCAGGATCACGAACCCCAGCCCGGCCCACTGGTACGGGGTCGCCGGCTGTGGCCCCTCCACCGGGACGACCGCCAGCCCGGTCTCCGGCGCTCCGGGCGCCCGGCTGAGGAAGTCCGCCACCCGGTAGAGCAGCCCGGCCGCGAACGCGGCGGCCGCGCCGAGCGCGAGCAGGCCGACCACTGGCGCGCCGTACCCGAAGGACGCGCCGTACCCGAAGGACACGCCATACCCGAGGGGGCGGTCGGGCGGCTGGGCGCGGCGCTGCACGAAGATCGTCACGGTGAGGACCGCGAGCAGCAGCAGCTGCGCGGTGAAGAGCCCGACCGCGGCCTTGCCGTAGCCGGGCAGGCCGGGACCGGTCGGCCAGCTGGCCGGCAGCCAGAACGCGTGCCACAGGGTCAGCGCGGTGGTCACCAGCGCCGTGGTCAGGACCGCCGCCGCGAGCCAGTCCCCGCCGCCGCGCGGCTCGCGCCGGACCACCGCCGGCAGGCACACGCCGACGGCACACGCGAGCAGCGTGGCGAGGGCCGTGCCGAGCAGGACCGGCCCGGCGACCGACCGGTCGTGCCCGAGCAGCGGCACCAGCACGAGGGCGTCGAGCGTGGCGAAGGCCGTCGCCACGTGCAGCACGCGCAGCCGGCGGACCACCGCCCGGCCGTGCCAGAACGTCGGCGCCGCCAGGCCGTCGCCCGCCGACGCGAACTCCGGCGCCGGGTATGCCTCGTAGGTCCACCAGGTCCGCCGGGCCAGCCGCCACAGCACGGCGATGCCGGCGATGGGTACGAGCGCCAGCACGGCGAGCCGGCGGCCGGGCGTGTCGAACGGGCCGTCGATGAACGGGGCCAGCCAGGCCCGGCCCGCGGTG
>DASSUC010000067.1:0-2361 GCA_035707405.1 Micromonosporaceae bacterium | reverse complement strand
GAACCGGTCGAGCCACGCGTCGATGTCGCGCAGCGGCTGCGGGTCGACCGCGTAGAGGCGGCGGGTCCCGTCGGCGCGCACGGTGGCGAACCCGCTGTCGCGCAGCACCTTGAGGTGCTGCGACACGGCGGGCTGGGAGATGCCGAACTCCGCCTGGATGACGGCGCACACCGCGCCGGAGGTCATCTCACCGTCGGCGAGCAGCTCGAGGATGCGTCGCCGCACCGGCTCGCCGAGCACATCGAACGCGTGCACGGTCCCCACAGTTACAGGTTCAACTAATATAAGTCAAGTCCGGTATTGTCGCCGGTGCCGGCGTGCGGACCTGCCGGGGCCGGCGGGCTTACGGTAGCCGTATGGCCGAGCTCAAGACCCAGCGGAACGAGGCGAGCGTCGAGGAGTTCCTCGCCGCCGTGCCGGACCCGCGGCGGCGTGCCGACGCCCAGGCGGTGTGCCGCCTGATGACCGAGGTCACCGGCGAGCGGCCGGCGATGTGGGGGGACAGCATCGTCGGGTTCGGGACGTACCACTACCGGTACGCCACCGGGCGGGAGGGTGACTGGCCGGCGGTCGGGTTCTCCCCGCGGAAGCAGGCACTGACCATCTACGTGTCGGAGGGGTTCGACGCGTACGAGGAGCTGCTGGCGCGCCTGGGTCCGCACCAGACCGGGAGGTCGTGCCTCTACGTCAAGCGGCTGTCCGATGTGGACGAGCAGGCGCTGCGTAGCCTGGTCGAGGGCGGGTTCCGCAGCCTCAACGGCAGGACGATGGGATCCGGGCCAGCCTGAGCTGCGGCATCGCGGCAGGCGAGGCACTGGTCAGGCGGTGAACGCCAGCATGAGCTGGTCCTGCACCGGGCGGTAGCCCAGCCGCGTGTACAGCGCGTTGCTGGTCGGGTTGGCCAGGTCGGTGAAGAGCACCACGGCGCGGGCCCCCGCGTCGAGCGCGGCCCGGCTCACCGCGGCGGTCACCGCACCGCCGTAGCCGCGGCCCCGTAGCCCGGCCGGGGTGTAGACCGGGGCGACCCGCACCACGCCCGCCAGCGCCCGGGTCTGCCCGGCCATCGCGACCGGCTCCCCGTGCGCCTCCCACAGGGTCAGGCCGCCGTAGCTGAGCCGGTCGTCGACCTGGTCCGCGACGGTCGACGACGCCTCGCCGACCTCCCGCCCGAACGCCTCGTGCCAGACCAGCAGCAGGTCCCGGTCGGCCCCGGCGGCGACCCGCGGCCGGCCGGGGACCGCCGGGCCGGGCGGGACCAGCGTGCCGAGGCGGTAGAGCCGGGACCGCCGGCCCGCCTCGGTGGTGGCTGCGGTGTGCCGGCGCCACTCGGCGGCGAAGAGCTCGGCCGTGGCGACCGTGGCGTTGACCGCCGGCAGCCGGCGACCGGCGGCGGCGAGCATCGCGGCCAGCGCGGTCACCGCGTCGTCCGGCGCCCGCGCCAGCAGCAGGGGATAGGGCGGGGTCTGCAGGAAGGCGCTCCCGACGTCATCCCCTGCCGGCCGCCACCACCCGAACAGCGGATCGGCGTCGCCGAACGCCCTACTGCCCCGGGTCCGTACGGTCTCCGCCACGGTCAGCAGGAGGGTGTGCTCCACCGGGTGGGAGGCCAGGAACGGACCGGCGGTGGCCAGGAACTCGCCGGCGTCGCCGGTGGTGAACCAGGTCATACCCCATCCTCGGGGGCGCCGCCGCCGCGGTGCACCCCTTTTCCCGGGGCTGGCAACGAGGCGAGCAGCCGCTCCTCGTCGGCCGGGGAGAGCCCGCAGCCCAGCGGCGGCTCACCCCGGGCGCGGTCCCAGGCGAGCCGCCGCGCGCGGCCCGGCGTACCCAGTAGGTGAAGGTGTCCTGCGGGTCGTGCGGGCCGGCGACCTTGCCCGGCCGCACGATGGTCGCCCGGTCGCCGTAGCGGGCGAGCACGTCGTCCTCGCAGGCCACCTTCAGCGGGCCGTACGTGGCGTCGTCAAGGTCCTCGGTGCGGCGCACCGGTGGCCGGCGGGGGGCGGACTCGTCCGAGCCGGGCCCGACGCCCTCGCGCGCGTAGACCGCGTGGCTGGAGATGAACAGGTACCGGCCGACCCGGTCACCCAACGCGTCCATCGCCTGCCCGACGTGGCGGGGCACGTAGCCGCTGACGTCGACCACCGCGTCCCAGGCCCCACCGGCGAGCGTCGCGTAGTCGCCGGTGTCCCGGTCGCCGGTGCGCCGCGGCACGCCGGGGAAGAGGCCGGCGCCGGTGCGGCCCCGGTGGAACAGGGTCAGGTCCAGGCCCGCGCGTAGGGCGTCGGCCACCACCGCGCGCCCGACGAAGGAGGTCCCGCCGAGTACGAGCACCCGCACGCGCCCACCGTACCGGGGACGCCG
>DASSUC010000066.1:0-11286 GCA_035707405.1 Micromonosporaceae bacterium | reverse complement strand
GCAGGATGTGCTCGGTGCCGATGTAGTTGTGGTTGAGCATCCGGGCCTCTTCCTGGGCCAGGACGACAACCCGCCGCGCTCGGTCGGTGAACCGCTCGAACATCCCTCGTGCTCCTCACGTGCGCTGGCACCGAGATCATTTGACCGCCCGGAGGCCGGACGACCCCGGATGACCGGCGGGAGCCCGCGTCGGCTCCCAATGACCGCTATGGGGAGCCTAGGCGGCTCCCGTGCCTCTTACTCTATCGCCGAACCCCGACGGCAACCGCTCTGCGTGTCCGAGCCAGGGCACTGCCATATCCCTACTTTTACCGCAGACCAGGGCAACCCGCCCCGTGTACGCGGGTCGGGCAACTACGCGCAGAGCGAAATCGGCTGGAGAGGGCGCGTGAGGGCACCGACCGGCGTCGCCGGCCAGCACTGGACTAGCTGGTCCACGTGTGCCAGGGCGTCCTGGGCGGGCGCCCGGGACGCCCTGGCACACGACTGTTCGGCCCGGTCAGCGACCTGCCTTTGCGTGGTACTCGTCAACGATCTCCTGTGGGATCCGGCCGCGGTCGGAGATCTGCCGGCCTGCCTTCTTGGCCCAGGCGCGGATCGCCTTGTTCTGCTCGCGGTCCGAGCTCGCTCCCCCGCGACCGCGGGCAGCTGCCGCCCGGCCGCCGACCACCAGGCCACCCCGGCCGACCTTTCGGGCCGCCGTGACGTACCTGGCGAGCGAGTCCCGCAACTTTGCGGCGTTCTTGCCGTTGAGGTCAATCTCGTACTGGACGCCGTCCAGCGCGAACTTGACCGTCTCCTCGGCGTCCCCGCCATCTAGGTCGTCCTCCAGGACGACTATTTCCCTTCGTGCCACCCCGCTCGTCCTTTCTACCCGCCGGTCTTTCCGCCAATGGGCGGGCAAACGCCGGCCGATTACGTTTCGTTGGAAAAGACGATAGCCTGAACCGGGCCGGTTGCGTCAACCTTGCGTCGATCTACTCGGGACGAACCAGGGGGAAGAGGATGGTCTCCCGGATACCCAGCCCGGTTAGGGCCATCAGAAGCCGGTCGATTCCCATCCCCATCCCGCCCATCGGCGGCATTCCGTACTCCATTGCCCGCAGGTAGTCCTCGTCCAACCGCATCGCTTCGGCATCTCCCTGCGCCGCGAGCTGCGCCTGGGCGACCAGCCGCTCCCGCTGCACGACCGGGTCGACCAGCTCGGAGTACGCCGTGCCGAGCTCGATTCCCCGGACGTAGAGGTCCCACTTCTCGGTCAGCCCGGGCGCGCTGCGATGGGCCCGGGTCAGCGGGGCGGTCTCCGCGGGGTAGTCACGTACAAACGTAGGCGCTACCAGGTGCGGCACGACGAGCGCCTCGAACAGCTCCTCGGCCAGCTTTCCTGGGCCGACCGCCGGGTCGACGGCCACGTCGTACTTTTCCGCGTAGGTAAGGAGTTTGGGCTTCGGCGTATCCACGCCGACCACTTCCCCCAACGCCTCCGACAACGCACCGTATAGCGTTACATCACGCCAAGTGCCGCCCAGGTCGAACTCCGTGCCATCGGCGTGGCGCACCACGGTCGAACCGCCCACCGCCACGGCCGCCGCCTGGACGAGTTCCCTAGTGAGCTCGGCCATCGTGTCGTAGTCGGCGTAGGCCTGGTACGCCTCCAACATCGCGAACTCCGGCGAGTGTGACGAGTCGACACCCTCGTTACGGAAGTTACGGTTGATTTCGAAGATCCGCTCCAGCCCACCCACCACGCACCGCTTCAGGAACAGCTCCGGAGCGATTCGCAAGTATAGATCTGTATTGAGGGCGTTGCAATGCGTGACGAACGGTCGGGCGGTGGCTCCCCCCTGGAGCAGCTGGAGCATCGGGGTCTCCACCTCGGTAAAGCCCCGGGCGTGCAGGCTGTCGCGCAGGCTGCGGACAACGGCCGACCGGGCCCGCACCATCTGGCGGGCCTCTGCCCGCATGATCAGGTCAACGTAGCGCTGGCGGACCCGGGCCTCCTCGGCCAGCGGCCGGTGCGCCACCGGCAGCGGGCGCAGCGCCTTGGCCGCCATGGTCCACTCCTGGGCCAGCACCGACAGCTCCCCGCGCCGGCTGGTGACCACCTCGCCGGTGACCCCGACGTGGTCCCCGATGTCCACCAGCCGCTTCCAGTCCGCCAGCCGCTGCGCGCCCACCCGGTCCAGCGACAGCATCGCCTGGACCTCCGCGCCACCGCCCTCGCGCAGGGTGGCGAAGCACAGCTTGCCGGTGTTCCGTACGAAGATCACCCGGCCGGTCACCGAGACCTCGTGCCCGGTGGCCGTGTCCGTGGGCAGGTCCCCGAAGCGCTCCCGCAGCTCCGCGAGGGTGGTGGTCCGCGGCACCGCGACCGGGTACGGCGGCACGCCGTCAGCGATCAACGCCTCCCGCTTGGCCCGGCGTACCCGCATCTGCTCCGGCAGGTCGTCGGCGGCGGCCGGCGACGCGCCAGCGGGCGGGCCGGCGGCGGGCTCTGCGGTCACGGCGGTGTCCTTTGCAGTTGCGGCGCCCGCTGCTCGGCAGCGGCGCACGGGCTGTTGGCGCAAGAGCCTACTCAACCCGCTCCTGCCGGCTCCGCGGATATCGCACCATGGCCTGGTGACCACATTCGACGCACACCGGCTGTCGTTCGGCGGGTCGGCCGCGCACTACGACCGGATCCGCCCGTCCTACCCGCCCCAGGCGGTGCGGTGGGCGCTCGGCGAGACGCCGTGCCGGGTGGTCGACCTGGGCGCCGGGACCGGGAAGCTGACCCAGGCGCTGCTGCGCTGCCAGCACCGCGTCATCCCGGTGGACCCGGACATCCGCATGCTGGCCCGGCTGGCCGCGGCAGCGCCGGAGGTGACCCCGCTCGCGGGCTCGGCCGAGGCGGTCCCGCTCACCGCGGGCTGCGTTGACGCGGTCGTGGCCGGGCAGGCGTACCACTGGTTCGACCAGGAGCGCGCCCCCGCGGAGATCGCGCGGGTGCTGCGGGACGGCGGGGTGTTCGCTCCGGTGTGGAACATCCGCGACGAGGCCGAGCCCTGGGTGGCGGCGCTGTCGGAGATCCTCTACGGCGACGACCGGTGCGCGCATGACGGCTGGCGTGCCCCCGACCTCGGGCCGGCGTTCGGGCCGGTGCAGCGGGCGGCGTTCCGGCACGCCACCACGCACACGCCGGAGAGCCTGGTGGCGCTGGTGCGGTCCCGCTCCTACTACCTGACCGCCCGGGCGCCGCGGCGCGCGCAGCTGGAGGCGCGGGTACGCGAGCTCGCCACGACCCACCCCCAGCTGCGCGGCCGGGAGAGCTTCCCGCTGCCCTACCTGACCGTGGCCTACCGCGCGGTCAGGGCGTTGCGCTCGTAGACCATCCGCAGGCCGATCAGGGTGATCATCGGCTCGTGGTGGGTGATGGTGCGGCACTCGCCCAGCACCACCGGGGCCAGCCCGCCCGTGGCGATGACCGCGCGGAGCGGGCCCAGCTCCTCGGCCATCCGCTCCACGATGCGGTCGACCAGCCCGGCGTAGCCGAAGAACATGCCGGACTGGAGGCACTCCACGGTGTTCTTGCCGATCACCGAGCGGGGCTTGGCCGGCTCGACCTTGCGCAGCTGGGCGGCCCTGGCGGCGAGCGCGTCGAACGAGATCTCGATGCCGGGCGTGAACGCCCCGCCCAGGAACTCGCCGCGCCCGCTGATCACGTCGAAGGTCATCGTCGTGCCGATGTCCACCACGATCGACGGCCCGCCGAAGAGCGTGTACGCCGCGAGCGTGTTCACCACCCGGTCCGGACCGACCTCCTTGGGGTTGTCGATCGCCAGCTGCACGCCGGTGCGTACGCCCGGCTCCACGACGAGGTTGGGGATCGAGCCGTAGTAGCGGCTGAGCATCGTACGCAGCGAGCGCAGGGCGGCCGGGACCGTCGAGCACGCGGCCACCCCGGTCAGCTCGACCGCGTCGCCGGCGAGCAGGCCGCGGTAGAGCAGGCCCATCTCGTCGGCGGTCGACTGCGCGTCGGTCTTGATCCGCCACGAGTGCACGAGCTTGTCGTCGTCGAAGGTCGCGAGCACCGTGTTGGTGTTACCGATGTCGATGCACAGCAGCATGGCTCACCACCCCTTGGGCCTCAGGTCGAGCGCGATATCCAAGATAGGCGACGAGTGGGTCAGCGCTCCGACCGAGAGGAAGTCCACCCCGGTCCGGGCGTACTCGCCGGCCCGGTCCAGGGTCAGCCCGCCGGTCGCCTCCAGCTCGGCCCGGCCGGCCACCGCGGCCACCACCTCGCGCAGCACCGCCGGCGGCATGTTGTCGCACAGCAGGAACGTGGCGCCCGCCTCGACCGCCGCCACCGCCTCCGCCACCGTGTCCACCTCCACCTGCACCGGCACGTCCGGGAACGCGGCACGGACCCGCTCCAGCGCGGCGGTGACCCCGCCGGCGGCCAGCGTGTGGTTGTCCTTGACCATCGCCACGTCGTAGAGGCCCATCCGCTTGTTGGTGCCGCCGCCCGCGCGGACCGCGTACTTGTCCAGGACCCGCAGCCCGGGCGTTGTCTTGCGGGTGTCCAGGACCGCGGTGCCGGTGCCGGCCACCGCGTCGGCCCAGGCCCGGGTGTGGGTGGCCACCCCGGACATGCGGCAGAGCAGGTTGAGCGCGGTGCGCTCGGCGGAGAGCATGGCCCGGGTGGGGCCGGCCACCGTGGCGAGCACATCCCCGCGCGCCACCCGCGCGCCGTCGTGCGCCCTGGCCTCGAACCGCAGGGTACCCTCCGACGCCGCGTCGAAGACCGCGGCCGCCACCGGCAGGCCGGCGACCACCCCGCTGGCGCGGGCCACCAGGTCGGCGACGTCGGTGCGGTCGGCCGGGATGGTGGCGACGCTGGTGACGTCGAGCCGCTGTGGGCCGAGGTCCTCGGCGAGCGCGCGGCGCACGATCTCCTCCACCGCGGCCGGGTCGAGCCCGGCCGCCCGCAGCGCTTCTACAGTGGACGGTGTCACAGCGGCTCCCAGGTCACGGTCGGTCGCCCGTCCGGGCCGAGCGAGGTGAGCAGGTGGCCCAGCCACTCCGGCCGGGCGGTCGGGAAGTCCTCGCGCCAGTGGCAGCCGCGGGTCTCCACGCGGGCGTACGCCGCGGCCACCAGCACCGCGGCCACGGTGAGCAGGTTCGTCGCCTCCCAGCTGGCGGTGTTCGGCCTGGCCCGGCGCTCGCCCAGCCCGGACAGGCAGGCCGCGGCCTGTGCCAGCGACGCCGCGGAGCGCAGCACGCCGGCACCCCGGCTCATCGCCGACCGCAGGGCCGTGCTGCCCGCCGGGTCGACCGCCCAGGCCGCCGGCGCCGCACCCGCGGTGGCAGCGGCTCCGGCTGCCGCACCACCCCAGGCTTGCGGGGCGGCTGCGCCGGCCGGCGGCGCCGGGGGCTCGGGCCCGCTCGCGCGGGCGATGTCGGTCGCGATCCGCCGGGCGAAGACCAGGCCCTCCAGCAGGGAGTTGCTGGCCAGGCGGTTCGCGCCGTGGACGCCGGTGCAGGCCACCTCGCCGCAGGCGTACAGGCCCGGGATGGAGGTGCGGCCGTGCCGGTCGGTACGCACGCCGCCGCTGGCGTAGTGGGCCGCCGGTGCCACCGGGACCGGCTCGTCACCCGGCTCCACGCCGGCCGCCCGGCAGGACGCCACGATGGTCGGGAACCGCCGGGCCAGGAAGTCACCGCCCAGGTGACGGGCGTCGAGGTAGACGTGGTCGGCGCCGGAGGCGAGCATGACCCGGTGGATCGCCTTGGCCACCACGTCCCGCGGGGCCAGCTCGGCCAGCTCGTGCTGGCCCAGCATGAACCGCTTGCCGTCGGCGTCCACCAGGTGCGCGCCCTCGCCGCGCAGCGCCTCGGACACCAGCGGCTGCTGGGCGCCGCCATCCCGGCCGGTCGCCAGGGCGGTCGGGTGGAACTGGACGAACTCGAGGTCGGTGACGGTGGCACCGGCCCGCAGCGCCAGCGCCACACCGTCCCCTGTGGACACCGAGGGGTTGGTGGTGGAGGCGTAGACCTGGCCCAGGCCGCCGGTGGCGAGGACCACCGCCCGGCCGAGCACCGCGCCCACGCCGTCCTCCGAGCCCTCGCCGAGGACGTGCAGCGTCACCCCGCCCGCCCGGCCGTCCGCAGTGGACACCAGGTCCAGGACCAGGGCGTGCTCCACGAGCCGGATCCACGGGTCCCGCCGGACCGCGGCGTGCAGCGCCCGCTGCACCTCCGCCCCGGTCGCGTCGCCGCCCGCGTGCACGATGCGGTTGGCCAGGTGGCCGCCCTCCCGGGTGAGCATCAGCGTGCCGTCCGGGTGCCGGTCGAGCTCCGCGCCCAGCCGCATCAGCTCGCGTACCCGGGCCGGGCCTTCCCGCACCAGCACGTCGACCGCTGCCGGGTCGCCCAGGCCGACCCCGGCGACCAGCGTGTCCCGGGCGTGCGCGGCGGGTGTGTCCAGCGGGTCGAGCACCGCGGCGATGCCGCCCTGCGCCCACCGGGTGGAGCCGTCGTCGATGTTCACCTTCGTCACCACGGTCACGTGCAGGCCCGCCTCGCGCAGGTGCAGCGCGACGGTCAACCCGGCGATGCCGGAGCCGACCACCACCACGTCGGTGGTCTCGGCCCAGCCCGGGTCGGGCGCGGCCAGCCGGCGTGGCAGGACGGGCAGCAGCACCCCGTCAGTCAACACGACGGCGCGAGCGGCGGCGACTCCGGTGGTTCGCTACCGCGGGACGGGCTTGCTGCCCAGGCCCTTGAGCGTGGCCCCGGCGCGGATCGGCTTGTTGCGGTCGTACACGCCGACGTAGCAGCGGAAGCTCTGGTTGCCCCGGCCCCAGCCCTCCTTGAACTCTCCCCAGTAGAGCCAGGCGAGCCCGTCCGGGATGTCGGTGCCGGGCAGGCCGAGGTATCTGGCGGCCAGCCGCTCGCAGCCCTGAAGCGCCAGCTTGTCGAGGGCGTCGTCGCCCGGGTACGCCCGGCCGGGCGGGGTGACCGTGTAGACGCCGCTGAACTCGGCGGTGTGCTTGGCCTTGCAGTCGACGAAGTCGATCCCGTCCACCGTCTTGGCGTCCTTGCCGAAGTCGTTCGCGCAGGCGACGCCGAGTGGCCGGTCCCCGCGCAGCCCGTCGCGCAGGCTGCTGTTGCGCTTGACCACCTTGCCGCCCTCGCTTGCGATCTCCACCAGGCTGCACCGGTAGTGCCGGGCGCCGCCGTCCCACTGCCGCTCGCTGGGGAAGTGCACCATCAGGTACAGCCGGCCGGCCATCCACTCGTCGCCGAGGAACTCCCGCACCGCGCCCGCGCAGTCCGTGTACGCCGCCTTGCCGGCCGCGCTGTCCTGCGCCGGGACCGAGGAACGGCTGGCGTCCGCCCCGGTGACCTGCCCGACGTGGGCCACCTCCGCGACATGCTCAGCCGTGCACGAGCCGGCGTCGGTGAGGGCGGCACCGGCGAGGTCCAGCACCTCCGTTGCCGAGCCCGTGTAGCACGTGCCCGCGGTCGGCACCGGCACCTTCGGCTCGCCGAGCGCGGCCCAGTCGTCGACCAGCTTGCCGTCCGCCCCGCCCGGTGCCTGGCAGCCGGAGAGCACCAGGGCCGCCGCCGCGCCGAGCACCGTCGTCGCCAACCACCGTCGCATGACGCCTCCCCCGAGTGTGCTCGGATGGGGAGCATATGCCACCTGGGCAAGACCCAGACCCCCGGGAGCGTACGGCCAGCGCGTTGTGGCCGGTCAGCCGCTTGCACCGACCATCACGGGCACGTTGTCGATCAGCCGGGTGGCACCCACCCACGCCGCTGCGAGCAGGCGGCCCGGACCGGCCAACGCCGCGTCGGCCGGGGCGAGGTCCGGGGTGGTGAGCACGAGGTAGTCCAGCTTTACCTCGGCCGTACCCGCGAACACCCGGTGCGCGGCGGAGAGCGCGCCTTCGACCCCGGCTCCGGCCGCGGCGGCGTCGGCCCCCGCGGCCAGGGCGCGGGGCAGCGCCAGCGCCGCCTCCCGCTCGGCCGGGGACAGGTAGCGGTTGCGGCTGGAACGGGCCAGCCCGTCCGGCTCCCGCACGGTCGGCACGCCGCAGACCTCCACCGGCAGGTCCAGGTCCCGGGCCATCCGCCGGACCAGCACCAGCTGCTGGTAGTCCTTCTCGCCGAAGTACGCCCGGTGCGGCCGGGTGAGGTGGAGCAGCTTGAGCACGACAGTGAGCACGCCGTGGAAGAACCCGGGGCGGCTGGCGCCCTCCAGCTGCTCGCCGAGCGGGCCGGGGCTGACCCGCACCGCGGGCTCCCCGTCGGGGTAGACCTCGTCGCGGGCCGGGGCGAAGACCAGGTCGACGCCGACCGCGCGGCAGATCTCAAGATCTTCTTCCAGGGTACGGGGATAGCGGTCGAGGTCCTCGTGCGGCCCGAACTGCAACGGGTTCACGAAGATCGTGACGATGACGTGGTCGGCGCCGGCCCGAGCCGCCGCGAGCAGTGCGGCGTGGCCCTCGTGCAGCGCGCCCATGGTCAGCACCACGGCCACCCGGCCGGCCATGCCGTCCCGGGCGTCGGCGAGCTCAGCGCGGCTGCGGGCGACGTCCACGCGGTCACCCGTCATGTTCATGAGCGGACCGTCCGGCGGCTGGCGAGCACGTCCAGCAGCGGCTCGGCATCGGTCGGCCGCAGCCGGCCGGCCGCGATGGCCCGGTCGGCGGTGCGCCGGGCGAGCGCCCGGTAGGCCGGCACCGACTCCGGTGCGACCGCCGTAAGCGCGTCCAGGTGGCGGGCGACCGTGCCGGCGTCACCCCGGCACACCGGGCCGGTCAGCGCGGCGTCGCCGAGCTGGAACGTGTTCTCCAGCGCGGCGCCGAGCAGCGGGGCGAGCACCTTCTCGGGGTGCACCACACCCGCGTCCCGCAACCGGTCCAGCGCCTCGTTGACGAGTGTGACCAGGTGGTTCGCCCCGTGCGCGAGCGCGGCGTGGTAGAGCGGCCGGGCCGGCTCGGCCACCCACTCGACGACTCCGCCCAGGTCGTGGACGAGCCGCTCGGCGAGCGGGCGCAGCTCCTCCGGCGCGGTCACCCCGTACGACGTGCCGGGCAGCCGGGTGAGGTCATCGGGGCGGCCGGTGAACGTCATGGCCGGGTGCACCGCCAGCGGATGGGCCCCCCGGGCGGTGGCCGGATGCAGGACGCCGGTCCCGTGCGCGCCGGAGGTGTGCACCACGACCTGTCCCGGCCAGAAGGATCCCGACTCCGCCAGGTCCGCCACGAGCGGGGCGAGCACGTCGTCGGGGACTGCGAGGAGCACCAGCTCGCTGCGGCGGGCCACCTCGGCCGCCGGCAGCCGCCGGGTGCCGGGCAGCAGGCGCGCCATCCGGGCCCGGGCGGTGGCCGGGTCGGTGCCGTCCTTGCCGGCCGCGCCCACGATGCGGTGGCCGGCCCGGGCCAGGGCCGCGGCCAGGACAGTCCCGACGCGTCCGGCACCGATGATGCCCACGGCCAGGGTGCGGCGGGGATGGCGGAGGCGGGCGGAACCCGGCGATACGGCCGGGCGCAGTGTCGCGCTCATGCGGTGATCCAGTCCTCGTAGCGTGGTACCGGTCGATCGCAAGTATCCGTCCCTGTCCACTACCCGGGACAAGAACTTGTGAAAACCTTCACCGGTGGTGCGGGGCGACGCGGTACGGGCGCAGCCGGTGCGCTGGCGCGCGGCGATGGAACGGGCGCTCTACGGCCCGGACGGCTTCTTCACGGCTCCCGGCGGCGGGCCGGCCGCGCACTTCCGCACCAGCGTGCACGCGTCCGCGCAGTTCACCGGCGCGCTGCTGGGCCTGCTCAGCTGGCTGGACCAGGCACTGGGCTCGCCATCCCGGCTGGATGTGGTGGACGTCGGCGCCGGGCGCGGCGAGCTGCTGTGCGCGCTCGCCGCGGCGGCCCCGGCACAGCTGCGCCGGCGGCTGCACCTGGTCGCCGTCGAGCGGGCTCCCCGCCCGCCCGGGCTGCCGGACTGGCTGGGCTGGCGCGCCGACCTGCCCGGGGACCCGGTGACCGGCCTGCTGGTGGCCACCGAGTGGCTGGACAACGTGCCGCTGGACGTGGCCGGCCTCGACGAGGCCGGGGTGGCCCGCTACGTCCTGGTGGACCGGGCCAGCGGCGCTGAGACGCTGGGCGGGCCGGTGTCCGGGCCGGACGCCCGGTGGCTGGCCCGGTGGTGGCCGCTGCCCGGCGAGCCGGGCGCCCGGGCCGAGATCGGCGCCCCCCGCGACGAGGCCTGGGCCGCGGCCGTCGCGGCGGTGCGGCGGGGCCTCGCCCTGTGTGTCGACTATGGACACATGGCGGACCGGCGCCCGGTGTTCGGCACGCTGACCGGTTTCCGGGCCGGCCGGCAGGTCCCCCCGGTGCCGGACGGGTCGTGCGACATCACCGCACATGTGGCGATGGACGCGCTGGTCCGGCCGGGTGCGCTGCTGCTGGCTCAGCGCGACGCCCTGCGGGCGCTGGGCGTGAGCGGGCAGCGGCCCCCGCTCGACCTCGCCCACCGCGACCCGGCCGGCTACCTGCGCGCGCTGGTCGCCGCGTCGGCAGCTGCCGAGCTGACCGACCCGGCCGGCCTCGGCGGTCACTACTGGCTCGCGCAGCCGGTCGGTGTCGGCCCCCCGGCCGCCTGGCGGGACGTGGCACGATGCAGGGCATGACCACCGATGCGGGCCTGTCCGAGCTGACCGTCGGCACCGGTACCGGGCTCGAGACCGCCGACATGATGCTGAACATCGGGCCCCAGCACCCGTCGACGCACGGCGTACTCCGGCTCAAGCTGGTGCTCGACGGCGAGCGGGTGGTGACCTGCCAGCCGGTCATCGGCTACATGCACCGGGGCGCCGAGAAGCTGTTCGAGGTGCGCGACTACCGGCAGATCATCGTGCTCGCCAACCGGCACGACTGGCTGTCGGCGTTCTCCAACGAGCTCGGCGTGGTGCTCGCGGTCGAGCGGCTGATGGGGCTGGAGGTGCCGGAGCGGGCGGTGTGGCTGCGCACCGCGCTCGCCGAGCTGAACCGGGTGCTCAGCCACCTGGTGTTCCTGGGGTCGTACCCGCTGGAGATCGGCGCGCTCACCCCGGCGTTCTACGCGTTCCGGGAGCGGGAGGTCCTCCAGGCCGTGATGGAGGAGGTCTCCGGCGGCCGGATGCACTACATGTTCAACCGGGTCGGCGGGCTCAAGGAGGAGGTGCCGGCGGGCTGGACCCGGCGCGCCCGCGAGGCGATCGGGCAGGTCCGCAGGAGCCTGCCGGACCTGGAC
>DASSUC010000065.1:0-5764 GCA_035707405.1 Micromonosporaceae bacterium | reverse complement strand
CTGCTCGTCCCCGCGGCGGCGCACCTCGGCGCAGTGGTGCTGGGCCTGGGCGTGCAGGGCGGCGATCTTCTGGGCCGCCTCCGTCCGCCGGTCGACGATCTCCCGCTCCACGTCGGCCCGCCGCTGGGCCACCTCCTGCTCCGCCCGGGAGCGGGCCGCCTCCAGCAGCGCCTCGGACTCCGCCCGGGCCTGCTCCATCCGCTGGGCGCTCTGCTCCTTGATCCGCTGCGCCTCCTGCTCGGCCCGCTCGTGGTCGGCCTCGCCCTCCGCCCGCAGCCGGTCGGCGACCTTACGGATCTCGGCGAGCTCGGCCTGCGCCGCGGCGCAGCGCTCCTCGTGGGCCTTGTCCTCGGCGGTACGCCGGGCCGCCAGCTCCTCGTCGAGCTCGCGCAGCCGCTGCTCGGCCTTCTCCTCGGCGTCGCTGAGCACCTTGTCCGCCTCGGCCTGCCGGTTGGCTGCCCGCTGCGCAGTGGTGCTGGTGATCTGCTCGGCCTGCTTCTCAGCCAGCGCCAGGATCTGGTCGACCATGGGTCCCAGGTGGCGGAACGACGCCCGGTCCACCCGGGTCGGCCGCTCGCGCGCCTCGACCAGCTCCAGCTGGAGCTGCTGCAGGCGGGCGTTGAGCTCCTGGATGTGGGCGAGCGCCCGCTCGCGCTCGGCAGCCAAGGTCGCGATCGCGCTGTCCACCTGCGAGACGTACTGGTCCACCTGCCGTTTGTCGTAGCCGCGCACCGCCATCACGAAGCCTCGCCGCGAGGCGTTGTCGTCGCGTGCCGCGAGCAGCTCCCCGTTGTGGGACATGCAGGCATCCTCCACATATGATCGCGAGCGCGATGCCGGCGGTCGCGATGAGCCATCTGCCGGGCCATGAAAAGGCGCGGCCGGCAGGCCGACCATGCCGCCTACCGGCGCACCCGCCACGCTACCGCTGTCCTCGCGCCCGCATCACCCCGCCCCGCGTGCCATTTAGGCTGTTTCCGGCGGCCGGCTATGGTGGCCGCATGATCAGCGATCGTTGGGACCCCGCAGCCGCGCCAGGTGCCGACGATCCGGTGGGCCAGTGCAGGTACGGCTCACGGCTGCTCGGCGCCGAGCCGACCCTGGTGCTGCACGGCGGCGGCAACACCTCGGTGAAGACGGCCGTGCCCGACGTGTTCGGGGACCTGGTCGAGGTGCTGTACGTCAAGGGCAGCGGCTGGGACCTGGCCACCATCGAGCGGAAGGGCTTCACCGCCCTGCGGCTGGACCGGCTGCGCCGCCTGCTCGAGCTGGAGCGCCTCACCGACACGCAGATGATGAACGAGCTGCGCGCCGCCCGGCTCGACGCGGCAGCGCCCGACCCGAGCGTGGAGTCCCTGCTGCACGCGCTGCTCCCCCACCCGGCCGTGCTGCACAGCCACGCCGACGCGGTCGTCGCCCTGACCAACCAGCCGGACGGCGAGGCCGTGGTCCGGTCGGCCCTCGGCGCGGACGTGGTGGTCGTGCCGTACGTGATGCCCGGCTTCGACCTGGCCCGGCTCTGCGCCGCGACGGTCCCCGCGCGGCTGGCGCCGGACACGCCCGGGCTGGTGCTGCTCAACCACGGGCTGTTCACGTTCGGGGCCAGCACGCGGGAGGCGTACCAGCGCCACGTCGAGCTGGTCGGCCGGGCCGAGCGCTTCCTGGCCCCACACCGTCCACAATGGGCGGACCAGCCGCGGCCGGCGGTGGCGCCGGTGGAGATCGCCGCGCTGCGCAAGGAGATCTCGGACATCGCCGGCCGGCCGATGGTGGTGAGCCGGCACGACAACGCGCGGGTGCGGGGGTTCCTGGCGCAGCCGGAGCGCTCGCAGCGGGGCCCGCTGACCCCGGACCACGTCATCCGCACCAAGCGGGTCCCGCTGCTGGGCCGCGACGTCGCCGGGTACGCCCGGGAGTACCAGCGCTACTTCGCCGAGCACAAGGACCGCCGGGGGGTACCGCTGACCATGCTCGACCCCGCGCCCCGGGTGCTGCTCGACCCGGCGTACGGCATGCTCACCGCCGGGCCACGGGTGGCCGACGCGGACATCGCGGCGGACATCTACCACCACACGATCGACGTCATCGCGACGGCCGAGTCGCTCGGCGGCTACCAGGCGCTCGGCGCGGCCGACCTGTTCGACGTGGAGTACTGGGAGCTGGAGCAGGCCAAGCTGGGCCGGGCCGGGGCGCGGGCCCCGTTCACCGGCGAGGTGGCCCTGGTCACCGGGGCCGCCTCCGGGATCGGCCGGGCCTGCGCCGAGGCGCTACGCGCCCGGGGCGCGGCCGTGGTCGGGCTCGACCTCAACCCCGACCCGGTACGGGCGCCGGACCACCTGGCGGTGCAGGGGGACGTCACCGACCCGGCCGCGGTCGCCGATGCCATCCGCACCGGCGTGGAGCGCTTCGGCGGGGTGGACATGCTCGTCGCCGCGGCCGGCGTCTTCCCCGCCGCCCAGCCGCTGGCCCGGCTCGACCCGGCGGAGTGGCGCCACGCCATGGCGGTCAACGCCGAGTCGGTCGCGCACCTGTTCAGCGCCGTCCACCCGCTGCTGGCGCTGGCCCCGCAGGGGGGCCGGGTGGTCGTCATCGCCTCCAAGAACGTCCCCGCGCCTGGGCCGGGCGCCGCGGCGTACTCCGTGTCCAAGGCGGCCGTCACCCAGCTGGCCCGGGTCGCCGCGCTGGAGTGGGCCGCCGACGGCATCCGGGTCAACCTGGTGCACCCCGACGCCGTGTTCGACACCGGGCTGTGGACCGAGGACCTGCTGCGCGACCGGGCCGCCCGGTACGGGCTCAGCGTCGCCGGGTACAAGCGGCGCAACCTGCTCCGCATGGAGGTCACCAGCCGCCAGGTCGGCGAGGTCGTGGCAGCGCTGTGCTCGGACGGGTTCGCCGCCACCACCGGCGCGCAGGTGCCCGTCGACGGCGGGAACGAACGGGTGGTCTGAGCCCGCCTACGGCGCGTCCTCCGAGTCGAGGTCGATGGCGAACAGGGCGGCCAGCCGCGGCAGCCGGCGCCGCATCTCGTCGTTGTCGTCGAAGTCGAACCTCTCACCCATGTCCTCGCCGTCGCCAGCGTCCTCCTGCGCGGCGTACGGGCTCGCCTGCCAGGCCTCGTAGAAGGCGCAGTCGTCCCCGGTGAGCCGCTCGTACGCCTCGGCGGCGGCGTAGCCGACCGGCTCGGCGAAGATGACGTCGTCGTCCTCCTCGGCCGCCGCCCGGCGCACCAGCGGATGGTCCGCCAGCTCGTCGGGGTTGGCCAGGACCCGTTGCCACCACTGCCGACCCAGTGCGACGACCCCGGCCCGGAAGTCGGAGAACATGTCGTCAGAGCACCCGCCGCCGATCAGGTAGGCTGCCGCCCACACGTCCCACCGGTACAGGGCACCATGCGCCTTGCGGAACTGCGCCTCGAACTCGAGGATGGCCTGCGGCGAGGTCGCCGCCAGCCGCGACGCCAGCGCCTCGGCGACCAGCTCACCGCCCTCGTCCTCCAGCTGGTCGACGCTGCCACGGGCCGACTCGACGACCGTCCAGAACTCATCAGCGTCCACGAGCCGCAAGTCTCGCAGACCCCCGGGCCGATGGGCGCCCCAGCCGCCAGCGCGACGCACGTCCGGTTAGGACGAAAATGGCTTGAGGCGTCCTGACCCGCCCGCTAACGTCCCCACATGATCTACCAGCACCCGTTGGCCTACCTGCTGGGGATCGAGGGCATGGCGTTGCTGCGGGCGTGGGCCGGCGACTTCGACAGGGAGTTCGTCGAGGCCCGCCTGGCCGAGGTCCGCCGCCTGCTCGACAACGAGGCACTGGCCAGACACGAGGGGGTCATGGCCCGCCGTGGGGACACGGTGACGGCGTACCGCCAGTGGTCGGGCACCTATGACGAGCCCCGCAACACGCTGTTCGACGACGACGAGCCGGTCATGCACGAGATCCTCGACGCACAGCCGAAAGGCACCGTCCTCGACGCGGCGTGCGGCACCGGCAGGTACGCGGCGTACCTGGCGGCGCAGGGGCATCACGTCATCGGCGTGGACAGCTCCCCGGAGATGATCGGGCGCGCCCGCGCCCGGGTGCCGCAGGCCGACTTCCTGCTCGGTGACCTGCACCGGCTGCCGCTGGCCACCAGTGCGGTGGACAGCGTCGTGTCCGGCCTGGCCCTGGCGCACGTACCCGCGCTCGGTCCGGTGCTGGCCGAGCTCGCCAGGGTGCTCCGCCCCGGCGGGCACCTGGTGATCTCCGACGTGCACCATGAGCTGGTGCTCCTCGGCTCGGTCGTCAAGGCGCTCGGACCCGCGGGCGAGCCGGGCCTGGTGGCCACCTACCGCCACACCGCAGGTGACTTCCTCCGCGCGGCACTTCCGGCAGGGCTCCAGGTGCGGCGCTGCGAGGAGACCCGGCGGCCGCCCGCGGACCAGCCACCGCCGCCGGCCCCGGAGGTCACCGTCGGCGGGTGGGACGACTGGCCATGGTCGCTGATGGAGCTGGTGCCGGGGGCGATGCGGGCGCTGCGCGGAACACCCTCGACGATCATCTGGCACTTCCAGCTCGCCGGCTCCTGACCTCACCCGGTGCCGGGGTCGACGAAGTTCACACAGGTCGGGATCTTGGCGACGTCGACGTACGCGAGGTAGACCACGGTCAGGTGCCAGGCGCCGTCGCGCTGCACATCCTTGGTGACCGTCAGGAGCAGGCCACCGCCCGGTGGGTAGTCCGACGACCGCACGGTGACGGTGTCGCCGCCGGCGACCTTGCCGTTGTCGCCCATCCGGTGCACGGTGTCCGGCGGGTAGAGGTCGGCCGGGTCGACCGTACGCCGTCCTCACCTGGTCCTTGCCACAACGGGCCGAGCACCACGACGATGATCGGCGTGTCCACGACCGCGACGGTGCCGGCGTACGGCGCCGTGATCGGGGACTACGGCGTCAACGTGTACGACGTCACCTTCATGGGCTACGTGGTGATCCGGCGCAGCATCGGTGGGTGCTGGGTGAAGGAGAGCACCATGGGCCACGAGGAGCAGTACACCCCCGCACCGACCTACATCCAGGGCTGGCGGCTCCGCGAGGGCTGACCAGCGACGCGGTACGCCGCTGGCGCCGACCCGCTGTCGGTGCGGCCCAGGAAGTGCAGGACCCCGTCGTCGGTCAGCCGGGCCAGGTCCCCGGTGCGGTACAGCCGCTCGCCGTTGCCCGCGGTGACGAACCTCGCCCGGGTCAGCGCGGGCAGGCCGTGGTAGCCGTTGGCCAGGCCGGCGCCGCCGATGCACAGCTCGCCGGGGACCCCGAGGGGCGCCGGGCGGAGCTGCGGGTCCATGACCCACGCGGTGGTGTTGGCGATGGGCCGCCCGATCGGCACCGGCCCCTCCTCCCCTGGGGTGAGCCGCCAGACCAGCGACCAGACGGTGGTCTCGGTCGGTCCGTACATGTTCCAGGCCTCGTCGGCGACGGTGCACAGCTGGTCGGCGAGCGCCCGGGGGACCTGCTCGCCCCCGCACAGCGCGAGCCGCAGCCGCAGGCCGCTGCCGCCGGCGGTGGCGGCCCCGGCCCCGCCGGTGGCGGTGGCGGTGGCGAGCAGGTGCTGCCAGGTGACCGGCGTGGCCTGCGCGACCGTCACCCCTTCCGAGCGCACCAGCGCGGCGAGGCGCTGCGGGTCCACGGCGTCGGCCGGGGAGGCGACGACCACCCGGGCCCCGGTCAGCAGCGGCAGGAAGAGCTCCAGCACCGCGATGTCGAAGGACGGGCTGGTCAGCGCGAGGACG